>NZ_JARVSK010000019.1:0-251821 GCF_030209235.1 Pseudomonas sp. efr-133-TYG-103a
AACCCCTGTTACCGCCGTGAAAGGGCGGTGTCCTAGGCCACTAGACGAAGGGGACACGCTACAACATTCACTCCCTGCCGCGCTTCGCTGTGTGCTTTACGCTGCAAGTGGCGCGCATTCTATGGATGGTTGCAGGGGTCGTCAACCCCCATGTGAAAATTTATTCAAATCAATGACTTCGCCCTCTAATTCGGTCATGAACGGCCGATACAGGATTGTCGGCGGGCATTGCTATTAAGAGCAGCCGACAGCCACACCTTCCCGCGATAGTGCATAGCCACTACACTCGGCGCACATAACTTGATTGAGGCTAGTACGGTGACACCACTCATTATCACCCTGATGGTTGTAGCAGGCATCGTAATCCTCATCGCCATCGGCTATCTGAATCACGTGGCCGAAGCCAAGAAGGTCGAGCGTGCGCGCACGCTGGTCGAGCTCAATGACCGCTTGCGTCGCTGCAGCGAATTGTCCGAGACATTCCCCGGCCAACTGATGTCGCCAGCACTCAAACTGTTGCTGGTGCGTCTGGAGCTGAACGTCATCAAGCGCCTGATCGCCCTGGAAAGACGCAACAACCCTGGCATTCAAGAGCGCGAAACCGAGCTCGAAGCCCTGGTCGCGCAAGGGGAAAACATCAAGGTCACCAACCCCGCCAGCCCGATCCAGACCGAAGCGAAGGCCAAAGACGTGCGTTTCCTGCTCGAAGCGATGCACGGTCAGGTGACCCGCGCCGCCCACGACGGTTTCCTGCAGACCGCCGAAGCCAAGCACTGGATTCGCGAGATCCGCAACATGCTGGTGCTCTTGCACATCGAGTTCTTCAATAACCTGGGTCAGCAGGCGCTGAATCAGGAGCAGCCCGGTCAAGCGCGTCTGGCCTTCGAGCGTGGCGTTCAGTACCTGAAGAATCAGGCAGAGCCTGCGCCGTGGAAAAACCATCTTCAGGCCATGGAGCGCCAGCTGGCACGCGCCAACGCCATGGTGCTCGACACCATCGCGCCGACCGAAGACGACAACAATGAACTGACCGAAGGGCTGAAAGCCGATAACGCCGATGCCGAATGGAAGAAAAAAGCCATCTACGACTGATGGCTTGATCCGAGGCGATTCCCTCTGTGGGTGTGAGCGTGCTCACGAGGGCGTTGCCTCAGCTACTCGCACATCCGCGAGCACGCTCATTCCCACCGTTCAACCCACTCAGCAGTCGGTGGCCTTGAGGAAGATCGCCGCCAACTGCTCGATGCCCGCCTGATCCTCTTCACTGAAACGCCCCAGACTCGGACTGTCCAGGTCCAGCACGCCGATCAGTTTCCCGTCCTTGACCAACGGCACGACCAGCTCGCTGTTCGACGCGCTGTCGCAGGCGATATGGCCCGGGAACTCGTGCACGTCCAGCACCCGCTGGGTTTCCCGGCTTTGCGCCGCGGTGCCGCAGACGCCCTTGCCGAACGGAATCCGCACGCAGGCAATCTGGCCCTGAAACGGACCCAGCACCAACTCTTCATTGCGATTGAGGTAGAAGCCGGCCCAGTTCAAATCGTCCAGCTGGGTATAAAGAAACGCGGAAAACTGCGCGGCGTTGGCGATGAAGTCGCGCTCGTCGGCCAACAGCGATTCCAGTTGGGCAGCCAGCAGACGGTAGCCATCGAGGCCCTCGCCCGCTGCATTCAAATCGATCATGGATGTTGCTCCAGCATTTTCAAACCAACCCAGTAACGGGCGAACTGATAGGCACAGCGGCCGTTGCGATTGCCGCGGCCGGTTGCCCAGCGCACGGCCTGAATTTCGAGTTCCTGGTCCCGCTGCCAGGGCAGCCCGGCCTTGTCCGCCAGCTCGCCGACCCAATGTTCCACCACGTCGAGGAAATGCTCCTGAGTGAAGGGGTAGAACGACAGCCACAGGCCGAAGCGGTCCGACAGTGCGATCTTGTCTTCCACCGCTTCGCTGGGATGAATTTCGCCGTCATCGCCGCGCTGCCAGTGAGCGTTGTCACTCTCTTTCTCCGGCACCAGATGGCGCCGGTTGGACGTGGCATAGAGCAGCACGTTGTCCGGGGCCTGTTCGAGCGAGCCGTCGAGCACACTTTTAAGCACGCGGTAATCGCCCTCGCCGGACTCGAACGACAGGTCGTCGCAGAACAGCACGAAACGTTGTGGCAGCTTTTGCAGTTGTTCGACCACCCGCGGCAGGTCACCCAAATGATCGCGCTCGATCTCGATCAGGCGCAGGCCGGCCTTGGCATGCTCGGCCAGCAACGCGCGCACCAGCGACGATTTGCCGGTGCCCCGCGACCCCCAGAGCAACGCATGGTTGGCAGGCAGGCCGTCGATGAACTGCTGGGTATTGCGACCCAGTTGTTCGCGCTGCCGATCGACGCCGATCAGGTCGCTCAGGCGCATGTCCAGCGTCACGTCCAGCGGCATCAGATACCCCGCACGTCCCTCCCGCACCCAACGCGCTGCCAGCGACTTTTCCCAGTCCACCGGCTCGCGCAGCGCCGGCAACAAAGGCTCGAGGCGCGCCAGAACCGATTCGGCGCGTTCCAGAAAAGCGTTCAACCGAGAATCCACGATGTCTCCTTGATTTAACTGGTTAAAGCCGGTCTGCGATCAGCTATGCTTTGCCCGCGATGGACACAAGAAGTGCAAGTGCCCTACCGGATCAGGCGCCCTCATGGATATAGCGATCACCCACCGACTGTCGTTCAAACAGGCCCGTTTGACTGTGCTGATCGGCTTCATTCTGGGAACCCTGCTCAGCCTCTTTCAGATTGCGATCGATTATGCCAGCGAAGACGCGTCCATCGATCGTGAAATTCGCTCTTTGCTGCAAATCAGTCACAACCCCGCCTCCCGCATCGCCTACAACATTGACTCCGAACTGGCCCAGGAACTGACGCTGGGCCTGCTGCACTCGCCCGCTGTGGTCGGCGCACGCCTGAGCGACAACAATAATGTGCTGCTGGCGGCGGTGTCGCGGCCGGTGGCGCAGAGCCCCTACCGCATGGTCAGCGATTTCCTGTTCGGCCGAAGCCGGGAATTCGTCGATGTCCTGCACCTGGACCACATGCCCAACGAGGCAATCGGCACGCTGTCTCTGGATGTCGACACCTTCGCCTTCGGCAGCCACTTTTTGCAGCGCGCGGAAATCACCTTGCTCAATGGCTTCGTCCGCAGCCTGCTGCTGGCCTGCATTCTGATGGGGCTGTTTTACCTCACGCTGACCAAGCCGCTGACCGGGGTCATCGGCGCGCTCGCCAGCCGCGACCCGCGCAGCCCCAAGCAGAACCCGCTGCCCTGCCCGCCCGGCCATGAGAACGATGAAATCGGGGTGCTGGTCAAGGTTGCGAACCGGCAGTTCGAAAACGTCGCCAGCGAATTCGGCCGTCGGCTGGACGCGGAAAACCGTCTCACCGATCACCTGAATGAACTGGAAGACATCGTTTCTGCCCGCACGGTCGAGCTCAAGGCCAGCAACGCGCGACTGAGCCAGTCCAACGAGGAATTGCAGGTCGCGCGCAGCACCGCCCTGGACATGGCGCATGCGCGTTCGGCCTTTCTGGCGCACATGAGCCATGAAATACGTACCCCGCTGAACGGTCTGCTGGGCATGCTCGCGCTGTCGCTGGACGGGCCGCTGAGCGCCGAACAACGCCAGCAACTCTTGATCGCCCACGATTCGGGCAAGGTCCTGGTGGAGCTGCTCAACGATATTCTCGATCTGTCGAAATTCGACGCCGGGCAACTGGAGCTCGAGCGCATCCCGTTCGACCTCGCGACCCTTATCGAGGACACCGCCAACCTGCTGTCGCAGAACGCCGCGCCCGCGGTCGAACTGACGTGCCTGATCGATCCGCGCTTTCCTGCGCTGGTGTTGGGCGATCCGACGCGGGTTCGCCAGATCGTCAGCAATCTGCTGTCCAACGCGCTGAAATTCACCCGCGCCGGTCGCGTGGACGTGCGCCTCGGTCAGCACCAGGACAAGGTTCGGATCGAGGTCTGTGACACCGGTATCGGCATCGCTCAGGACGCGCAGGCGAAAATCTTCCAGCCGTTCACCCAGGCCGAAGCTGCCATCACGCGGCAGTACGGCGGGACCGGTCTGGGCCTGACCCTGACGCACAATCTGTGCGATGCCATGAACGGGCATTTGAGCATCGAATCGACGGCGGGCGTCGGCAGCCGGTTCTGCGCCGACCTGCCCTTGCCGACGCACACGCCCGCCCCGCAGTGGCCGTTACTGAAGGGGCGCGTGGTGGTGGTGAGTCCGGCGCACAGTGGCCTGGTGGAGATGTTGAGTCGACTGCTGCCCGAATGGGGCATCGATTACCGACACTTTTCGGCCGACAATCCGCAGCCGGATGAGCAACCCGACCTGCTCATCACCGATTGTCCGGAATGCCTGATCGGGATTCGCCCGGGAACGACCGGTCCGATTCTGCTGGTCACCGCTTACGGCAACTTCATGCCGGGCGAGCAGGTCGCCGCACTGGCGCCCTTGCAACAACAGGCCCGTCCGCTGTCACGCAGCGTGCTGCATCAGAGCCTGGCGCGCACGTTGCGCATGGAAGGGCAAATCCGCGCGGAACGCCCCCGCGACGGCCTGCCCTCGCCTTTCCGGGCGCGCATCCTGCTGGTGGAAGACAACCCGGTGAATCAACTGGTGGCCAAAGGCATGCTTGGCAAGCTGGGCTGCGAAGTCGTGGTCAGCGGCAATGGCGCAGAAGCGTTGCAGCAACTGGACCACGGCTCATTCGATCTGGTGTTGATGGACTGCAACATGCCGGTGATGGATGGCTACGAAGCGACTCGCCTGATCCGCCAGAGCGGGAAATGGCCTGACCTGCCGATCATCGCCCTGACCGCCAACGCCATGCCGGAAGAACGCGAGCACTGCAAGAACATCGGCATGAACGACTACCTCGCCAAGCCGTTTCACCGGGAAGAACTGAGCCACTTGCTGGATCAGTGGATTCCAGTGGTTCAAGCGCATTAACGGCTGGCTTGGCGGGCAAGCGCGACCCGGGAGGGCACGCTGCTATTTCAACAATGCTTCGATATCGGATTTCAGCTCTTCGGGTTTGGTCAGCGGCGCGTAACGCTTGACCAGCTTGCCATCCCTGCCGATCAGGAATTTGGTGAAATTCCACTTGATGGCTTCTGAACCGAGCAGACCGGGCGCCTGCTTTTTCAGCTGCACGAACAGCGGATGAGCATTGGCGCCGTTGACCTCGATCTTTTTGAACAGCGGGAATGTCACGCCGTAGTTCAGCTCGCAGAACTCCGAAATCGAGCCCTCGTTGCCGGGTTCCTGCTTGCCGAACTGGTTGCACGGAAAGCCCAACACCATCAGCCCCTGATCCTTGTAGCCTTGCCACAGCTGCTCAAGGCCTTTGTATTGCGGAGTGAAGCCGCATTTGCTCGCGGTATTGACCACCAGCACCGCCTTGCCCGCGAAATCAGCGAGGGTTTTCTGCTCGCCTTTGATCGTCTGCACCGGAATGTTCAGCAGGTTGTCGCTCATGGCGATGCCTCGAAGAGAGTTAAGCCGCCAAATTAGCGCGCCGATCAATGGCGCGCCATCTGATTATCATCGGTGATATCGACTCATAGGATCAGTGTCGCAGGCTCAGCCCTGGCGCGGGACCAGGTCCAGGCACACCGAGTTGATGCAGTAACGCAGACCGGTCGGAGGCGGACCGTCCGGAAACACGTGGCCCAGATGGGCATCGCACTTGGCGCAGACGACTTCGGTGCGAATCATGCCGTGGCTGACATCGCGCACTTCCACCACTGCACTGCCTTCGATCGGCGCGTAGAAGCTGGGCCAGCCGCAGCCGGAATCGAACTTGGTGGTCGAATCGAACAGTGGATCGTTGCAGCACACGCAGTGATAGACGCCGTCGGTTTTGGTGCTGTTGTACTTGCCAGTGAAAGGACGCTCGGTGGCTTTGAGGCGACAGACGTTGTATTGCTCCGGATCGAGCATCTGTTTCCATTCTTCGAGGGTTTTTTCCAGCTTTTCCACAGGTACACCTCCACAACTGAAAAAGCCCGATCTGTGTCTTTTCCACTGATCGGGTGGCACGTATGATTGCGCCTTCATTTGACGCCAGTCTGTCACCCACGTTTCGACTACACAAACCCATTTTGATGGCGTTGTGCTCAGCGGTCCGTCCTCTTCTCACGCGGCGGGCCGTATATTTTCGGGATCAATCACCATGCAGTTCAGCAAATCGAACAAGCTCGCCAACGTCTGCTACGACATTCGCGGGCCAGTGCTCAAGCACGCCAAGCGCCTGGAAGAGGAAGGTCATCGCATCCTCAAGCTGAACATCGGCAACCCGGCGCCGTTTGGTTTCGAGGCGCCGGACGAAATTCTTCAGGACGTGATCCGCAACCTGCCCACCGCGCAAGGCTACAGCGATTCCAAAGGCCTGTTCAGCGCGCGCAAGGCGGTGATGCAGTACTACCAGCAGAAGCAGGTCGAAGGCGTCGGCATCGAAGACATTTACCTGGGCAACGGCGTCTCGGAGCTGATCGTGATGTCGATGCAGGCTCTGCTCAACAACGGCGACGAAGTGCTGGTGCCCGCACCGGACTATCCGCTGTGGACCGCTGCGGTGGCGCTGTCCGGCGGCAACCCGGTGCATTACCTGTGCGACGAGCAGGCCAACTGGTGGCCTGATCTGGATGACATCAAGGCCAAGATCACGCCGAACACCAAGGCCATGGTGATCATCAACCCGAACAACCCGACCGGTGCGGTGTACTCCAAAGAAGTCCTGCTGGGCATGCTGGAGATCGCCCGTCAGCACAATCTGGTGGTGTTCTCCGACGAAATCTACGACAAGATTCTCTACGACGATGCCGTGCACATCTGCACCGCATCGCTGGCGCCGGACCTGCTGTGCCTGACCTTCAACGGCCTGTCCAAATCCTACCGGGTAGCGGGTTTCCGTTCCGGCTGGATCGCCATTTCCGGCCCGAAACACAACGCTCAGAGCTACATCGAAGGCATCGATATCCTGGCCAACATGCGCCTGTGCGCCAACGTCCCGAGCCAGCACGCGATCCAGACTGCGCTGGGCGGCTACCAGAGCATCAACGATTTGATCCTGCCGCCGGGCCGCCTGCTCGAACAGCGCAACCGCACCTGGGAGCTGCTCAACGACATTCCAGGTGTCAGCTGCGTCAAACCAATGGGCGCGCTGTATGCCTTCCCGCGTATCGATCCGAAGATCTGCCCGATCCACAACGACGAGAAGTTCGCGCTGGACCTGCTGCTGTCGGAGAAGCTGCTGATCGTTCAGGGCACCGCCTTCAACTGGCCATGGCCGGACCACTTCCGCGTGGTGACACTGCCACGCGTGGATGACCTTGAGCAGGCGATCGGACGGATCGGCAATTTCCTGAAGTCGTACAAACAGTAATGCTGCTCCTGTAGGAGCGCGCTTGCACGCGACAGCGGTTTGTCTGTGAAGTAATGATCGCCTGACAGAGCGCAATCGCGGGCAAGCGCGCTCCTACAATTCCTGTCGTCACGGTCGATCGCGCAACGATCGCTCTGCGCCAACCCTCTCGCCTACGGCCCATAATCGCCTTGGTGACGACAAACGACACAGTTTGAAATAGTCGCCCGGTTGAATACCCACCGACATCACCTTATATACCCCGCAACACGTTACACATTCTTCACGAGGAGAAACTCTCAACCATGATGCGCATCTTGCTGTTTTTGGCCACTAACCTTGCGGTCGTGCTGATTGCCAGCATCACCCTGAGCCTTTTTGGCTTCAACGGGTTCATGGCGGCCAACGGGGTTGATCTCAACCTCAATCAGCTGCTGATCTTCTGCGCCGTATTTGGTTTCGCCGGCTCGCTGTTCTCGCTGTTCATCTCCAAGTGGATGGCGAAGATGAGCACGGGCACCCAGATCATCACCCAACCCCGCACCCGTCATGAGCAATGGCTGCTGCAGACCGTAGAACAACTGTCCCGCGACGCTGGCATCAAAATGCCGGAAGTGGGTATTTTCCCGGCATACGAGGCCAACGCCTTCGCAACCGGCTGGAACAAGAACGACGCGCTGGTCGCGGTGAGCCAGGGCCTGCTGGAGCGTTTCTCGCCCGATGAGGTGAAAGCGGTTCTGGCCCACGAAATCGGTCACGTGGCCAACGGCGACATGGTCACGCTGGCGTTGGTACAAGGCGTGGTCAACACCTTCGTCATGTTCTTCGCACGGATCATCGGCAACTTCGTCGACAAAGTGATCTTCAAGAACGAAGAAGGCCAGGGCATCGCGTATTACATCGCGACGATCTTCGCGGAGATCGTGCTGGGCTTCCTCGCCAGCGCCATCGTCATGTGGTTCTCGCGCAAGCGGGAATACCGTGCCGACGACGCCGGTGCGCGACTGGCCGGTACCGGCGCGATGATCAGCGCGCTGCAGCGGCTGCGCTCCGAACAGGGCGTTCCTGTGCAGATGCCCGACAGCCTTACCGCATTCGGCATCAACGGCGGACTGAAACACGGCCTGGCCGGCTTGTTCATGAGCCACCCGGCGCTGGAAGATCGCATCGACGCACTGCGCCGTCGCGGTTGATCAATCGGCAGTCATGAGAAAGGGCGACGTGAGTCGCCCTTTTCTTTTGCGCGCGAGTCGCCGGCGCTCGCCTGACGACCTGCGTCGACCCGGCGCCCTAGCGTCGATACATCCGGTACACCGTCTCGATCAGGCGACTGGCCCCGGCATCGAGAAACTTGCGACTTTTGTGCAAGACATCATGATCGGCGATCAGCTTCACCCTCCATTCCGGCGACAACAGCTGCATGACTTCTTCCTCAGAAACCGAAAAGGGAGGCCCGTCCATTTCCGCCTGTTCGTAATCGAGCGAAACCAGTAGCCCCCGGCAGTCGGCGGGCAGGATCCGGTTGAGCTGCTCGACGTAGCGCCAGCGCATGTCGGCGGGCAGCGCGATCAGCGCCGCACGGTCATACAGCGCTGTGCAATTACCGATATCCGAAGCTTTCAAGGCAAAGAAGTCGCCGCACCAGATCTCGCAGTTGCCGTGGCTGTACACCGCGAAACCGCCACGCTGCTCGATGGCCGGTTGCTGCTGACGCTCGGCGAAATAGTCCTGCACGGCTTTCTCCGAGAGCTCGACGCCCACGACCTGCGCGCGCTGATCGACCAGCCAAGCCATGTCGATGCTCTTGCCGCAAAGCGGCACCAGCACGCGCTCCCCGGGCTTGAGGTTCAACTCGGGCCATAACTGTTTGAGGTAAGGATTCACTTCACCCTGATTGAAGCCGATCTGATTGATCGCCCAGCGCTCATGCCAAAACTGCGGCTCCATACATGCTCCTGATTATTCGATCAAATGGCACGAAAACTTATATTAGATTCAGATCGATGATCTGCCTGATGATGGCTCATCTTATACGCTCAGGATGCCAGTTATGTTCCCCAGCCTGTTCATTTCGCACGGCTCACCGATGCTCGCGCTGGAACCCGGCGAAAGCGGCCCGGCACTGCAGCGTCTGGCAGACGCCATGCCCCGGCCGAAGGCGGTGGTCATCGTCTCGGCGCACTGGGAAAGCAACGAGCTGCTCGTCAACGCAAACCCTCAGCCGGAGACGTGGCATGACTTCGGCGGCTTCCCGCCCGCCTTGTTCGCGGTGCAGTACCCGGCGCCCGGCCTGCCTGAAATGAGTCGGCGTGTCATGGATCTGCTGGCCGCCGCCGGGTTGCCCGCCCGCCTGGACAGTCGCCGCCCGTTCGATCACGGGGTGTGGGTGCCGTTGTCATTGATGTACCCGCAGGCCAATGTCCCGGTCGTTCAGGTTTCGCTTCCCACCCGAATGGGCCCCGCGCTGCAAACGCGCGTGGGTCAGGCACTGAAACAGCTGCGCGAAGAACACGTGCTCATCGTTGGCTCAGGCAGCATCACTCATAACCTGCGCGAACTGGACTGGCATGCAGGTCCTGAAAGTGTGGAAACGTGGGCGCTGGAGTTTCGCAACTGGATGGTCGAAAAACTCGCCGCCAACGATGAAGAAGCCCTGCACGACTATCGCAGACAGGCTCCCAACGCCGCGCGCAATCACCCGACCGACGAGCATCTGTTGCCGCTGTACTTCGCCCGAGGCGCAGGCGGCGAATTCAGCGTCGCCCACCAAGGCTTCACCATGGGCGCGCTCGGGATGGACATCTACAGGTTCGGGTGAGCGCTGTGCGTGTGCCCAGTGACAGGTCTTCAAGGGTTTGCGGTGTTTCGCCGGGCTGTGTCACGTCGCAATACTGGCAGGAGCGAGCTTGCTCGCGAAGGCGCCGTTCCTGCTGGTCGATATCTGGTGGCCGAACCAGAGCCTTCGCGGGCAAGCGCGCTGCTACAGGTGGTCGTGCCTGAGCGAATGATCCGATTGCACCAAAAATCCCAGTGTAGGAGCGAGCTTGCTCGCGAAAAGGCGGCTCCTGCTGGCAGAGATGTGCTGGCTGGACTGAAGCCTTCGCGGGCAAGCGCGCTCCTACAGGCGGTCGTGCTTGAGCGAATGATCCGATCGCACCAAAATCCCAGTGTAGGAGCGAGCTTGCTCGCGAAGGGGCGTTCCTGCTGATAGATATCTGGTGGCCGAACCAGAGCCTTCGCGGGCAAGCGCGCTGCTACAGCGTTTGCGGTGTTTTGGTGAGGCGTACCACTGCGCAGGTACGCTCAAGGCAAAAAAAATCCCCGAACCAGTCGGGGATTTTTTTCAGACGATCAACTCAAGGCTGATCAGTCTTCGCGATAACGACGCAGTTTCAGCTGCTTGCCCGCAACGCGGGTGTCTTTCAGCTTGGCCAGCAGACGCTCGAGGCCATCTTCCGGCAGCTCGACGAGGCTGAAGCTGTCACGCACCTGGATGCGACCGATTGCTTCGCGAGCCAGACCACCTTCGTTGAGGATGGCGCCCAGCAGGTTTTTGGCAGCGATGCCATCACGCGCGCCCAGCGCGGTACGGCAGCGAGCACGACCTTCAGCCAGTGGCATCGGTGCACGACGCTCACGGTCGCCACGATCAGGACGGTCGCCCGATGGACGATCGGCGCGGTCGCCACGTGGCGCGCTGTTCGGCACCAGTGGACGCTCTTTCTCGATCGCAGCCAAAGTCAGCGCCTGACCGTTGGTGGCCTTGCGCAGCAGCGCGGCAGCCAGTGCACGCGGGGTGCAACCGATATCGGCCGTCAGACGATCGAGCAGATCGCCATGGCTTGCTTCGGCGTCGGCAACCAGCGGCGCGAGGCTGTTGGTCAGTTTCTTGATGCGGGCATCGAGAACGGCTTGCGAATCCGGCAGGCGAACCTCGGCCACTTTCTGACCGGTGACACGCTCGATGACCTGCAGCATGCGGCGCTCACGCGGAGTGACCAGCAGCAGCGCACGGCCTTCGCGACCGGCACGGCCGGTACGGCCGATACGGTGAACGTAGGACTCAGGGTCGTAAGGCATGTCCACGTTGAATACGTGAGTGATACGCGGAACGTCCAGACCACGAGCTGCCACGTCGGTCGCGACAACGATGTCCAGACGACCATCCTTGAGCGAGTCGATGACGCGCTCACGCTGGTTCTGGGCGATGTCGCCGTTCAGTGCGGCAGCCTTGTAGCCTTTGGCTTCCAGCGCGCTCGCCAGATCCAGGGTGGCCTGCTTGGTACGCACGAACATGATCAGGGCGTCGAAGTCTTCGACTTCCAGCAGGCTCAGAACGGCAGAGGTCTTCTGGTCAGCGTGAACCAGCAGGTGAGCCTGCTCGATCGCGGTAACGGTCTGGGTCTTGCTCTGGATCTTGACGTGCTTCGGGTCTTTCAGGTGACGTTCAGCGATCGCGCGGATCGACTGCGGCAGGGTCGCCGAGAACAGAACGGTCTGACGGGTTTCCGGCATCGCCTTGAAGATGACTTCCAGGTCGTCCATGAAGCCCAGCTTGAGCATTTCGTCGGCTTCGTCCAGAACCAGATGGTTCACGGTCGCCAGGACTTTTTCGTCACGACGCAGGTGGTCGCACAGACGGCCCGGGGTGGCGACGACGATCTGCGCGCCGTTACGGATGGCTTTCAGCTGTGGGCCCATCGGCGCGCCGCCGTAGACAGCCACAACGGTCACGCCCGGCATTTGCTTGGCGTAGGTTTCGAAAGCGGTGGCCACTTGCAGGGCCAGTTCGCGGGTCGGCGCGAGGATCAGCGCTTGCGGCTCGCGTTTTGCCGGGTCGATGCGGTTCAGGATAGGCAGTGCGAAGGCGGCGGTTTTACCGGTACCTGTCTGCGCCTGACCGATCATGTCGTGACCGGCAAGAATGATCGGGATCGATTGCTGCTGAATGGCCGACGGCTCTTCGTAGCCGGTAGCGATAACGGCTGCAACAATATTCGGATGAAGGTCGAGAGCGGCGAAGCCGCCGGTTTCCTGGGTCATGGGTCTGCCTCTGAGTGCATCCGCAAAGACCCATGCTTCAAAGCTGCGCGTGCCGTGTAAGACCCTAGAGTCACCCTGGCTGCTTTGTCGGCGGGGATTTGCGAAAACGTATTGATGAATGGATCGTCAAGGATAGTTCGTAACCGAACCGGCTTGTGAAGAAGGCTTCGCAAACCCATACCGTGACGAGGGCCCTATGAAAGGCCGGCGCGCACTATACCGGAATTGCTGAAAAAAGTGAGGATTTTTTTCCGTAAAAGAATACCTTGCGGCCAACTGTCACAGGCTTTGCGCAAACCTGAGTCAGTGTCTACTTTTCAAGAGCCCGGTATTACTGGCGGCGGGGGCTTAAACGATTCACCTCATCAGTCAGGCAGTCACCCTCCCTTCCTACTCAGCATGCAGGAAATTCGGACATGACCTCTTCCATCAAAGGCCACGTCAGCCGGGAACAGCGAGGGGCCATCATGCTCATCGGACTGGACCGCGTCGCCAAACGCAATGCGTTCGACATGGAAATGCTCGACCAGCTCAGTCTGGCTTATGGTGAATTCGAGCGTAACGATCAGGCGCGGGTCGCCGTGGTCTTCGCCCATGGCGATCATTTCACCGCAGGCCTCGATCTGGCCGAAGCAGGACCGGCGCTCAAGGACGGCTGGAAACTGCCGCCAGGCGGCTACGACCCGTGGGGTCTGTTCGTCGGGCCAAGAGTCAGTAAGCCGGTGATCGTCGCGGCGCAGGGTTACTGCCTGACGCTGGGTATCGAGCTGATGCTCGCGTCCGACATCAATCTGTGTGCGAGCAACGCCCGCTTCGCGCATCTGGAGGTGCAGCGCGGCATCTTCGCGTTTGGCGGCGCGACGCTGCGCCTGCATCAGATCGCCGGGTGGGGCAACGCCATGCGCTGGCTGCTGACCGGCGACGAGTTCGACGCCCATGAGGCCTGTCGCATGGGGCTGGTGCAGGAAGTCATGGCGCCGGAAGACCTCCTGCCTGCCGCCCTGCGCCTTGCGCAGCATGTCGCTGACCGCGCGCCGATAGGCATCCGCGCCACGCTGGAGTCTGCGCGCCAGGCGGTGCTGGAGGGTGAAAGCGCCGCCGCCCACGCGTTGCCGCAGCTGGTGCGGCGAGTGATTGAAAGCGACGACGCCGGCGAGGGCCTGAGCGCGCTGCGGGAGGGACGCGCGGCGGACTTCAAAGGGCGCTGATCAGGTGGCCGGGCGCAGGGTCTTGATCAGCGGCAGCAGCGAGTAGCCCAACTGCGGGGCCAGCCCTTCGGCACGCTGGATCAGGGCATCCATGTCCAGCGTCTGATCCAGATCGGCAGGCACGATGAGGATCACGTTGCCCTCCTTCACCGGCAGCTCCCAGTAATGACGGTGATAGAGGCCGCGCAACAGCGCCGCGCCCAAGGGTTTGCCGTCGTCCGAGGCCCACTGATTGATGACCAGCCAGCCTCCCGGGTTCAGCCGTTGCTGGCACTTTTCCAGGAAACCCCAGGCCAGATGGCCCACTGCGGGCCCGGTGTCGGTGTACAGGTCAACGAAGATCAGGTCGGCGTTTTCCGCCGTCGGCAGCAATTCCAGCGCGTCGCCAATGCGGATGTACAGACGCGGATCGTCTGCCAAACCCATGAACTCCATCGCCAGACGTGGCACGTCGGCACGCAGCTCGATGGCCTCGACGTCGTCCAGGGGCAGGAATTTCAGGCAGGCCTGGGTCAGCGTTCCGGCGCCAAGCCCCATGAACAGCGCACTTTCCGGCGCCTCATGGCACAGCGCTCCGATCAGCATGGCGCGGGTGTAGTCGTACTCCAGCCAGGCAGGATCGGCCGTGAACGTGCAGCTCTGCTCGATGGCGTCGCCGAATTCCAGAAAGCGGTAATCCGCCACTTCCAGCACGCGAATCATGCCGAAGTCATCGTGAACCTCAGCCAGCACGCGCTCAACACGCTCCTCGGTCATTGCAGCTCTCTTGATCAATCAGGTTTGGCGCGCGGATTGTCAGGCATGCAGCCCCGGCAGGTCACGCAAATTATCCAGGTGAACTGCTACCATGACGGTCCGATCGCACTGACCTCGAGTTCACCATGAGCCAACCCTGGAGTCCCGACAGCTGGCGGGCCCTGCCTATCCAGCAGCAACCTCAATACCCTGACGCCGAGCATGTGCGGCGTGTCGAGCAGACGCTGGGCAGTTTTCCGCCGCTGGTGTTCGCCGGGGAAGCACGCGAGCTGCGCCGACAATTCGCCGAAGTGACCGAGGGTCGGGCGTTCTTGCTGCAAGGGGGCGACTGCGCCGAGAGCTTCTTCGAGTTCTCCGCCGCGAAGATCCGCGACACTTTCAAAGTACTGTTGCAGATGGCAATCGTCATGACGTTTGCGGCGGGCTGCCCGGTGGTCAAGGTCGGACGCATGGCCGGCCAGTTCGCCAAACCCCGCTCCTCGAACGACGAAACCGTAGATGGCGTGACGCTGCCGGCTTATCGCGGCGACATCGTCAACGGTATCGGCTTCGACGAAAAGAGCCGTGTTCCGGATCCGGATCGCCTGCTGCAGGCTTACCACCAGTCGACCGCGACGCTGAACCTGCTGCGCGCGTTCGCCCAGGGCGGTTTCGCCGACCTGCATCAGGTGCATCAGTGGAACCTTGATTTCATCGCCAATTCGGCGCTGTCGGACAAGTACAGCCAGCTCGCCGATCGCATCGACGAGACGCTGGCGTTCATGCGCGCCTGCGGAATGGACACCTCACCGCAATTGCGCGAGACCAGTTTCTTCACCGCCCACGAAGCGCTCCTACTCAACTACGAAGAAGCCTTCGTGCGCCGCGACAGCCTGACCAACGACTTCTATGACTGTTCGGCGCACATGCTGTGGATCGGCGACCGCACCCGCCAGCTTGACGGCGCGCATGTCGAATTCCTGCGCGGCGTGAAAAACCCGATCGGGGTGAAAGTCGGCCCGAGCATGAACACCGATGACCTGATTCGTCTGATCGACATCCTCAACCCCGACAACGATCCTGGCCGCCTGAACCTGATCGCGCGGATGGGCGCCAACAAGGTGGGCGACCACCTTCCGGCCCTGATCCGTGCGGTGGAGCGCGAGGGCAAGAAGGTGCTGTGGAGTTCCGATCCGATGCATGGCAATACCATCAAAGCCAGCAGCGGCTACAAGACCCGCGACTTCGCGCAGATTCTGGGTGAGGTCAAGCAGTTCTTCCAGGTGCATCAGGCCGAAGGCACCTACGCAGGCGGCATCCACATCGAAATGACCGGGCAGAACGTGACCGAATGCATCGGTGGCGCACGTCCGATTACCGAGGATGGGCTGTCGGATCGGTATCACACCCATTGCGATCCCCGAATGAACGCAGATCAGTCGCTGGAACTGGCGTTCTTGATTGCCGAGACGTTGAAGCAAGTGCGTCGGTAAGTCGCGCGAGCGGGCGCGCTGTTTCTGCAGGATTGGGTTCAGCCGGGAAGGCGTCGGATTTCACACCCCGGAATTCAGAGTGCCTGCGCCGGACGGTTCCCGGCTAAAGCCGGTCCTACAACGGCGCAAGGCGTGGATTTCACATTACGGAATCGAGGCTGTCTGCGCTGGACCATTCCCGGCTGACCTCGAACGTTTCGTTACAGGTGATCAAAACCGCTGGCGACGAATGCCTCTCGCAGGCGCGCGGCACTGGCGCGTTGGCAGTTGATCAACACGTCGGGCAAGCCGAGCCAGTTGGCCAGTTGTCGCAGGTTCAGCGCCAGGGCATGCATGCCCTCCTCGTCCAGCCCCGGCTGTTCTTCGTGTACGGCATGCACGGCCAGCCTCCCGGCAGCCCTTTCGGCCCGCAGGTCGATGCGCGCCGCGATGCGTTCGTTGTACAGAAACGGCAGCACGTAATAGCCATACACACGCTTGTGGGCGGGCGTGTAGATTTCCAGGCGGTAATGAAAATCGAACAGGCGCTCGGTGCGCGCACGCTCCCAGATCAAGGAGTCGAACGGAGAAAGCAGTGCACTGGTCGCCACCTTGCGCGGCACGCTCAGCTCGGGCAATGCGTAGGCTGTCTGCTTCCAGCCTTGCACCTGAACCACGTTGATGCGCCCCTCTTCCACCAGCGCTGCCAGCCCGGCCCTGGCGGGCGCCGGGTCCTGACGAAAGTAGTCACGGATGTCTTTTTCGGTGCCGACGCCCAACGCTCCGACGGCGTGCAGGAGCAGTCCGCGCTGGGCCTGGCCCTCGTCCAGCTCAGGGTGATGGATGATCGCGTCGGGCAGAACCCGTTCGGGCAGATCATAAAGCCGCTCGAATCCGCGACGCCCGGCAACCGTCACCTCGCCAGCGGCAAACAGCCATTCCAGCGCCAGCTTTTCAGCGCTCCAGTCCCACCACGGTCCCGCGCGCTCCTGACGCGTACTGAGGCTGCCCGCCCCCAGCGCGCCTTGATCACGCACCGCCTGCAACACACGCGCGATGGTCGGCTGCTGCTCGCGTCCGAAGCTGGCCAGCTGCTGATAGATACCTTCACCTTGAGCCGCATGCTGCATGCGCCAGCGCATCAGCGGGTACAGATCCACGGGCAGCAATGACGCTTCATGCCCCCAGTATTCGAACAGTTTGCGTTGCCTGCCCTGGCTCCAGGCGGCGTCATCCAGAAGCTTCTGCGGGTAGTTGCCCAGCCGCGAATACAAAGGCAGATAGTGCGAGCGCACCAGTGCATTGACCGAATCGATCTGCAGCACACCGAGACGCTCGATCAGCTGCGTGACATGGCTGGCCTTGATGGTCGCCGGCCGCTGCCGACCATTGAATCCCTGGGCAGCCAGCGCCAGACGACGCGCCTGTTTGATGGACAGTTTTTGCTGAATCGGCAGTTCTGCGGGCATTCAGGACCTCCTGATCGATCCGCAAAACTACCTCATCAAGACCCGCGCTGCCTACCGCGCCGGCTGCCGTGAGAACTGCCAGGCCCGTCGCCTCAATGCTTCATCGGGTCATCCCAGAACCGACGCTCCGCTTCCTGGTACACATCGGCCCGGCTCAGACCGATGTCCTTGAGCGCGTCGTCACTCAATGCAGCCAGCTGCCTGCGTTCGCGGTGGAGCCTGCGCCAGCGGGCGATCTGCGTCGTCATCGCAGTCCACCAACGCTCAGGCCCCGACTCCCGCGACAGGGTTTTCATCACCAGTACGTAACCTTTTTGACCTTTCATCGTCTTGCCCTCCAAGTGGGGATGGGCAGATTCTCTCGCCAGGCTTAAGATCAATCCAACGAATGTTTCTTATGCACTGCATCTGGGAGATTGATGTATGACCAGCTACCCAAGCATTGACAGCGAACTGCTGCGCACCTTCGTCGCGATTGCCGACGAAGGCGGGTTCACCAAGGCTGGCGAGGTGGTCAACCGCACGCAGTCGGCGGTCAGCATGCAGATGAAAAGGCTTGAGGATGACGTCGTCCGCCGGCCGCTGTTCTTGAAGGACGGCCGCACGCTCAACCTCACGGCGGAGGGCCAGGTGCTGCTGGGTTATGCCCGGCGCATCCTGAAACTGCACAGCGAGGTGTTCAACACGCTGCGTGAGCCGCACATGGTCGGCACGGTGAAAATCGGTACGCCGGATGACTACGTAATGCGTTTCCTGCCGGGCATCCTGCAGCGCTTCGCTCAGGCATATCCCCTCGTGCAGGTCGAAGTGCACTGTGAATCATCGGCGCAACTGCTGCAGCGTCAGGACCTGGACCTGAGCATCGTGACCCGCGAGCCAGGCAAGGAGATCGGCCAGATTCTGCGTCAGGAGCGCTTCGTCTGGGCAGAGGCCGCAGGGTTCTGCCCGCACGAACAGACGCCGCTGCCACTGGCGATGTTCAACAACGACTGTTTCTGCCGCCTGTGGGCGGTCAATGCGCTGGACGCCGGCGGCCGCGAATATCGCGTGGCCTACACCAGCGCCAGCCTGTCGGCGATCATGGCCGTGGTCAGCGCCGGGCTCGCCGTGACCGCGCAATTGCAGAGCCTGATCACCCCTGATCTGCGCGTGCTTGGCGAAGCGGAGGGCTTGCCGCAGCTGCCGTCGGCGAGCATCGTCCTGCTGCGTAATCCGAACAATCCCTCACCGATCACCGAGTGCCTGGCCGATCACATCGCCGAGGGCTTCGAACTGTAGCGATGGGTCAGACCCGGAAACAGAGCATGATCGCGCAGATCACCAGGAACACGCAGAACAGCGATCTGAGCAAGCGCTCCGGCAGACTGTGGGCGAGCGCGACGCCCCAACTGATGCTGGCAAGGCCGCCGATGGCCAGCGGGATTCCCATCCGCCAGTCGACGTGGCCATGCAGCGCGTAAGTGGTCATCGTGATAATGGTCGCCGGGGCTGCGAGGGCCAGCGCCAGCCCTTGGGCGGCCACCTGACTGGCGCCGAAGATGCCGGTCAGGATCGGCGTTGCGATCACCCCGCCGCCGACGCCGAACATTCCCGCGGTCACGCCGGAGCCCAGGCCCAGCACCCATAGCCACCGGCCATGTCGAAGCTGCGGCCCTGAGTGGCCTTTGCGCCAGTACATTTGAATCACGTTGAACAGCGTCAGGACGACGAGAAACGCGACGAAGCCGATGCGCATGCTCTGGGGGTCGATCCGCACGGCCCACAAGGACGTCAGCCAGGACATGATGAAGCTCGGCACGATCAGCGACATGGCGTTGCGCACCGATATCCTGTTGCGCTGGTTGTAACGCCACAACGCCAGCAACACATTGGGCAGCACCATCAGCAACGCGGTGCCTTGTGCCAGTTGCTGATCGAGGCCGAACAGCACGCCCAGCGCCGGAATGGCCACCAGCCCGCCGCCAATTCCGAACAACCCGCCCAGGGTGCCCATGGCAGCACCCAGCAGCAGGTACATCACTACATCGACAATCACGCCCGATCCTCTGTTTTCAGTTGCGGTATGGGAACGCGCGCATCCTACTCACTCGCGGCAATCAGGGAAATCCGCAGGCGGCGATAAAGGTCACGATCGGCGTCAGTCCGCTTCGATAGAGAAACACCCTGTCGGCGATTACCGAAATTATCTGGTGCATTAAAGATCATGACACTAAATTAGTGGTCATTTCGTTCAATCGAGGAACACCCATGAACGCCGACGATAGCTCCGCGACAGCTGGAGCTGGCAGTTGCGAGGACTTGCTGCTGGACAACCAGCTGTGTTTTGCCTTGTATTCCACGTCTCTGATGATGACCAAGGTCTACAAGCCGCTGTTGCTGGAACTAAACCTGACCTATCCGCAATACCTGGCGATGCTGGTCTTGTGGGAACGAGACGGCTTGACGGTAGGAGAAGTAAGCACGCGATTGTTGACCGATCCGGGCTCACTGACGCCGCTGCTCAAACGGCTTGAAACCGAAGGCTTGATCAAGCGCACGCGCAGCAAGGAAGACGAACGTGTGGTGCTGTTGACACTGACTGATCAGGGTAAAGCGCTGCACGAAAAGGCCAAGCGGATTCCGCAATGCATTCTCGCGGCCAGCGGAATCACGGTGGAACAACTGAAAGCGTTGCAACAGGACCTGCTCGGCCTGCGCGGGCATCTGCACGGCAGCATCTGATTACCCCCCCTTCACTTCAGGCCAGCCTCGTTGCTGGCCTTTTCATTTACGCCAGACCCTGTCGCAGATTTCTGCAAGAGCCCGCTTGCCCGCGAAAGCGTCCGTGCAGAGATCAGGAGGGTGCCTGCATGAATGCGTACGCGGGCAGCGCGCTCCAACAAATCGGGTGGCGATAGCGCGGTAGCGACACCACTTTGTGGCGCTGATGGATCGAAGGATCCTTCCGCGAGCAGGCAGACTGCTAAAAACCTCGACCTCGAGAGTAAAATCTTTTTGAAAATAAATCATTATTTATCAATCAGTTAAATCACACATGACCGACAGAGCGCGGCTTTTTTGAGAAATCTCGAAAATTTATCTTGCGCACTAATCATTGGCGCATTACATTTCATCTCACTTGCTTAGCGCACAAACTTTTAGCGCTAAACACAACCGGCTCAGGCCAACATCATTCAAGTGAGGAAATATCATGAAAGCGCTCTATACCGCAGTTGCAACCGCTACCGGTGGCCGTGATGGCCGTGCTGTTTCCAGCGACAAGATTCTCGACGTGAAACTGGCCACCCCGAAAGAACTGGGCGGCGCTGGCGGTGAAGCCACCAACCCTGAGCAACTCTTCGCCGCCGGCTACTCGGCCTGCTTCATCGGCGCGCTGAAATTCGTCGCCGGTCAGAGCAAACGCAGCATCCCTGCCGACGCCTCGATCACTGCCCACGTCGGCATCGGTCAGATCCCTGGCGGCTTCGGTCTGGACATCGATCTGCACATCAGCCTGCCTGGCCTGGAACAAGCCGACGCTCAAGCACTGGTCGACGCCGCTCACCAGGTCTGCCCGTACTCGAACGCCACCCGCGGCAACGTTGACGTTCGCCTGCACGTCACCGTCTGACACCTCGACCAGGAAGGAGAAGAACATGAACACATTTGGCAAGATTCTGGCGGGCTCGCTTCTCGCACTGTCCATCGGC
The DNA here is from genome assembly GCF_030209235.1 of Pseudomonas sp. efr-133-TYG-103a. Taxonomy (NCBI): domain Bacteria; kingdom Pseudomonadati; phylum Pseudomonadota; class Gammaproteobacteria; order Pseudomonadales; family Pseudomonadaceae; genus Pseudomonas; species Pseudomonas sp. efr-133-TYG-103a. The sequence continues at coordinate 21,031 of NZ_JARVSK010000019.1, forward strand.
AAAGCGTTTGCGGCGACCGACAGCGGCGTCGAGCACAACACTCAGGCATTCCTCGACGCGCTGAACTCGGGCGGCGGCAAGCCGATCGAGCAGCTTTCGCCCAAGGATGCGCGGGCCGTGCTGACCGGCGCTCAGGCCGGGGTCAAGCTGACACTGCCCAAAGCCGATGTCAGCCAGAAGACCATCTCGGCCGACGGCCAGAACATCAGCCTGACCATCGTGCGTCCGGCTGGCGTGAAAGGCACCTTGCCAGTGTTCATGTTCTTCCACGGCGGCGGCTGGGTGCTGGGCGATTACCCGACCCACGAGCGTCTGGTGCGGGATCTGGTCGAGGGTTCGGGGGCAGTGGCGGTGTTCGTGAACTACACGCCGTCGCCTGAAGCGCACTACCCGACCGCGATCAACCAGGCCTACGCGGCCACCAAATGGGTGGCTGAGCACGGCAAGGAGATCAACGTCGATGGCAAGCGTCTGGCCGTGGCCGGCAACAGCGTCGGTGGCAACATGGCGGCCGTCGTCAGCCTGATGGCCAAAGACAAGGGCACGCCGGCCATTCGTTATCAGGTGCTGCTGTGGCCGGTAACCGACGCCAACTTCGACACCGGTTCGTATGACCAGTTTGCCGAGGGGCACTTCCTCACCCGCAACATGATGAAGTGGTTCTGGGACAACTACACCACCGATCCGAAGCAGCGCGCCGAGATTTACGCTTCACCGCTGCGCGCCACACTGGATCAGCTCAAAGGCCTGCCCCCTGCTCTGGTGCAGACCGCCGGTGCCGACGTGCTGCGTGACGAAGGCGAAGCGTATGCCCGCAAACTGGATCAGGCTGGCGTTCCGGTGACCGCCGTGCGCTACAACGGCATGATTCACGACTACGGTCTGCTCAACGTGGTCAGCCAGGTGCCGGAAGTGCGCTCGGCGATGTTGCAGGCGTCGCAAGAGTTGAAGGTTCATCTGAAGTAAAAAAGATGTCAGCCGGATAGATCTGCATTGATCGATCCGGCCTCATCGCGAGCAAGCTCACTCCTACAGATTACTGCGCTCCCACTGTAGGAGTGAGCTTGCTCGCGATGAGGCCGGTGTGTTCAACACGATTCAGTGACCAGAGAAGAACGCCATGAACTGGTAACCGAACAAAACCATCGCCCACAAAAAAGCCCGACTCAATGGTCGGGCTTTTTCGTGTGTGGCGTTACGCGAGCAGTGCTTACTTGGCACGGCCTTTGTAGGAACCGCCTTCACGGGTATCGATCTCGATCATGTCGCCGATTTCGATGAAGTCAGCAACGCTCAGCTCGGTGCCGTTTTTCAGCTTGGCTGGCTTCATGACTTTGCCCGAAGTGTCGCCGCGAGCGGAACCTTCGGTGTAGTCGATCTGACGCACGATGGTGGTCGGCAGTTCTACGGAAACCAGACGGCCTTCGAAGAAAACGGCTTCGCAGACGTCGGTCATGCCTTCTTCAATGAAAGGCAGAACGCTTTCGATGTCTTCGGCGTTCAGTTCGTACATGGTGTAGTCAGTGGTGTCCATGAACGTGTAGGAGTCGCCGCTGATGAAAGACAGGGTGGCTTCTTTACGGTCCAGGATCACGTCGTCCAGCTTGTCGTCGGCGCTGTAGACGGTTTCAGTCTTGTAGCCGGTCAGCAGGTTCTTCAGCTTGGTCTTCATGATCGCGCTGTTACGACCGGACTTGGTGAATTCAGCTTTCTGAACCAGCCAAGGATCGTTGTCGATACGGATCACGGTACCGGGTTTAAGCTCTTTACCAGTTTTCATTACGAATATCCGAATTTGGATGGAAGTACTTTCTAAGCCCTGTACGAAAAGCCACTTTTCGTACAGGGCTTAATACAAGGCCGCGTATCATATCCAATTTCGGTAAAAGTGTACCAGCGCAGTCGTCAGATCATCCTGCAAGGCCTGTTCCAGACACCACCGTTGCGCATGCCTGGCGAGTTCGGCGCGATGCGCCTGCAGGGTTGTCCAGCTTGCCGCCATGTCCTGCCCTGCGTTCCAGTTGCGCCAGACATCGGTCAGCGCCTGGGCCGCGCCTGTGGATAACCCGGCCAGATACAGCTCCAGAAACGCATCGAGCTTGGCCCAGTGCGCGTCGTCGTCCTGCTCATAGATGTGCCAGATCAGCGGCCGGCCGGCCCACTGCGCGCGCACGAAAGAATCCTCGCCGCGTACCACGTTGAAATCGCAGCACCACAGCAGCAGGTCGTAGTCCTCCTGACGCACGAATGGCAGCACCTGAATGGTCAGGGCATTGCGCTGGTTCAGGTCGCCAGCCTTGAGCTCATCGACCGCAAGCCAGCGCTGAACATCGCCCAGAATCCGCCCTTCCGGCACCAACAGGTGGGTTTTACGGTCGGCAAACGCCAGGCAGTCCAGCCAGGAGCCAAGCCCTGCGTGTTCGTAGGCAAACAGCGAGATCAACTGCGTCGGCGTTTGTGTGGCGTCGTGTTCCGGGTGAACGCCCAGCCGGGTGAGGAATGCCTGCCGCGCGGCCGGATCCTGCTCGAAGGCATGGCGCCGTTCGATCAACCCGGCTTCGCGCAACAAGCCGCCGGTGGTGCTCCGAAAGCCCGGAAAGAAGAAGAACTTCTGGATGCCGCTGGACTGCAGCGACGGCAGTCCATGGCAGCCGGTCACCCACTCTTCAGCGCTCAGGTATTCGAGGTTCAGCCAGAGCGGGCGCGGCGTGCGCGCTTTCATGGCGTCGATGTAGGCCGGCGGCAGATGACAGGCGAACGCTTCGATCACGACGTCGGCAGGCTCGGCGGCGCGCCAGTCCTTCGGCCAGAAACACACGTTGACGCCGTCGTGCCACTGTTGCGGCGCCTGCGGGTCGGCAGCAGGACACAGACGGGCGAACGCCGTCAGGTCGTCCACCCACAGACGCACGTCCATGCCATGCTCAGCGACCAGTTGACGGGCCAGACGAAACGTCACGCCGACGTCGCCGAAGTTATCCACAACGGTGCAGAAAATATCCCAAGAGGCTTTCATCCCGATCCCCTGAGGATGTTCAAAAAAGCGAATTGTCCTTCATAACGGCGCAGAATCTCCAGCCCCGGTCGTGCGACAATTCCGCCATCGACACTGCGCAAGCCCGGAGTCTGCCATGTACGTCAACCGTCGCGAATTGTCCGTTACCCTCCATCCATTGAAGCTCGTGCTGTCCATTGCTGCCGGGATCTGGCTGGGTTTTCTGGCCGTGCTGCTGACGGCCTGGCTGGTCTACAACGCATTACCGGCCGAGCAGACCCAGGCACTGAAGAACACCGCCAGCGAGTTGACGACCCCGCCAGCCGCCAAAGCAAATCCCGAAAGCGACAATCCGATGTTCGATCAATACCGGCAGATCCTGCGCGAAGGCGAAGCGCGGCAGGCCGAACAGGTCGAACAGGCCGAGCGGCAGCGCAACTTCAATGGCCCGAAATGCCAGTTCTGGATGCAGCAGAACCAGACCGCGCCCAGCGAGAAGAGTCGCGCGGCGATCTATCAGTTCTGCGGCTGAACCCTTTGACGAGACACGCCATTTTCATGAACAAGCCACGGGTCCTGCAGCGGATCATCGAAACACTCGAAATCGATCTCGAGGTCGCCATTCGCGCCGCGCAAACGGCCTACGAAACCGCGACGCATGAAGAGAACATCGCCGAAAACAAGTACGACACGCTGGGGCTGGAGGCGTCGTATCTGGCGGCCGGCCAGGCGCGCCGGGTCGAGGAAATACGTCAGTCGCTTATGCAGTACCGCAACCTCACGCTCAAGCCTTTCGATGAGCTGCGCGGCATTCAGTCAGGCGACCTGATCGTGCTGGAATCGGCGAGCGGTGTCGCCCGGCAGTTGTTTCTCGGGCCGGATGCCGCGGGCCTGAAAGTCAGCGTGGACGAAGGCCTTGTCACGGTGATCACCGCCAGAGCCCCGCTCGGCCAGACGCTGCTGGGCAAGTTCGACGGCGACGAGGTCGAGATCGTTGTCAACGGCAGCCGGCAATCGTTCGAGATCGTGCAGGTGGTGTGATCCGTTGATCCATTGCAGGGTTGAAGGGGTCGACTTTTTGTGGGTAAGGTGCGGGGTCGCACCATAAAGGTGAACCCGGATATGGAGCCGGGCACAAGGATTCAACCAAGGAGATATTTCATGACGAACGTCATCACTTTCCCTGACGCCCATGAACGTGATCGCCTCAAGTCCAGTGACCACCAAGGGTTGAGATACCTGAACAAGAAAGAGCGACAACTGATCGATCGCCTGCGCATGACCAGTCACGCGGGTCGCCAGTACGTCTACGACTACGCCAACATCATGCATCGGTCCAAGCCGTTGTACCCCGATCCGGTGGACTGACGCTCGGCTTTCACGCCTGCGGGCACCAACGTGCCCGCGCAACCTCGCTGCCGCCGTCACGGGCTGCGTTAAATCCCGGGCATTCGGGCCTATAGTGGGCATCTGTCTTTGCCCTCAGGAAGCCGCCATGCCCGTTGCCCCGACTGAACCCGTCAATCCGGACGCCACCGCCCTGCCCGCCTCGCCACCTGTCGATCATCTGCGTTTTCATAAACGCCATGCGCACCTTGCGCCCACGTTCGGCAACGATGCGTTCGCACTGAAGGCCGAAGCCTTCGCGCGCTTTTTCGGCACGCCGACGTTCCTGGGCGCGCAGACGCTCATTGTGCTGCTGTGGGTTGGCGCCAACCTGAGCGGCCTGGTGACGTTCGACGTTTATCCCTTCATCCTGCTCAACCTGGCGTTCAGCCTGCAGTCGGCTTATGCCGCGCCACTGATCCTGCTTGCCCAGACGCGCCAGGCCGCTCGCGACAAAGCCAGTTCCGATGCCGACGCGCAGCACCGCGAAGCGCTCGCCGTGGCCAATGAAGAACGCATGGCGCGGGCGGCGCAAAACACCGCGCAAATGCTGGAATTACTGGAGCAGAACACACGCCTGACCGAGATGACCAAGCTGCTGACGGAACGGGTCGAAGCGCTGACGGCCGACATGCACAAGCATTTCGTCAAGAAGGACGGGCATGCCTGAGCCGCCGGCCAGTCGACCACTGGAGCGCGGCGATCCCACGACTGCGCTCCGCTTTATTTTGCGGTATTCACACGCCTCTTTTCCTGCCTTGCTCGCTACCCTCCTCACTGACTGAGCGCTTTGGCCACCAGTGGACATTTATGGTATTGCGATCGTCATTGAACAGCGAGATTATGACCATAATTTAACGCCCGCCGACGCCCCGTCGGATGCGGCTTGCGGAGTGAATGCCCGTGCAAAGCACCTCTCGCCAAGAAACACTGGCCCTCTGGCTGGCGCAGGAACAGACCGTCCGCGCCCGGTTGGGCAAGTCCGGCAGCATGAGCCTGACCGACGTCGCGCAACTGACGCCGCAGGCGTTCTTCGATGGCATCGGTAACGGTGAGCTGCCGCACCCGCCCATTGGCGAGCTGATGGATTTCGTGCCGATCGAGTGGTCGCCCGGCAGTTTCGTTTTTCAAGGCACGCCCGGGCCGCAGCACTACAACCCGCTGGGCATCGTGCACGGCGGCTATGCAGCCACGCTGCTTGACTCGTGCATGGGTTGTTCGGTGCACACCCGCCTGCAACATGGCCAGGGCTACACGACCCTCGATCTGCGCATCAGCTACATCCGGGCGCTGACCGACAAGACCGGGCCGATCCGCGCCGAAGGCACTGTGGTGCATGTCGGGCGCTCCACGGCGCTGGCCGAAGGCCGGATTTACGACGTCGATGGCCGTCTGTACGCCACCGGCACCACCACCTGCATGATCCTCGACATGAACCGCTGATCGCCATCGACCGCCCCTTAGCCCAGGAGACTTACCATGCAATCCTCAGCCCCTTTGATCATCATCGCCGGGCATGGGGCCTGTCTACGCGACCCGCAAGCTGCTGCAACGTGCGGGCTCGAGCATCGGCGATATCGATCTGGTGGAGATCACTGAAGCCGTTGCCAGCCAGTCGATTGCCTGTGTTCGGCAATCATTCGCGAGCAAGCTCACCCCTGAGGGTGATCGCGTCTCTTGCAGACGTGAGCCTGCTCGCGATGACAACAGAACTTCCGCCATCGCCCCCCCTCCCGATCACTCCGATCCACAGCGGCCCTGCGCTCCACGGCATTCATGATCCCCGATCAGAAGTCCCTTTCCCGATTTACGGTTTTTCCGCGGGGAACCAACCGGGATACTGGCCTTCAGATTTCTTACCTTTGCAATGGAGTAATCCCGATGACTGTTCCCGCTTTTGGCCTGGGCACGTTCCGATTGAAAGACCAGGTCGTGATCGACTCGGTCACCACCGGCCTTGAACTTGGCTACCGCGTAATCGACACCGCGCAGATCTACGGCAACGAGGCCGAGGTCGGTCAAGCCGTCGTGCAAAGCGGTGTGCCCCGTGATCAGCTCTACATCACCACCAAGATCTGGACGGACAACTTTGCCGCCGACAAGCTGATCCCCAGCCTGAAGGAAAGCCTGGCGAAACTGAAAACCGATTACGTCGACCTGACGCTCATCCACTGGCCTTCGCCGCAAGGCAAGGTCGCGGTCACCGAGTTCATGGGCGCGCTGCTGGAGGCGAAAAAGCAGGGCCTGACTCGCGAGATCGGCGTGTCGAACTTCACAGTCGCGCTGATGAAGGAAGCCATCGCTGCGGTCGGCGCCGAGCACATCGCGACCAACCAGATCGAGCTGCACCCGTACCTGCAGAATCGCACCGTGGCTGATTTCGCCAGACAGCACGGGATCAAAATCACCTCGTACATGACCCTGGCCTATGGCGAGGTCTTGAAAGACCCGGTGATCGAGGAAATCGCACGGCGCAATGACGCGACGCCGGCGCAGGTCACCCTGGCCTGGGCGATGCAGCTGGGTTACGCGGTGATTCCGTCGTCGACCAGACGCGCCAACCTGGAAAGCAACCTCAAGGCTGTGGACCTGAAGCTGAGCGATGACGACATGACCCGCATCGCCAAGCTGGACCGGGGCCAGCGCCTGACCAGCCCGGCCAGCCTGGCGCCCGAGTGGGACTGATCGCCACCGACTGCTGACCTGGCTCGCTGCCAGCCAAAGCCGGTCCTACAGGCCACGCGGTAAGTAGGACCGGCTTCAGCCGGGAAGAGCCCGGTATGTGCGACCTCAGTCGTGCGGTATGGCAACGAACGCATTCCCGGCTAAAGCCGGTCCTACGGAATTCCGCGTTGGCGCTGTCCTGAACATGCCCTGTAACAATGCACCCGAACCATAATCAGGCACCCGTCTGAAACCCGCGAAAAATTGGTTCACTTATCCCCCGAACCAATCCTGCCTCATCCGGCGAACCAAGCTTGTGAACCTTTGGCGATTGGCCCAAGCGGCCTGAATCGCGCGTATTCGCGCGGGCGGATTGCCAGTCTGCCGCACGAACCAATTCTGATTGGCATCGCTATTGCACCCTCTCTGTATCGCTCCCTTAACGCCACGCGCCGCTTCACGCTGCAAACGGCATCGGGTTTTCATGCTGTGACGAGAGACCATGATGGAAAGGTTCGACACCGACGCCCCGCACGACAACTCGTCGAAACTGGCCCTGGACGCGCTGCGTCAGATGGTGGCGCAACATGCCGCCTTCCCCCAGCGGGCCTTGCCCACCGAACGCGATCTGGCGGTGGATTTCGGCGTCAGTCGTCGCGCCATTCGTCGTGCCCTGGCGGTGCTCGAAGCGGAAGGCCAGATCTGGCGTCGGCAGGGAAAGGGAACCTTTGTCGGCCCTACCCCGCCCAGTGCGGCGATGAGTTTCGCCAAGTTGTCGAGCCGGACCAATTTCAGCGAGGTCATGGAAGCGCGCCTTTATCTGGAACCGGCACTCGCCTCGCTGGCTGCGTTACGCGCCAACGGTGAACAGATGGCGATCCTGCGCCGTCTGGCCGAGCGCACGACACGGCAGCAACACGCCACCGAAATCGACGCCGAGGGCATCGAGCTGTGGGACAGCGCCCTGCACCGCGGCATCGCCGAAGCCGCCGGCAACCGCCTGATGCTGGACATCTTCGAGATGCTCGACGCGATTCGCCTCGACCCCACCTGGCGCGATCTGCGCCAGCGTGCCCGCAACACCGACCGGCTGGACACCTACAGCCACGATCACGACGACATCGTCAGTGCCATCGAAACCCGTGATCCGGTCAAGGCCGCTACTGCCATGCGCGGACATCTGCGCGCCTTGCAGCAGGCCCTGGACCACGTCATCCAACAAGACCTTGAGGCCAGCGTATGAACGACCAACCCCGCGACGATCAGCCTGCGGTTCTGAGCGTCAGCGACCTGACCGTGCGCTTCAAGGGTGCCCCGGCCAACGTCGTCGATGGCGTTTCCTTTGCGATCAGGCCGGGCAGAACCTTGGCCATCGTCGGCGAATCCGGCTGCGGCAAAAGCGTGACCTCCATGGCGTTGATGGGCCTGCTGCCGGACACCGCGACCGTTGGCGCCAGCGCCTCGAGCCTGCTGGGCGAGCCGCTGCTGGGGATGTCCGACACCCGCCTGCTGGACGTTCGCGGCAACCGCATGGCGATGATTTTCCAGGAGCCCATGACGTCACTCAACCCGGTGTTCACCATCGGCGAGCAGATCGCTGAAAGCGTGATCCGTCATCAGGGCCTGTCCGCGGGTGCGGCCCGTCAGCGCGCGCTGGAAATGCTCGAAAAAGTTCGCGTGCCCGATGCGCAGCAGCGTCTGGACGCCTATCCCCACGAGCTGTCCGGCGGCATGCGTCAGCGGGCAATGATTGCCATGGCGCTGGCCAACGATCCGGCACTGATCATCGCCGACGAGCCGACCACCGCGCTGGACGTGACGATTCAGGCGCAGATCCTGTCGCTGGTCGCCAGCCTGCAGGCCGAGACCGGCACATCGATGATCCTGATCACCCACGACCTGGGCGTGGTCGCGGAAGTCGCCGACGACGTCATGGTGATGTACGCCGGTCGCGTCGTCGAAAGCGGTTCAGTGAAGACGCTGTTCGACGACCCGCAACATCCTTACACCATCGGCCTGATGGGCTCGATGCCCTCGGTCGGCCCGCGCGAAGGACGCCTCGCGACCATCAACGGACGCGTGCCAACCCCGGCCGAAATGCCCGGCGGCTGCCGCTTTGCCAGTCGCTGCCCGTTCGTCATCGATGCGTGCCGTGAAGCGCGCCCGCCACTGCTGGAAGTCTCCAGTGGTCATTTCGCGGCCTGCATTCGCGCGCCGCTGGAACAGCATTTGGGAGTCAGTGCATGAGCACGCCGCAGCACATCGACGTCGCCGCCGACGCCCTGGAAAAACCGATTCTGGAAAGCATTGCGGTCAGCAAGCATTTCCACAGTGAAGCAGGCCTGTTCCAACGCAAAAAACCGCCCGTGCAGGCGGTCAATGAAGTGTCGCTGGCCGTTCGCCGGGGCGAAACACTGGCGCTGGTCGGTGAATCCGGCTCGGGCAAATCCACCCTCGGCCGCGTGCTGCTGAATCTGCTCAAACCCACGGCGGGCGATGTGATTTATGAAGGACGCAATCTGGGCAATCTGCCCGCTGACAAGCTGCGTCAGGTGCGCCGCGATCTGCAAATCATCTTCCAGGACCCCTTCGCGTCGCTGAACCCGCGCATGAGCGTCGAGTCGATCATCGGCGAACCGATCTGGCTGCATCGCGATGACAGCCGCAGCGCACGGCAGGACAAGGTTGCGGAATTGCTGCGCACCGTCGGCCTTGCGCCTGAGCACGGCAGCCGCTTCCCTCACGAGTTTTCCGGCGGGCAGCGCCAGCGCATCGGCATCGCCCGGGCACTGGCCTCCGAGCCACGGCTGATCCTCGGCGACGAGCCGGTGTCGGCGCTGGACGTGTCGGTGCAGGCGCAGGTGGTCAATCTGCTGGAGGACCTCAAGCACCAGTTCGGCCTGACGCTGCTCATTGTCGCCCATGGCCTGGCGGTGATTCGTCACATGAGTGATCGAGTGGCGGTGATGTACCTGGGCGAGATCGTCGAACTGGCCCCGGTCAACGCGCTGTTCGAGACGCCCTTCCATCCCTACACCCAGGCGCTGATGGCCGCTGTGCCGGTCAGCCACCCTGACTTGCGCCGGCCTCGTCCGCTGCTCGGAGGCGACATGCCGAGCCCGAGCAAACCGCCCTCCGGCTGCCGCTTTCACACGCGCTGCCCGCACGCCAGGCCGCTGTGCCGCGAACTCAAACCCGCGTTCGAAACCGTCGAGCCGGGTCGCCAGGTGGCGTGCCATTACTGGCGCGAAATCGCTAACGCGGGCGCCGGCTCATTGATCGTACCGACACCCAGCGCGGCCTACAGCCAGCGCCTGAACCTGTTCAAAAGCCATCAAGCCCTTTCTCTGGAGAGTCAGCCATGAAGTTCGCCCCTCTGATGACCACCGCGCTGTTGCTGCTCGCCGCGAATGCGGCTGTCGCCGAAACCACGTTGCGCATCGGTATTCAGGATGATCCGGACGTGCTCGACCCGCACCGTTCGCGCACGTATTCGGGCCGCCTGGTGTACACCGCGCTGTGCGACAAACTGGTCGATATCAGCCCTGACCTGACTTACGTGCCGCAATTGGCCACGGCCTGGAACTGGAGCGAAGACGGCAAGACCCTGACCATGACCCTGCGCGAGGGCGTTACCTTTCATGACGGCGAAGCCTTCGATGCCGCAGCCGTGAAATTCAACCTGGACCGTGCGCGCACCCTGCCCGACTCGCTGCGCAAGAGCGAACTGTCGTCGGTGGAAAGCGTTGACGTGATCGATGCCAAGACCGTCGCCATCAAGGTCAAGCAACCGGACGCCACGCTGATTTCGCAACTGTCCGACCGCGCCGGAATGATGCTCGCGCCCAAGGCGTCGGCGACCGACGTCGGCTCGAAACCGGTGTGCTCCGGCCCGTATAAATTCGTTCAGCGGGTGCAGCAGGATCGCATCGTGCTGGAGCGTTTCGACCACTACTGGAACAAGCAGGCGTACCACTTCGACAAAGTGGTTTTCCTGCCGATTCCGGACACCTCCGTGCGCCTGGCGAACCTGCGTTCGGGCGATCTGGACATCATCGAGCGCGTCGCGCCCACCGACGTGAAAACCGCTAAAGCCGACAGTCACGTGCAAGTGTTCAGCACCCCGGGCCTTGGCTATATGCAGCTGATGTACAACACCAACAACGGTGACAAGGCCAACAACCCGCTGGGCAAGGACAAGCGCGTGCGCAAAGCCTTCGAGCTGGCGATCGACCGCGATGCGATCAATCAGGTGGTCTTCGAAGGCCTCTACGCACCCAGCGCGCAGCCTTTCCCGAAAAGCAGCCCTTACTACGACAAAGACCTGCCGATCCCGGCCCGTGATGTCGAGGCCAGCAAAAAACTGCTGGCCGAAGCGGGCGTGAAGACCCCGGTCAGCGTCGAGCTCAAGGTCGCCAACAACCCGATCGCCCAGCAGGTCGGGCAGATCATTCAGGCGATGGCCGAAGAAGCCGGCTTCAAGGTCAATCTGGTTGCCACCGAATACGCCACCCTGCTCAGCGAGCAACAGGCCGGCAACTTCCAGATCGGCATGAGCGCCTGGTCGGGTCGCCCCGATCCGGATGGCGATATCCATCAGTTCGTGACCTGCAAAGGCGGCCAGAACGACGGCCGTTTCTGTGACCCCAAACTCGACGAACTGCTGAACAAGGCGCGCACCGTGAACGACCAGGCGCAGCGTCAGGCGCTGTACTTCGAAGCGCTGCGTCTGCTGGCCGACGACGTGCCGACCAGCTACCTCTACTTCGATCCGCGGATCATCGCGATGCGCAGCAACCTGACCGGCTTCGTGCCAAACCCGGACGGGCTGATCCGCCTCAACGACGTTGCCTTCAAATGATCGGGATGTCTGTGGATAACCGCTTCGGCCGCGAGGAATCGCCATGCTGATCTTCATCCTGCGCCGCCTGCTCAGCGCCATACCGACGCTGATTCTGGTTTCGCTGTTCGTCTTCACCCTGCAGAAACTGCTGCCGGGCGATCCGGTGCAAGCCATGGCGGGCGAAGAGCGCGATCCGGCGGTCATGGAATACCTGCGTGAGAAATACCGCCTCAACGATCCGGTGCCGTTGCAATACGTGCACTGGGTCGGCAACGTGCTGCAAGGCGACTTCGGCACCTCGCTGCGCACCGAGCAACCGGTGACGACGCTGCTGGCGTCCAAGCTGCCGGTGACCATCGAGCTGGCCGTGCTGGCGCTGGTCATCGCACTGCTGATCGGCATCCCGACCGGGGTGATTTCCGCCGTGCGCAAAGGCACGGCAGTGGATTACGGCGCTAACGTGTTCGCCTTGTCGGGGATCTCCATTCCGCATTTCTGGCTGGGGATTCTGTTGATCATGATCTTCGCCGTGAAGCTGCAATGGCTGCCGGCGTCGGGCTTCGTGCCGCTGGGTGAAAACCTGGGGCAAAACCTCAAGACCTTGATCCTGCCAGCGTTCGTGCTCGGCGCCGGGCTGTCGGGCGTCCTGATGCGGCACACCCGCAGCGCGATGCTTGAAGTGCTGCGCGCCGATTATGTGCGCACCGCGCGGGCCAAGGGACTGTTCCCGCGCACGGTGATCCTAAAGCATGCGCTGCGCAATGCGCTGACGCCCATCGTCACCCTGACCACGCTGCTGTTCGGCGAGCTGCTCGGTGGCGCGGTCCTGACCGAGCAGGTGTTCAGTATTCCGGGCTTCGGCAAGATGATCGTCGATGCCGTTTTCAACCGTGACTATGCCGTGGTGCAAGGCGTGGTGCTGTGCGTGGCGATCGGTTTTCTGCTGCTGAACCTGCTCGCCGATGTGCTGTATCGCCTGATCAACCCGCGTCTGAGGACTGCCTGATGACCTCGATTGCCCTCAATCCTGCACTGCCTGTCAAAGAGCCGCTGAAACCGCGCACGCGCTCGCCGTTTGCCCGAAAATTCCTCGCCAACAAAGGCGCGGTCGTGGGCGCGGTGGTGTTGATCGTATTCATTCTCGCGGCACTGCTCGCGCCGTGGATTGCGCCCTATGATCCGTTGAAAGCCAACTTTCTCGCGGTGCGCAAAGCGCCGTCGATGATGTACTGGCTGGGCACCGATGAGCTCGGGCGCGACCTGTTCTCCCGGCTGTTGTGGGGCGCGCGCAGTTCCTTGCTGGCGGGCGGCGTTTCCGTGGCCATCGCGATGGTGATCGGCGTGCCGCTGGGCCTGCTGGCCGGCTACTTCGGCGGCAAGCTGGACGCGGTGATATCGCGCATCATGGAAGCGTTGTTGTCCTGCCCGTTTCTGGTCCTGGCGATTGCGCTGGGAGCCTTCCTCGGCCCGAGCCTGACCAACGCGATGATCGCGATCGGCTTGTCGGCCATGCCGATTTTCTCGCGCCTGACACGGGGTCAGGTGCTGGCGATCCGGCACGAAGATTACCTCGAAGGCGCCCGCGCGATCGGCCTGCCCGACCGTTGGATCATCCTGCGTTACGTGCTGCCCAACGTGCTCTCGCCGTTGGTGGTGCAGGCCACGCTGACCATTGCCTCGGCGATTCTGGCCGAAGCCAGTCTGTCGTTCCTCGGCCTGGGCCAGCAACCGCCCTCGCCGTCCTGGGGCTCGATGCTCAATACCGCGAAGAACTTCATGGAGCAGGCGCCGTGGATGTCGATCGCGCCCGGCGTGGCGATCTACATCACGGTGCTGTGCTTCAACCTGCTGGGCGACGGGCTGCGCGATGCGCTCGATCCGAAAGCTGACGCCACTGATTCCATTCCCTTGCGACTTAAACGCTGATCAACTGCCGAAGAGATGATTTCATGTTCGATGATCTGGATTACAGCCAACCTTACGCGTCCGCCCGCTCGCCGGTGATGGGCAACAACATGGTCGCCTGCTCGCAGCCACTGGCCGCGCAGGCCGGGCTCGACATGCTGCGTCGCGGCGGCAATGCGGTGGACGCCGCCATCGCCGCCGCCATGGTGCTGACAGTGGTCGAACCGACCGGCTGCGGCATCGGCAGCGATGCGTTCGCCATCGTCTGGGACGGCAAAAAACTCCAGGGCCTGAACGCGTCGGGGCGCTCGCCGCAAGCCTGGTCGCCGGAACACTTTGCCGGTCAGACCGAAATGCCGCAGCGTGGCTGGGGTGCCGTGACGGTGCCCGGCGCGGTCTCGGCCTGGGTCGCGCTGTCGGAGCGCTACGGCAAGCTGCCCTTCGCCACCCTCGCAGGCCCCGCCATCGGCTACGCCCGAGACGGCTATCAAGTGACGCCCATCATCGCCGAACTGTGGCGACGCGGTTCGGCCCTGCTCAAGGATCAGCCGGGCTTCGCAGAGTGCTTTCTGCAAGGCGGCAAGGCTCCGCAGCCAGGCGAGAAAGTCACGCTCAAAGACCACGCGACAACGCTGGAGCTGATCGCCGAAACCAAAGGCGAATCGTTCTATCGCGGCGAACTGGCGCAGAAGATCATTGCCCATGCCAACGCCAATGGCAGCGTCATGAGCCTGGACGATCTGGCCCGTCACGACGTCGACTGGATCGACACCCTGTCGGTGCCTTATGCCGGCGCGGTGGTCCATGAGCTGCCGCCCAACGGCCAGGGCATCGCCACGTTGGCCGGGCTGACCATGCTCGAAGCGCTGGGCGTCGGCGAGCATGCGGTGGACAGCGTCGAAACCGTTCACCCGGTGCTCGAGGCGATGAAGCTGGCGCTCGCCGACCTCAACCACCACGTCGCCGACAACGATCACATGCGCGTCGCTTCCGAACACCTGCTGGACCCTGCGTACCTGATGGAGCGCGCGTCGTTGATCACCGAGCAGGCCGCCGACCCGCAGCATGGCTCGCCCAAGGCCGGCGGCACGGTGTACCTGTCAGCCGCGGACGAAAACGGCATGATGGTTTCGTTCATCCAGTCCAACTACATGGGCTTCGGCTCGGGTGTCGTCGTGCCGGGCACGGGGATCAGCCTGCAGAACCGCGGCGCCGGTTTCAGCCTCGACCCTGAACATGTCAACATCGTTGCGCCGGGCAAACGCCCTTTCCATACCATCATTCCGGGCTTCGTGATGAATGCCGACGGCACGCCGCTGATGTCGTTCGGCTTGATGGGCGGCCCGATGCAGGCGCAGGGTCATCTGCAGATGATGATGCGCATCCTGCGCTACAAACAGAACCCGCAGGCGGCTGCCGATGCGCCGCGCTGGCGGATCGAGGCCGGGCTGAAAGTGGCGGTCGAGCGCTCGTTCGACCGGCTGGTGGTCGAGGAACTGCGCGCCAAGGGCCACGAGGTTGAGATCGAAGACCCGAGCGGCGTGTTCGCCTTCGGCGGCGCGCAGATCATCCAGCGCACCGCGCACGGATACGTCGGCGGAACGGACCCCAGAAAAGACGGCCTCGTCGCCGCGTACTGACCACCTCGCGCCACGCTGACTGACCGTGGCGCATCGCGAAACGCCATCTGCCGGTACCGGAGGTGGCGCTTCCTGACACACCATCACTGTCCCTGAAACCCCACCGAATCCTGATGCGCTCCTGCGAAGAATCGCGCAAGCCGACGGATATCCGCCGGCTTGCCTGTTCGCCGATGGGGTCTGTCACGCAACAACCGGGATCATCGGGTCCGCCGCTGCCAGCGCCGCTTGACGCTCGGCGACCGGTGGGTAGATCCAGACGGAGTTGATCTGCTGCTTGAGCTGTTTGGCTTCTTCCTTGATCAGCTTGACCTGACGGTCCCAGCCTTCGGTGTAGACGGCGCCCCATGCGCCAAGGTCCAGGCAGGTGACGTACTTGACCTGGCTGTACGGAATCGGCGCTTCACCCAGCAGGTCCGCAGCGACGTTGTTGCCCGCCGAGCGCCCCAGTGCGATCGCGTGCTGACAGGTCATCAGCGCAAAATTGCCTTCGTCGTCGGTGGCCGCATAAGCGGTATCGCCGGTGGCGAAGACGTCGTCCTGGCCGATGACTTTCAGGTTGCGGTCCACGTGCAGACGACCGAAAGCATCGCGCTCGGCCGGGATCTGCTCAGTCAGCGAGCTGGCCCGCACACCCACGGTCCAGACCACGGTCATGGCGTCGATGCGACGACCGTCGGCAAGGGTTACGCCATCGGCGTCCACTGCGGCCACCGATGCATTGACGACCCACTCCACGCCCAGCGCCTGAGTGGCTTCGATGATCGACGGGCTGATGTTCGCACCCAGTGCGGCGCCGACTTTCTCGCCACGGTCAACGATGATTACGCGAACCCTGGCATCGGCACCCAGTGCGGCACGCAGACGAGCAGGCATTTCGGTTGCGGTTTCGATCCCGGTGAAGCCACCGCCCGCGACCACGACGGTATTGCGCGGCGCGGATTCAGGCAGCCGGGCCAATGACTTGATGTGCTGGTCAAGCCGAGTGGCTTCGGCCATCAGGTCGACATCGAACGCATGCTCCACGCCCGCCACCGAGGCAGGACGCACTACGCGGCTGCCGGTCGCCAGAACCAGTTTGTCGTAGTTGAGCGTGGCGATCGCACCGTTGGCGTCCACATAGCCGACTTTTTTGCCGACTGTGTCGATCTCGTTCGCCATGCCCTGGACGAAATTGACGCCGACTGCGTCGAACAGCGGGCCCAATGGCGACTGCATCTGGTGCACTTCCTGTTCGTAGAAGCGCGGACGAACCCCCAGCACCGCTTCGGGCGCCAGCACGCTGACGCGGACGTCGTCGCGGCCGTGGTTTTCCAGCAAACGCGTGGCAGACAACGCGCTCCACATCCCGCCGAAACCTGCGCCGACAATCAAAATGTGCTTGTTCATTGTGTGTGCTCCAAAGACGTAATCAGTCATTTTCAGGTGGGATGCGCAGTGGCGGGCTCAGGTCATGGCCTGGGGTACCAATGCCGGTTTGTCTGGTCGGAGTTCTCGACCAGCTCAGAACAACTACGACTTTATTGATCGGAGTTAGATTCGGCAAGCACTTTTTTTGATACGCGTACGAAGACGTCGGGCGTATCTATATAATTTCCCTATAAATCAGTTATTTATCATGTTATCTCGACCACCAAACGATTGATCATGCCCATAAGGCGTCAGCATCGCCGGTCGCCCAAGGCGCCGAATACCTTGCGTGAGCGCTGGCTAATTGTTAGCTTTGCACGATCAAATCAGTCGGAGATTCAGATGTCTCTTTACAGCGCCGGTGTCGAGTACGGCATCCACTGCCTGCTCTATCTGGTGGATGAACGCGGTGACAGCCGCGAGGCCAGCGTGCGTGACCTGGCCGAACTGCAAGGTGTGCCTCAGGAATACCTGGCGAAGGTGTTCACGAAGCTGGCGAAAGCCAGGCTGGTGGCTGCCACCGAAGGGGTGCGCGGCGGCTTCAGGCTGGGGCGGCCGGCAGACGAAATCACGTTGCTGGACATCGTCACGGCGATCGACGGGCGAAAGCTGATTTTCGATTGCCGGGACATTCGCGGACGCTGCGCGGTGTTCGACGGCTGCGCGCCAGCCTGGGCGACGGAGGGCTTGTGCGGCATCAATGCGGCGATGCTCACGGCGCAGAAGCGCATGGAAGAAGCGCTGGATCAACAGACCATTCTCGATCTTGCACGGCGCACCGGTCGCAAGGCGCCGCCTGAGTTTTCGAGTCAGATCAGCGGCTGGTTGAGCGAGCGTAAAGACAGTCGGGCAGCCGCGGACCCTTCCACCATCAGCGTGAAACAGCTCAAGGACTAGCCTGTCCGCGGGAACGAAACCTGGTCGGCGTGAGTGTCAACTCACCCGAGCAGCACCGCATAGATGCCCACCACGCTCAGCACCATGACCGTCCCGCCGAGGACGACTACCTCACGCAGCGGCGCGGGCACGCGCTCATTTTTCAGGCCGCGGGCGCTCTTTCGGTAGCGGGCGTTCAGGGCGATCTGGATCAGCAGGCTGGCGATCAGCGAAACGATGATCGGCAACAGTGCGATCAGGCCGTAGTGAGGGATCCAGCGCAGGAAGATCGTGCACACCACGATCAACGTCAGCAGCGTCCGGCGCCACGCCAGCAGCGTGCGTTCAGGTTGCAGGCCAGGGTCGTCGTGCCCGAGCGAAACCGCGTCCCGGCGACTCACGACGCGCCATATATAAGGAAGACGATCAGACCCGCCGCGACCAGTGCGCCGCCGAGCGAGAGGATCGGCACCAACACCGGCAAGGGCAGCGGCTTGCGATGACGCATCGCGCGCTCCACTTTCAGCCAGCGGACACAGGCGCTGGCACTGACCAGCATCGCCAGCAGCAGCAACGACAACGCCACCGCGCGCCGCAGTCCGGGGCTGAACACGTCGCCCGTGAAGGCTTCCACAGCAATGCCGCCCGCGAGAAACGCCAGGGCCGTGCGGATCCACGCCAGAAACGTGCGTTCGTTGGCCAGGGTGAAGCGCGGGTCAGGTTCGCAACCGCCGCCCAGCAGAGACGTGGAAAGACGATCGCGATCGGGAGGCGTGGCGGGAGGAGTGACGTTGCCGGGATCCGGAGAATTCATGTCGCACCGAGGTCGGGTAGATGACCGCGATCATACCGGTCATCGCCGCCAAAGGCCCGTCCTCGCAACGACCCGACCCACGCCATTGCCGACGCCGGAAAGCACCAGGCCTGTGTGTCAGCCTTTATCCGCCAGGTCCAGCCACACCGGTCCGTTCGGGTATTGGTACCGCTCCAGAGTCTCGGCGGTCATTTCGATACTGTAACCGGGGCGTTGCGGCGGCATGTAGCGTCCGCGCCGGATCACCACCGGATCGAGGAAATGTTCGTGCAGGTGATCGACGTATTCGAGCACGCGATTCTCCAGGGAGCCGGACACCGCGATATAGTCGAACAGCGAAATGTTCTGCACGTACTCGCACAACCCCACGCCGCCGCCGTGAGGGCAGACGGGCACGTTGAATTTGGCGGCCATCAGCAGCACGATCAGCACCTCGTTCAACCCGCCCAGCCGCGCGGCATCGACCTGACAGAAGTCCAGCGCGCCGGCCTGGAACATCTGCTTGAACATCACCCGGTTATGGCAATGCTCCCCCGTCGCCACGCCGATCGGCGCAATGCGCTGGCGGATGGTCGCATGGCCGAGAATGTCATCAGGGCTGGTCGGCTCTTCGATCCACCAAGGCTCATACGCCGCGAGCCGACGCATGTTGCTGATCGACTCTTCGACGCTCCAGACCTGATTGGCGTCCATCATCAGGGTGCGCTCCCAGCCCAGTTCGTCGCGCAGAATCGCCGCGCGGCGCATGTCCTCTTCAATGTCCGAGCCGATCTTCTGTTTGATGTGGGTCCAGCCCTCCGCCACCGCTTCGCGGGCCAGACGGCGCATCTTCTCTTCCGAATAACCCAGCCAGCCCGGCGCCGTGGTGTAGCCCGGATAGCCTTCTTCGAGCATGTGCGCCTCGCGCTTGGCCTTACCTGGCGCCTGTCGACGCAGCAGCGCGATGGCTTCCTGAGGCGTGATCGCATCGGTGACGTAGCTGAAGTCCAGGCACTTGACCAGTTGTTCGGGCGTCATGTCGGCCAACAGCTTCCAGACCGGCTTGCCCTCGACCTTGGCCCACAGGTCCCACACCGCATTGACCAGCGCGGCGGTGGCCAGGTGAATCACACCCTTTTCCGGCCCCAGCCAGCGCAACTGGCTGTCGCCTGCGGTGATGTCATGCCAGAACGCCCCCATGTCAGCGGTGATCTGCTCCAGACTCAAACCCACCACCCGCGGCGCCAGGGACTGAATGGCGGCGACACAGATTTCGTTGCCCCTACCGATGGTGAACGTCAGACCGTGGCCTTCCAGCCCCTCGGAAGAATCGGTGTGAAGCACGACGTAGGCGGCCGAATAGTCCGGCGCGCTGTTCATTGCGTCGGAGCCATCAAGGGACAGTGAAGTGGGAAAGCGGATATCGCGAATGGAGACGGAGGTGATCTGCATGGGAAACTCTTGTTGTTTTCGATGTTGAGCAAACAAGCAGGCTGCCGGAGGACCTGCGCTCGGTGATGATTGACTGTAGGCCCATTACCGATACAGGCATAATCGCGAAATCCTAATCATTGATATCGAATCTGGTATGCCTGACAAAACCCCACCTGACCTGCCCGGCAAATTCAGCACGCTGAAAATCTCCAGCCGCCAGATCGCCCTGCTCAATGCGCTTGGTGAGTTGGGCAATCTGCGCAAAGCGGCTGCGGCGATTCACACCACTCAGCCGGCCGCCAGCCTTCTGCTGCAACAGCTAGAAGATCGCCTCGGCGTGCAGCTGTTCGAACGCCTGCCGCGCGGCATGCAGCCGACACTGTCCGGCGAGGTCATGATTCGCTATGCCCAAGGCGCGCTGCACGAGTTCGAATACGCCGAGACGCAGATGGCCGAGTTGGCCCGAGGTGCGACAGGCATGGTGCGCATCGGCACGGTCATGGGTCCGGTGCCGACGCTGTTGACGCGTGGCTTGCTTGCGTTCAAAGCGGCGCATCCAAAAGTGCGCATTGCTCTGGAAGTCGGCACCAGCGACGCCCTGCTGCCGGCGTTGATCCGGGGCGATTTCGACGTGGTGCTGGGGCGTTTTCCCGGTCAGCTGCACGCCCACGAACTGGACATCCGTCTGTTCGAGCAAGGCGAACGCATGCGCATCATCGCCCGCGCCGATCACCCGCTGACCCGCTCCACGCCGCTGCTGGCGGACCTTGCGCCACTGACCTGGATCCTCCACCCGCCCGGCAGCCCGATGCGGCGTCAGGTGGAAAATTCCCTGCAGGCCGCGCAACTGATCGAGCCGCTGGACATCATCGAGACCAGCTCGATTCTGGCGACGACCGCCATGATCGAGTCCTCCGACATGATTGCGGTGGTGCCCAACGACGTGGCGCAGCACTATGCCCGCTACGGCATGATCGCGGTGTTGCCGGTGGACCTGCCGCTGGCGATGGCGAACCTTGGCCTGCTGACCTCCAGGGCGAGGCCGATGTCGGCAGCGGTTCGCGCACTGCTGGGGTTTCTGCAGGATGAAATGGCCGCGTGATTCGATAACCAATCGTTATCAATCAATCGAAACCTTTCATTGGGAAATTATCAGCCCGCTTCATAGAGTGAGTCACAAACCGGGTCGGCCCGCTCCGATCCTCAAACAAGAAAGATCTGGCCGCCTGTGACGGTGTTGTTCCCTTGCCCGGGAGCCGTTGTGTCGAATGCAGACGCAGGTGGCAACCGTTCTGAGAGGCCGCATGGAACTCATCGTCAAAACGCCCGCGTTCGACAGCAACGCGCTCGTCATCCGCCTCAACCCTCTGGATAACGTACTGATCGCTCGGCAGCATTTGACCGAAGGCACGGTGCTGACCGATGAAGGCATCACCGTTCTTCAGGCCATTCCTTCCGGACACAAAGTCGCGACCGTGCGCGTCGAGCAGGGCCAGCCGCTGCGCCGCTACGGACAGATCATCGGCTTCGCCTCACGGCCCATCGAGCCGGGCGAGCATGTGCACGTGCAGAACGTTGAAATGGGCGACTTCTCCCGAGATTACGCGTTCGGTGTCGACGCCCATGAAACACCTCAGACCGAGGCGTTTTTCCAAGGCATCGTGCGCGCCGATGGCCGGGTCGCCACTCGCAATTACATCGGCATTCTCACCTCGGTCAACTGTTCGGCGACCGTTGCGCGGGCCATTGCCGACCAATTTCGCCGCGACATCCATCCCGAAGCCCTGGCCGATTACCCCAACGTCGACGGTGTCGTAGCGCTGACCCACAGTTCCGGTTGCGCCATCGACTCGAAAGGCGAAGCCATCGACCTGCTGCGTCGCACCTTGGCCGGTTACGCCGTGCATCCGAACTTTGCCGCGGTGCTGGTGGTGGGACTGGGCTGCGAGACCAATCAGATTCAGGACCTGCTCGACAGTCAGGGACTCAAGGCCACCGACCAGTTGCGTGCCTTCACGATTCAAGGCACTGGCGGCACGTCCAAGACCATCGCCAGCGGCATTGAACAGGTGAAGTCGCTGCTGCCCCAGGCCAACCGGATTACTCGGGAAACGGTCAGCGCCCGGCATCTGATCGTCGGGCTGCAATGTGGCGGTTCAGACGGCTATTCCGGGATCACCGCCAACCCGGCTCTGGGCAACGCGGTGGACCGGCTGGTCGCCGCGGGTGGCACGGCGATTCTCTCGGAAACCCCGGAAATCTATGGCGCCGAACACCTGCTGACCCGTCGCGCCACCAGCCGCGCCGTCGGTGAAAAACTGGTCCAGCGCATTCGCTGGTGGGAGGACTACTGCCAGCGCATGAACGCCGAGCTGAACAACAACCCTTCGGCGGGCAACAAGGCCGGCGGCCTGACGACGATTCTGGAAAAGTCCCTCGGCGCCGTCGCCAAGGCTGGCTCGACCAATCTGGTGGGCGTGTACGAATACGCAGAGGCGGTCCGCGCTAACGGGCTGGTGTTCATGGACACGCCCGGTTACGACCCGGTGTCGGCGACCGGTCAGGTCGCTGGCGGCGCCAACCTCATCGCCTTCACCACCGGGCGCGGCTCGGCCTATGGCTGCGCGCCCACGCCCTCGATCAAGCTGGCGACCAACCATCGCGTGTTCGAATTTCAGGAAGAGGACATGGACGTCAACTGCGGCGGTATCGCCGACGGCAGCACGACCATCGAGGAGCGCGGCGCGCACATTTTCCAGATGATGCTGGACATCGCGTCCGGCGCGCGGAGCAAGAGCGAGCAACACGGCTACGGGCAGAACGAATTCGTGCCGTGGCACATCGGCGCGATCACCTGATCGCCCGACCAGGCAGCATGCGGGGTCAGAAATCCACTGCCAGTCGGTGATCCCGACCGGCAGCCAGCAACCTTAACAACAATAAAAAAGGTGCCTATGAAAACCCTCAAGACCTACCAGACGATCACCATCGTCTTTCTGATGCTGTTCGGCATCGTCAACTATCTGGACCGCAGCGCGCTGTCCATCGCCAACACGTCCATCCAGAAAGACATGCTGATCAGCCCCTCGGAGATGGGCATTCTGTTGTCGGCCTTCTCGCTGGCCTACGCCTTCGCGCAACTGCCGATGGGCATGGTGATCGACAAGCTGGGCAGCAAGATTGCCCTGGGCGGCGCACTGATGGTGTGGTCCATCGCGCAGACGGCGTCGGGCTTCATCAACAGCTTCAGCGGCTTTTTCGCGCTGCGGGTCCTGCTCGGGATCGGCGAAGCGCCGATGTTTCCATCGGCGGCGAAAACCCTCAATGAGTGGTTCGAAGAGCATGAGCGCGGCACGCCGACCGGCATCGTCTGGTCGGCCACGTGCATCGGCCCCTGCCTGGCCCCGCCGCTGCTGACGCTGTTCATGGTCAACTTCAGCTGGCGCGGGATGTTCATCATCACCGGCGTGCTCGGCATCGTGCTTGCCCTGTGCTGGATGATGTTCTACAAGAGCCGCGCGCAATACCTCAAGGAGCGCGATGCACTGGGCGAGCAGCCGGTGAGTCCGGCGCCTGTTGCCGAGGCCGGGCCGAAACCTTCGTTTTTCGCCGGGTGGGTGGATCTGTTCAGACACCGCAGCACGTGGGGCACGTTCCTTGGTTTCATGGGCGTGATCTACATGCTCTGGCTGCACCTGACCTGGCTGCCGGGGTACTTCCAGCGCGAGCATGGCCTTGACCCCTATCAGACCGCGTGGGTCGTGTCGTTTGCCTATGTGTTCGGTGCCATCGGCACGATCGCCGCAGGAAGAATCTGCGACCGGCTGGTCAAGCGTGGCGTCGGCGTCCTCAACAGCCGCAAATACACAGTGATCGGCGGCCTGGTGTTCGCCGCCGTGTTCACTTTGCCGCTGACCTTCGTCACCAGCCTGAGCGGTTGCGTGGCACTGCTGTGCCTGGCGCTGTTCGGGATCAACCTCTCCAGCGCAACCGCCTGGATGGTGGTCAACACCGTGGTCGACACCAAACGCGTGGCATCGCTGGGCTCGATCCAGAACTTCGGCGGTTACATCGCAGGCTCCATTGCGCCGATCGTCACTGGCTTCAGCGTGCAGTATTCCGGCACCTTCGCTACCGCCTTCGCGGTCAGCGCCATCGTCGCCTTGCTTTCGGCGGTGGCTTACTTCGTCCTGCTCAAGGCGCCGATTCCCGTGCACACCGGCGTCGACAAAGGCGCCTGGCAGCCGCAGGTGGATGAGGTTCAGGGCCGGCACGTCTGAGCAATCACGCCAGCATTGCCCGGTCCTGGGTTTGCCAACGGCAGCGATTCGTAAACGCTGCCGAGGGCAGGCCAGGGCCGCTCGCCATGCTCAGCCACGCCTGCCCCGCCGTCGGGCGCAAGCTGGCATCGTCTGCCGATCCTCTTATCTGACGTGTCATTGACCATTTTCCCCTTCAAAATCCCGCACTTGTCCTACTCTGTGTGTCAGACGGTCGCTGTTGCGATGCCAAGCGCCTGAACGATGTGTGTCGTTCGCATAAAACGGCGGGTCTGAAATCGTAGATGTCAGCGAGGATGGGGATTGAGACAGGAAGAAGGTTCGGACTTCGGCGCCAGGCACCGGCGGCTCAAGCGCATGCCGGTGCTCTGGCTGGCCGGGCTGTTCACCGTGCTGGTGTGCATTTCGATCACCAGCATCACGGTCTGGCAGTTGCGTCAGGGCCGCGCCCACGAGCTGGAAATTGCCAACACCAACGCCGCCAACCTCGCCCGCTCGATGGCGCAGCAGGCCGACGACGCATTCGATCAGGCCGATATCCCCGTCGTCGGTATCGTCGAGCGCCTGTCCTACGATGGCTTCGGCGCCGCTACCAGTTCACGCATGCACGATTACCTGCGCGCCACCGCTGCCAGCGTCGAGCAGATTCAAGGCCTGTTCATCTACGACAAGAACGGCAACTGGGCCGCCACCTCGCTGAGCCACATGCCCGCCAATGCCAACAACGCCGATCGCGAGTATTTCAAGTTTCACCAGGCCATCGACAGCAACCTGACTCACATCGGCGAGGCGATCCGCAGCCGCACGACCGGCGACTGGATCATTCCGGTTTCCCGCCGGGTCAACGATTCGACCGGGCAATTTGCAGGTGTGGTGCTGGCAACCATCGAGCTGGGCTATTTCGAAAGGTTCTTCGACCGCTTCGACATCGGTCAGCATGGGGTCATTACCCTGGCGATGGCCGACGGCAAGGTGCTGGCCCGCCGCCCGGACCTGCAGAACCTGAGGGGCGTGTCCATTGGCGACGGCGAGCTGTTCCGCAAATACCTGAAGGAGCATTACGAAGGCACCGCCACGGTCGAGTCGATGCTTGACCATGAAGTGCGCATCTACGGTTACAAGCGCCTGGACCGCTACCCGCTGGTGGTGCTCGCCGGCTTGTCGGAGAAGGAAGTGCTCGATGAATGGCGCCAGTATGCCTGGCGTTCGCTGGCGATCATCGTGTGTGTGGTGGTGGCGAATCTGTTGTTCGGGGTGTTGCTGTTTCAACAGATCCGCTTCGGCCTCAACGCCGAATCACAGCTGCGCATCGCCAGCCACTCGCTGGAAAAGCTGGCGTTGCAGGACAGCCTGACAGGGCTGGCGAACCGGCGGCATTTTCAGGAGATCCTCGGTCTGGAGTTCGCCAAGGGACAGCCCAATCTTCACCCGCTCAGCCTGATCATGATCGACATCGATTTTTTCAAAAGCTACAACGACAACTATGGGCACGTGGCGGGCGACAAATGCATCGTCGCAGTGGCCGAATGCATTCGCAGCAATCTCAATCGCACTGGCGATCTGGCCGTGCGTTACGGCGGCGAGGAAATGGCGGTGTTCCTGCCCTACAGCGACCTGCAGGGCGCATTCGCGCTGGCGGAAAAGATTCGTCAGTCGGTGCTCGCCCGCGCCCTGGAGCACCATGGCAACCCCTTGGGCATCGTCAGCATCAGCCTTGGGGTCTACGGCTGCCTTTCGCAGGAGTGCCCGAGCATGGAAGTGTTCGTCGAGCGGGCGGACGCCGCGCTTTACATGGCCAAGCACCAAGGCCGCAACCGAACGGTCGCCTGGCTGGAGGCTTCGGACGGTTACTGAGCGGCCTGCGCCCGGACAATCTGCGCGACCTTGCCGCGGAACAGGTCCAGCCGGTCGGCAGGCGCGTCGTGCTCGACCACCAGCGCCCCCACTTCTTCGCACTGCGCGACTTGATAATGGGCAATGCTGGCGAGCTTCTCGTTGATCACCGCCACCGCCACCTGACCACTGCGCGCGACCACCGCCCGCTTGAATTCGGCAACGTCCATGTCGAAAGCGGTCACGCCTTTGAGCGCATCCAGCGCGCAGGCGCCCAGAAAACACAGGTCGAAATTGAAATGCGCCAGCTGCTGAATGGTGGTGAAACCGTAGGTGCTGCCAGCCACCGGACTCAGTCGCCCGCCCAGCAGGATGACCTCGACGGAAGGCAGCTTCATCAATTCCACTGCGATCAGCGGCGCGTTGGTGGTGACCGTCAGCGCCATGTGAGGGTCGATGGCCTTGGCGATGGCGAGGTTGGTGGAACCTCCGTCGATGAAGACATGCTGGCCTGCCGCAATGAGGCCAGCGGCGGCGATGCCCAAGTCACGTTTGCGACTGGGTTGGTGTTCGATGCGCGCGGTCAGCGGCCCATCCGACGCCAGCGAAATCGCGCCGCCATATACCCGTTTGCACAAGCCGGCAGCGGCGAGCGCACCCAGATCGCGGCGAATCGAATGCTCGGAGACGTTGAACTCGGTCGCCAGATCCGCCGCGAGCACCCGACCGTGCATCGCCAGCCGCTCGGTGATCAAACGCTGACGCTCGCCGGGAAACGCTTCAGGACTGGCAGACATAACAAGGGCCTCACATCACGCTTGAACGATCAGAAACGAGCAGAATCATGCGTGCAGTCAAAAGCAAAAGTCAAACCTGCTGGGGCATTCCCGAGTTCCCCAGCCGCACCCAAGCCCAGTAGGAGTGAGCTTGCTCGCGAAGACTGATTTCCAGCCGCTGCATCTCCCCCGGATGTACCGGCCTCTTCCCGGCTGAAGCCGGTCCTACAGTGATCTGCGGGCTTCCCGTACTCTCCGGCTTGACATAACTCCCGTAGGATTGAGCTTGCTCGCGAAGACTGATCTCCAGCCGCTGCATCTCCCCCGGATGTACCGGCCAATTTGCGAGCAAGCTCACTCCTACAGGGATCCTTGGGCATTCCCGAATCCTTCGACCACACTCAAATCCCGTAGGAGCGCGCTTGCCCGCGAATGCTGTCGGACGAATGGCCGCGCAGCGACAACGATTCAGGCCCCGTCGTCGGCGAGGCAACATGAAGATTGCACATCGGCCTGAACCCCTGCTCGCCTGCGGCACTCCATCTTTCTTTGCACCCTCAACGGAGACATGTGATGAAGATCGATTTGACGGGCAAGACGGCGTTGGTGACAGGCTCAACGGTGGGCATCGGTTATGCCATCGCCAAAGGGCTGGCCGAGGCCGGGGCTGAGGTGGTGGTCAACGGCCGCAAGCAGGATGCGGTGGACAAGGCCATCGCCAGCCTGCAGAAGGAAGTGTCCGGCGCGCGCCTGCGCGGCGTAGCGACCGATGTCGGGACGGCCGACGGTTGTGATGCCCTGGTCAAGGCGGTGCCGCAGGTGGACATTCTGATCAACAACGTCGGCATTTACGGCCCTCAGGACTTCTTCGAAACGCCGGATGAAGTCTGGCAGCGTTTTTTCGAGGTCAACGTGCTGTCCGGCGTGCGGCTGTCCCGTGCGTATGCCGATGACATGGCCAAACGCGGCTGGGGGCGGATCGTGTTCATCTCGTCCGAATCGGCCCTGAACATTCCGGCCGACATGATCCATTACGGCTTCACCAAAACCTCCAATCTGTCGATTTCCCGCGGTCTGGCCAAGCGCCTGGCGGGCACGGGCGTCACTGTCAATGCGGTCCTGCCGGGCCCGACGTTGTCTGAAGGCGTGGCCGACATGCTCAAGGACGAGGTGGCAAAATCCGGGAAATCGCTGGAAGACGCAGCCGCCGAATTCGTGATGGCCCACCGTCCATCCTCGGTGATTCAGCGTGCGGCAACGGTTGAGGAGGTCGCGAACATGGTGGTCTATGTCTCGTCGACGCAGGCATCAGCCACCAGTGGCGCGGCATTGCGGGTCGATGGCGGCGTGGTCGATACCATCGCGTGAAGCGCAGGATGGGCAACAAGTGAAGCAAGTGACCAGAGGCGCCCTCAAGTGACGCCCCTGGTCTTTCTCGGCGGTCTCAAGGTGTCTATTCCTCCTCTTCTTCCTCGTCGTCCACTAACGTGAACCAGGGTTTCAGTTCGCTCAGCTCGAAATTGCCTGACTCCGCTCTGGCCCTCCCGATGCGGGGAAAGTCAGTGGTTTTGAACGAAACGGACGCATCACCGATTTCGGCGCTCGTCGATACTACGGATGTGTCAGCCATGTTTGAGCCTCCCTGTCCAAAGATGCGCGTAAGAACGCCGAATCAATATAGACCAGCTTCATGAACCGCTCGTCGATTCGCGACTCAGCGGTCACGCACGGATCAGAACTCGGCATACTCCGCGCGCATGCGGCCGTTGCGTTTGACGCGGTACAGCAGGCCGTCGACCTTTTCGATGAAGGCCAGCGCATTGTCGCCTGCATCCGGTACGACGGTGCCCACGCCCAGGCTCAATGTCAGCAGCGGGCAGACGTCGGATTTCGCATGAGGGATCTGCTGCTGCCGCACCAGCTGCATGCACTTCTCTGCCACCTGACGCGCTTTTTCCTGAGACGTGTCGGGCAGCAGCCAGACGAACTCCTCGCCACCGATGCGCGCGATGAAATCGCCCGGATTGTTCGCCGCCAGCGAGAGCGTGCGGGCGACCGCGCGCAACGCCTCGTCACCCTTGATATGGCCGTAATGGTCGTTGTACTGCTTGAAGTAATCGATATCCATCAGGATCAGCGACAGCGGCTGACGAGTCTCCTGCGCTTTCGCCCACTCGCGTTCCAGAACCGTGTCGAACATGCGCCGGTTGGCAATTCCGGTCAGGCCATCTTGATAGGAGAACGCTTCCAGCTGCTTCTGCAGCCGCACCAGATGCTCCTCGGTTTTCTTGCGCTCGCTGATATCGAACATGAAGCCGACCAGTGCCTCGACCTCACCGTCCTTGCGCACCACATGAACGACGTCGCGGATCCAGACGTAATCGCCACTTTTGGTCAACGCACGATAATCGGCCTCATGGTCGACACCGGCTTTGGATTGCGACACGCAGAAATTGACCACGTAATCGCGATCATCGGGGTGCATGCGTTCGACCCAGTCATTGATGCCGACCCAACTGCCCTGCTCCCAGCCCAGCAATTGCTCGATCTGCGGGCCGATGTAGCTGAAGGTCATGCTTTGCCAGTCAATGCGCCATGGAATGGCTTTGGTCGATTCGAGAAGGGTTTTGTAAACGTCGCTGTCGGTGCCGGGAGGCAGGGATTCGTCGCTCATGGTCGGCCACGCTGCAGGAAAGAATGGCGACATCATGTTGCCACCATCTTCGCCATGCAATAGCTCGCGACGGACCCGCGCCTGGGGCGCGGGATTTCCGGACAACCGGTTATCCGCCAGCGCCACGATGCGCACCGACAGATCACCCAGCGGTCCGGCTGACCGTCAGGCGGTCAAGGCAGCAGCGAATAAACCAGCGCCGAAATCGACACCAGCCCCAGGGCCACGACGAATACGTTCGACGCCTTGCCCGCGTACTGACGCATGGCCGGCACGTTGCGCACGGCATACATCGGCATCAGGAACAACAGCGCGGCAATGACCGGGCCGCCAAGGGTTTCGATCATGCCCAGAATGCTTGGATTGAGCGTCGCCACCAGCCAGCACACCACCAGCATGAAGCCCGCCGTCAGCCGATCGAGCATGCGTGGCGAAGGGCGACGGCCGGTTTTCACCACCAGCCCCTTCAGGCCTTCGCTGGCACCGATGTAATGACCCAGAAAAGACTTGGTGATCGCCACGAACGCAATCAGCGGCGCCGCGAACGCGATGGTTGGGTTGCTGAAATGGTTGGCCAGGTAAGACAGGATCGACAGGTTCTGCGCCTTGGCCTCGGCCAGTTGCTCCGGCGAAAGGGTCAGCACGCAACTGAACACGAAGAACAGCACCATGACCACCATCAGCAGGTGCGCGCGGGCGAGAATCTGCGAGCTGCGCCGCTCGGCCTGTTCGCCATACTGACGCTTCTGGTCGACCGCAAAGGCGGAGATGATCGGCGAATGGTTGAACGAGAACACCATCACCGGAATCGCCAGCCACAAGGTGTGCACGAAGGCCGATGGCGCAGGCACGCTGCTTGCGGTGCTGAGGATGCCGCCGGTCCAGTGCGGAATGAGGAACACCGCCAGAAACAGCAGCGCGACGATGAACGGGTAGACCATCAGGCTCATGGCCTTGACGATGATCTGTTCGCCGCAACGCACTACGGCGAGCAGGCCGACGATCAGCACGAAGGCCAGCAGCGCGCGCGGGGGCGGCTGGATGTGCAGTTGATGCTCGAGGAAACTGCCGACGGTATTGGTCAGCGCAACGCTGTAGATCAGCAGGATCGGGAACACCGCGAAGAAATACAGCAGCGTGATCAGGGCGCCGGCTTTTTTGCCGAAGTGCTGTTCGACCACGTCGGTGATGTCTGCGCCTTCACGGCCCGACAGCACGAAACGGGTCAGCCCGCGATGCGCATAAAACGTCATCGGGAAGGCCAGCACGGCGAGAATAAGCAACGGCCAGAAGCCGCCGATGCCGGCGTTGATCGGCAGGAACAGAGTGCCTGCGCCAATGGCGGTGCCGAACAACCCGAGCATCCAGGTGGTGTCTTGGCGGTTCCATGAAGTCACGCTCGCGGGCGCGGCGTCGATGCGTTGTTCGACGCTGTTGGCCTGATCATTCATCCGGTCGATTTCTCCGTTGCCGGTGATAGCTACAAGGTCAAAAGCGCGTCAAAAAGCTCGGCAGTCGGCGCCCCTGACCGGTTCTCTACAGGGAAAGGGGCGCGATTGTCCGGGATTAGGGAGCAGAATCAAAGGGTTGTCGGAGGGATGGTCATGCTTTCAGACGCCTCTGACGGGTAACTGCGACAAGATTACGCAGGCATGGCGATCGATCGCACACCCTCGCGCGCGGCAACGAAATGCCCGGCGCTGTAAAGGCGCCGCCTGCATTCGCGCACACCGGTCAGGCCGACATCGGCCTCAGCGGCATGCTCAACTCCACCCGCAACCCGTCACTTCGGCTGTCGAAACGCAGCGAGCAGGCGCAGCGCTGGACGATGGCCTGAACGATGGCCAGCCCCAGTCCCGCGCCCGGGCTCTTGCCATTGCGCCAGAACCGCTGGGTGAGTTTTTCCAGATCAGGCTCGGGGATGCCCGGGCCGTAATCACGCACCCGGAAGTGCGCCTGGCCGTCGAAGGTCTCCACGCTCAGTTCCACCCGCGCAGCCGCGTGGGTATGACGCAGGGCGTTATCGAGCAGATTGCGCAGCGCCGCCACGGCCAGTGCGGCCGGCATTTCCACCGGCGCAGTGGAGAGCCGCGAGGCGAGGATCAGCTCGATGCGCGTGTCGTCGCCGTGATTGGCGTCATGAATCGCCAGCCGCGCGACTTTTTCCGCGTCACACTGCACGCCGTCGTCGAACGACAGACTACCCTCGACACGCGCCAGCAACAGCAGCTGTTCGAGGGTCCGGTGCATTCGGTCGGCGCCCTCCTCCGCATGGGCCAGCGCCTTGTCGCGTTTGTCGCCTTCGGTCATCCGCGCCACTTGCAGGTGGGTCTTGATGGCCGTCAGTGGGCTGCGCAATTCGTGGGCCGCATCGCCGGTCAGCCTGCGCTCACGCTCAAGGGTCTGGGCGATGCGCTGGAACAGCTGATTCTGGCTCTTGAGCAGCGGCTGCAATTCGCTGGGCAGGTTCGGCACATCGAGCGGCTCGACCGAATCGGCGCTGTGGCGGTTCAACGCATCACGCATTCGATTCAGCGGCGCCAACCCGCGTCCGATACCGAACCAGACCAGTATCAGGCTGCCGAACAGCGCCACCAGCACCGGCACGGAGGCGGCAAGCAACACCGAATGGCCGAGCACGTCGCGTTCTATCTGGCGGTCGGCGGTGCTCACCCGAATGCTGCCGTGCATCATCGTGTAAACGCGCCAGTGATCGCCGTTGATCATCTGGTCATGGAAGCCGCTGGCGTCGGCTTTCAGCGGCTCCATCGGCGAGCTTTCGGTGCGCGCCAGCACCTGGCCTCGCTGCGAGCTCAGTTGGCACGCCATGCCGTTGGGAATCCCGAGGTCGCCTGCGCGCAGCGAGCGTCCGTCAGCCGCCGCGGGCATCTGCATCTGTTCAAGCAATCCGGCGACCATGCGTGCCGACGCCTCCAGGCGCTGGTCCAGCGACTGCATCATCTGGGTGCGCAGGTCGCGCAGCATCCACGCGGCGGCCAGCACCCAGATCAGAATGAACGCCGAGCCCAGGATCAGGCTCAGGCGGGTGCGCAGGCTCATCATCGCGGCGACTCCCGGCCGTCACCTGCCGGCCCGAGGCGATAACCCAATCCGCGTACGGTCTCGATGATGCCGCCGCCGAGTTTGCGGCGCAGGTGATGGATGTGGACGTTGAGCGCGTTGCTCTCGACTTCGTCGCCGAAACCGTAGACGCAATCCTTGAGTTGCTCGCCCGAAAGCACCCGACCGTTGTTGTTCAGCAGCGCGTGCAGCAGCGCCTGCTCACGGCGTGACAAATCCACCGGCTGGCCTGCCAGACGCGCTTCGCGGGTGCTGGGGTCATAGCTCAAAACGCCGTGTTCGATCACATTGACGCTGCGCCCGGCCATACGCCGCACCAGCGTGTGCAGGCGTGCGCTCAGTTCGCGCAGATCAAAGGGCTTGAGCAGATAGTCGTCGGCACCGGCCTGCAAACCGTCGACGCGATCGGTAACGGTGTCGCGGGCCGTGAGGATCAGCACGGGAATCTCGACGCCTTGATGGCGCAACTGACGCAGCAGCTTGAGGCCGTCTTCGTCGGGCAGACCCAGGTCCAGCACCATGACATCGAAATGCGCCGCCGACAGCATCGCCCGCGCCGCCGATGCGGTGGCGACCCGGTCGACCGTCAGGCCTTGAGCGTCCAGACCGGCGGCGATGCCGCTGGCAATCAGGTCGTCGTCTTCGCAAAGCAATACGTGCATGGCTAGCCCCGGAGAAAAAGGCGATTGGAACAGCGTGGGATTAAGCGTGGATTATGCACCGGCCCGAGGCGTTGCTGGTCGTGTTGTTAGTTGCCGAAAAGTCGTCGTCGAGCAACACCAGGTGGCGGATGCGGACCCGACGTTAACGAGGCCTTAATCACCGATCGCCACGCTGCGGGGCATTGATGATTGGCTGGGGTTGGGCATGCGTAGGGTATGGATGCTGTTGCTGGTGTTGTTTCCACTGTGGGCGCATGCGCTTCCCGATGGGGACTTGTTCAAGAAGCCTGATTTTCTGCCGGTCGGGCAGGCTTTCATGTTCAGTTCCGAGCGGCTGGATTCCGGGGAAACGCGGCTGTACTGGCAGATCGCGGACGGTTACTACCTCTATCAGAAACGCTTGAAGTTCGACGGCCTGTCCCCGCAACAGCAGCCTGCACTGCCGGCCGGGGAGGATCACAACGACGGGTACTTCGGCCAGCAGCAGGTCTATCGGCAAGGCCTGGAGTTGACGATTCCAGCGTCGGCCAGCGGTCAGGTGACCATCGGCTGGCAGGGCTGCGCCGACGCGGGCCTGTGTTACCCGCCTCAGAGTCTGCGGGTCGATCTGGGCGCTGACAGCCCTGCTACCAGCCCTGCCGTCAGCCAGGGCCTGGCGCCAGATCAGGCGCTGGCAACCGATCTGCAACAACGCTCGCTGGGCTGGAGTCTGCTGATCTTTTTCGGTCTGGGCCTGCTGCTGGCGTTCACGCCCTGTTCGTTGCCGATGCTGCCGATTCTGGCGGGTGTCGTGGTGGGCAGCGGTGCGAGCCCGCGTCGTGGTCTTGCGCTCGCGGGCTGCTATGTCCTGAGCATGGCGCTGATCTATGCAGGGCTGGGTGTGCTCGCCGCGCTGCTCGGCGCCAACCTGCAGTCGACGCTGCAACAGCCCTGGTTGCTCGGCAGCTTTGCCGTGTTATTCGTGATCCTGTCGTTGCCCATGTTCGGCTTCTTCGAGCTGCAGCTGCCGGGTTTGCTGCGTGATCGTCTGGCCAACGCCGGGCGCCAGCGCCAAGGCGGCAGCCTGCCGGGCGCAGCGTTGCTCGGTGCGCTGTCGGGGCTGATGGTCGGGCCGTGCATGACCGCGCCACTGGCCGGCGCGCTGCTTTACATCGCGCAAAGCGGCAACGCCATGCACGGTGGCCTGGTGTTGTTCGTCATGGGATTGGGCATCGGGCTGCCGCTGCTCTTGCTGGTCACGGTGGGAAGTCGCTTCCTGCCCAAGCCCGGCGCGTGGATGGATGCGGTCAAGGGCGTTTTCGGCTTCCTGTTGCTGGGGACGGCGTTGATCATGGTCCGCCCCCTGCTGGCCGAAAGCGTGTGGCTGGGGCTGTTCGGCGCGTTGCTGGTCGTCGCCGGATTCTGCGCTGTGGTTCAGACCCGCGCCCTTCAGCGTTTCGCACTGATGGGAGCGCCCGGCGGTGCGATCATCGGCCTCTGGGGCGTGTTGATGCTGATCGGCGCAGCAGGCGGCGGCCATGATCCCTGGCAGCCGCTCAAGGTCTTCAGCGGTTCGGCAAGCGAAGCCGCAGGCGTAAGCCACGACGCCTTCACCACCGTCAGCGATCCGCAGGCACTGGACCGCGAACTGGCCCGCGCCAGGGCAGAAAGCCAATGGGTACTGATCGACTACTACGCCGACTGGTGCGTGTCGTGCAAGATCATGGAAAAAGAAGTGTTCGGCAAAAACGATGTGCTGCAAGCGCTGAGCAGCGTGCGACTCCTGCGTCTGGATGTCACCGCCGACAACGCCGCCAGCCGCGAGCTGCTCGGTCGGTATCAGGTTCCGGGGCCGCCCAGCCTGTTGTGGATCGGACCTGACGGCAGCGAGCGCCGGGACCGGCGGATCACCGGTGAAATCGACGCCAAAGGCTTCGCCGAGCACTGGCAAGCGACGCGGGAGCGCGGCTGATGTTGAGTTTTTCCCTCGGCCCGTTCGTGCTCTCGCTGACGCATCTGCTGCTGTTGATGGCCCTGGCGCTGGCGACACTGGTCGGTTGGCTGGCCGGTCGCAGGCAGCGGATCAATCCGGAGCGTGCGTTATTTGCGCTGTTCCTTCTCGGGCTTCTGGTCGCACGACTGGCCTTCGTCGCCGCGTACTGGCCGCAGTATCAAAGCCAGATTCTGCGCATCGTCGACATTCGTGACGGCGGGTTTCTGATCTGGCCTGGCGTTGTTGCTGTGGTGATCGCCACCACAGTGCTGGCCTGGAAGCGGCCGCTGCAACGCACGGCCCTGGGACTTGGCGTCGCGAGCGGATTGCTGTTCTGGTGGCTGGCGGGGCTCGTCGTCATCGCGCAGCATCAGAATGTTTCCCTGCCCGACCTCACGCTGCGCGATAACGCGGGACGGCCGGTGCAACTGAGCGACTATGCCGGACGCCAGCTGGTCATCAACCTGTGGGCGACCTGGTGCCCGCCGTGTCGTCGTGAAATGCCGGTGCTGCAGGCCGCGCAACGGCTCAATCCCGATGTCGTGTTTCTGTTCGTCAATCAGGCAGAAAGTCCTCGGGAGGTGGCGACTTTTTTCGCCAGCCAGGGTCTGCATCTGGACAACGTTTTATTCGATGACAGCGGTGAGCTGGCCAGAAGCGTCGGTTCCGCCGCCCTGCCCACCACCCTGTTCTACAACCCGGACGCGAGCCTGTCGGGCAGCCATCTGGGCGAACTTTCCGACGCCAGCCTGAAGCATTATCTGGACAATCTCAGCGCACCGGCGATGCCTTCTTCCTCCCAGCCAAGGAGCACTCAATGAGTTTCATGCGTTTATCGATCATGGCCGCAGCCGGCGTGCTTACCCTGCAGAGCACGCTGTTGCAGGCCGAAGAATTACCCGCGCCGATCAAGGCGCTGGAGGCAAAAGGCGCGACCATCAAGGGCAGTTTCGATGCGCCCGGCGGGCTCAAGGGTTACGCCGCGCAATACCAGAATCAGGGCATGGCGCTGTACCTCACGCCCGATGGCAAGCACGTGCTGGCGGGTAATCTGTTCGACGAAAAGGGCGAGGACATCAGCGAAGCGCCGCTGCAGAAGCTGGTCTACGAGCCCATGACCAAGGCCATGTGGACCCAGATGGAGAACAGCGCGTGGATCGAGGACGGCGCAAAGACCGCGCCTAAAGTGATCTATCTGTTCAGCGACGCCAATTGCCCCTACTGCAACATGTTCTGGGAACAGGCGCGGCCGTGGGTCAAGTCCGGCAAAGTGCAGTTGCGCCACATCATGGTCGGTGTGATTCGCGAAGACAGCGCCGCCAAAGCCGCCGCCCTGATGGCTGATGCCAACCCGGAAATGGCGCTGCAAAAACACGAACAAGCCGGTAAAAGCAGTTCGCTGAAGCCTCTGCAGACCATTCCAAAAGACATTCAGGCCAAGCTCGACGGCAACATGAAACTGATGGAAGACATGGGGCTGTCGGCAACGCCGTCGATCTTCTACAAGGACGAAAACGGCCACGTGCAACAGCAGCAAGGGGCGCCCCGGCCTGAGGTGCTGGCGAAGATGATGGGCCCCAAATAAGTGTCTGCGCGCGTGTGACCAACTGACCAATGGCAACCTGGCCCGAAAAGTGGATACTGCATCGGCACACCATACATGTAAAAATGTCGATCAACATTTCAAGGGCCAAGCGGGAGGCTCGTTCCATGCGTTACGCCGAAGATCACAAAGCCCAGACTCATCAGCGAATCCTCAACGAGGCTGCCGCACGCTTTCGTCGCGACGGCATCGGTGCCACGGGGTTGCAACCGCTGATGAAAGCCCTGGGCCTGACCCACGGTGGCTTTTATGCCCATTTCAAATCCAAGGATGATCTGGTCGAAAAAGCCCTGCGTTGCGCAGTGGACCAGATGAGCGAGACCCGGGACGAGAAGTTGGCCGGGGACGCTTCGACCCAGGCTTTCATTGATATGTACCTGAGCAAGGCCCATCGCGACGAGCCGGAAAAAGGCTGCCCGTTGCCCACCATGGCGTCGGAGCTGGGCCAGCGCGGTCAGCCCAGCGAAATCACCGACGAACTCATCACCGACATGCTGCAGACCCTTGAGTCGGGCATGGCAACCGAAGAGGACAGCGAAAAAAGCGTGATGCTCATGTCGAGCCTCGTCGGTGCACTGGTGCTCTCTCGCAGTGCAAAGGATCCGGCACTGGCCGAGCGCATTCTCAGCAGCACCCGTGAGCAGCTGAAGCAGCAGATCAAAGCCGCCTGACCCCGCACTCCCCTGTCAGCGATGACAGGGGAGCTTTGCGTCACTCAGGGCTGCCAGCGTCGGAACAGCACGCTGGCATTCACGCCCCCGAATCCGAAACCATTGGAAAGCGCGTACTCGATCTGCATCTCGCGGGCCTTGCCGTGAACGATGTCGATGCCTTCGGCAACTTCGTCCGGGTTTTCGAAGTTCAGGGTCATCGGCGCGACCTGATCGCGAATCGCCAACGCCGTGAAAATCGCCTCGATGCCTCCCGCCGCGCCCAGCAAGTGCCCGGTCGCGGATTTGGTCGAGGTCACGGCGACGCCATTCTGATCGCCAAATACCGTCTTGATCGCCGCCATTTCACCCTTGTCGCCGACCGGCGTGGACGTCGCGTGCGCATTGAGATGCTGAATCTGCGCAGGCTCGATGCCCGCCTGCCGAATGGCCGCCTGCATCGCGCGACGCGCCCCGCTGCCGTCTTCCGGACCGGCCGTGAGGTGATAGGCATCGGCGCTGGTGCCGTAACCCACCAGTTCGACAATCGGCGTGGCGCCCCGGGCAAGCGCGTGCTCCAGGGTCTCGATGACCATGATGCCGGCGCCCTCACCCATGACGAAGCCGTCGCGGTCGCGGTCGAACGGCCTTGAAGCGCGTTCCGGC
Source organism: Pseudomonas sp. efr-133-TYG-103a (assembly GCF_030209235.1). NCBI lineage: Bacteria > Pseudomonadati > Pseudomonadota > Gammaproteobacteria > Pseudomonadales > Pseudomonadaceae > Pseudomonas > Pseudomonas sp. efr-133-TYG-103a. Next base: position 59,174 of record NZ_JARVSK010000019.1, read on the forward strand.
GTGTCATTGAAACCGCTGGACAGCGCCCGTGCAGCCGCGAATCCACCCAGCGCGACACGATCGATACAGGCTTCGGCGCCGCCGCAGATCGCGATGTCCGCTTCGCCATTGCGGATCAACCGGGCCGCATCGCCAATCGCCTGCACCCCGGCCGCGCAAGCGGTCACCGGTGCGCCGAGCGGACCCTGGAAACCGTGCTGGATCGACACGTGGCCGGCCGCCAGGTTGACCAGAAACGACGGAATGGTGAACGGCGAAAGACGCCGCGGGCCGCGCGAGTCGGTCGTGCGCACCGCGTCGGCAATGGCGCCGAAACCGCCGACGCCTGCGCCGATGATGGTCGCGGTACGCTCGCGCTCTTCGTCGGTCGAGGGTGCCCAGCCTGCCTGCGCCACGGCCTGTTGCGCAGCGCCGAGGGCAAACAGGATGAAGCGGTCCATTTTCTTCTGCTCTTTGGGAGGCGCTGCAGCGTCGGCGTCAAAACCGGCCTCAGGATCTTCCGCCAGCGTCGGAACCGGCCCGCCCACTTTGCCCGGCAAGTCAGCAACGGTCTCCTCGGGCAACCGGACGATGCCGGAACGCCCTTCGAGCAAGCGCCGCCAGACCGCCTCGACACCTGTGCCCAAAGGCGTGACCAGCCCCATTCCCGTCACTACGATGCGACGTTCGCTCATGCATTCACCTTTTCAACATTCATGGCGTAAACAGGTACGTTTCACGCACCCGACGTTTTGTAACGCGCCGCTGCGTGCTGCAGCGAGAGATTCGGCCCCAACGCGAGACGTGCATTGACGAAGTTCTGCCAATCCTCTGCGTTTGGCAGCGATGGAATGGTGACCAGCTCTTTTTGATCGAAGCCGGCCAGCGACGCGTCGACCATTTCGTTGACGTCCATCACCATCTCCGCCGGGAAGGCGCTCAGGTCCATGCCGGCACGTTCCCAGATTTCGGTACGCGTCGCGCCAGGCATCACCGCCTGAACCTGCACGCCCTTCTCACCGATTTCAGCATTCAACGATTGGGTCAGGCTCAGCACGTATGCCTTGCTCGCTGTGTAGACCGCGTTGAAACGCTCGGGAATCATCGGCACCACAGACGCGATGTTGATGATCGCTCCGCGCTTGCGAGCGACGAAACCAGCGGCGGCCGCTGCGGCCAGGTGCGTCAGCGCGGTGATGTTCAGCGAGATCAGTCGGTCGACGTCGCCCAGGTCTGCTTCCGACAGCGGCGCGTTCAAGGCCACGCCCGCGTTATTGACCAGCAGCGTGATCGCCGCATCGTCACGCAGACGCTGCTCGACCTTGGCAACGTCGGCAGCATCGGTCAGGTCAGCCTTGAGCACTTCGACGCTGGCCGACGTGTTCGCCCGCAGATCATTGGCAAGCGCTTCCAGACGTGACTGGTCGCGCGCCACCAGCAAGAGGTCGAAACCCCGCTTGGCCAGGCGGTCGGCGTAGGTGAAACCGATGCCAGAGGATGCGCCGGTGATCAGGGCTGTACCTTTGCTGCTGTTAGTGCTCATGGGCATTTCTCCAAGGATGTTCAGGTTAGTCGCCAGCGCATATTACGCTCGTAATTTTACAAATTATATGTCGATCGACATTTTTAATGTCAAGCGTGAAGAACAGGGCGCCAGGCCGGTGATCGACGGGCAAAAAAAAGACCGATCGCTTGATCGGTCTTTCTGGCTTGAGGGTGTTTCAGTCTATCGAGAGTTTTTCGCGATTCTTGTCCAGGAGCGCTTTGCCGATGCCTTTGACCTCGATCAGCTCATCGACCGAGGTGAAGCCTCCTTGCTCGTCACGGTAGGCGACGATCGCGGCGGCCTTGGCTGCACCGATGCCGGACAGCTCTTTTTGCAGGACTTCGGCGCTGGCGGTGTTGATATTGACTCTGCCGGTCTGCTCGACCTTGGCCGAGGCGACCGCAGGTTTCGCGGCTTCGACGGGCGCAGCGGGGGCTGCGGTCACTGCAACCGAGGTGCTGGCCAGCAGTGCAAAAATCAAAGAGGACAGGTAGGGAATACGCATGAGGGGTGCTCCATGGACATCGTAAGTGGAAGCAGCTTTCCTGAGCTGCCCTGCAAACCTAGACGATGCTGATGGAACCCGGATGAGGGTGTGCGTGACGGGATGTGTAGCGGTGGTGATTGACGGCGTGTTTCACGAAGATCGACGACGATCTGCCAGCCAGAACAGGCGGCGGGAGATAAATTGAAACCCTTGGTCACCAGACCAAGGGTTTCGCTGCAGCTTACTGACCTTGTTTGAGCAGGCCTTCGATTTCTTTGACCTTGGCCTCGACCAACGCCGGATCGCGACGGCTTTCCACGTTCAGGCGCAGCAGCGGCTCGGTGTTGGAGCCACGCAGGTTGAAGCGCCATTCGGCGAACTCAAGGCTGATGCCGTCGGTGCGGTCGATGTTCGACGCGCTCGGCGAGTAATGCTCGAGCACCTGACTCAGCACCGATTTGACGTCGGCCACTTTGTAGTTGATCTCGCCGCTGCACGGATACGCCGCCATGCGCTCGTCAACCAGCTCGGAGAACTTCTTGCCCGAAACGGACATCAACGCGGTCACCAGCAACCACGGAATCATGCCGCTGTCGCAGTAGGCGAAGTCGCGGAAGTAATGGTGGGCGCTCATCTCGCCGCCATACACCGCGTCTTCGTTACGCATGCGCTCCTTGATGAACGCGTGACCGGTTTTGCACAGAACCGGCGTACCGCCCGCCTGTTGAACCTGATCGATGGTGTTCCAGGTCAGGCGCGGGTCGTGAATGATCTTCGAACCCGGCTCTTTCTTGAGCAGCATTTCTGCCAGCAGACCGACCAGGTAATAGCCCTCTACGAAGCGCCCTTTCTCGTCGAAGAAGAAGCAACGGTCGAAGTCGCCGTCCCACGCCAGACCGATGTCGCAACCGTGCTTGAGCAATGCGTCGCGGGTGATGCTGCGGTTTTCCGGCAGCAGCGGGTTTGGCACACCGTTAGGGAAATTGCCATCTGGCTCGGCGTTGATGATCACCCACTCGAACGGCAGCTGCGACTTGATGGCCTCGAGTGCCGGTCCGACCGCGCCGTTGCCCGGGTCGGCAAGGATCTTCAGCGGGCGAAGATCGACGCCGCTGACATAACTCAGCAGGTGCTTGATATAAGCGGCCTTGTCGGGGCGGGAATCCACACGGCCCTGACGTTCGGCCTTGTCACCGATATTGCCGGCATCGACGCGCTCACGGATGGCGTCCAGCCCGGTGTCGCCACTGATCGGCCGAGACTGGCCTTTGACCAGCTTCATGCCGTTGTACCCTTTCGGGTTATGGCTGGCGGTCACCATCACGCCGCCGTCGGCTTCGTAGTGGCTGGTCGCAAAATACACTTCTTCGGTGCCGCACAGGCCGATGTCGATGACATCCGCGCCGGCATCCTGAATGCCTTTCATCAACGCCTGAGCCAGCGGCGGGCTTTCGAGACGCATGTCGCGGCCCACCACGATATTTTTCGCACCCAACTCCAGCACCAATGCCCGCCCGATACGGTAGGCAATGTCGTCGTCCAGATCGGTGGGGACCTGGCCACGGATGTCATAAGCTTTGAAACAGCGGGTCTGAATAGCGGGATAGACGGAATTCATGTCTAAAAACCTATATGCAAAGAACCCACGGGTTCCGTTCAGTATGAAGCAGCCCAAACGACAGGCCACACGCATCCCTCGCGCACTTCAGTCCGGAGGCGAGGGTTAGGCAGTGGAAAACGGGATTTGTTAACTGGGGGGTGGAAATTTTTCTGGGCGGGCCGAGGAATACAGCGCGGCTCAGGCCGGAAAGGCCTGGGCTTGCGTCAGGTAAAGGAACAGGGCGTCGCTTACGGCAGCGCTGACCACCTGAAAAATCTGAAACGTCTCAGACCTTTGGTTTTCTTGCCATATGAATCCAGTCGACGATTTCCCCTTCTGGGGTGTAGCCGCTCACTGTTTCGCGCAATATCGAACGGACCCTGCCGTAATCATCCACTCCAGTAGCTGCGAGCAACTCAGACAATCTCGCTTTAAGTACATCCCAGGTAAGAAAGTCTTCGTGTGCACTCATAATCATCGCGTGTCGAGTTGGCACCACGTTATCCCCGATCAAAAGCTCTTCGTAGAGTTTTTCTCCGGGGCGCAAACCGGTGAACTCGATCTCGATGTCGCCATGAGGATTTTGTTCGGAGCATATGCTGAGCCCTGACAGGTGAACCATTTTCTCAGCCAACTCGACTATCTTCACGGGCTCGCCCATGTCCAGGACAAACACATCACCACCCAGGCCCATTGACCCAGCTTGAATAACCAGCTGCGCTGCTTCCGGAATGGTCATGAAATAACGCGTGATGTTCGGATGAGTCACGGTGACGGGTCCCCCGGATTTTATCTGCCGGTGGAACAGTGGAATGACCGATCCGGAGGATCCTAGAACATTACCGAAACGCACCATCGTGAATCGCGTCTTGTTCACCCTGGCCACGTTCGACGGTTCCCCGAACATGACCGGAGCAGCTTCCTTGCTGAGCGCCTGCAGGACAAGTTCGGCTAGCCGTTTTGTGCCTCCCATGACATTGGTAGGTCTGACGGCCTTATCCGTCGAGATCAACACGAAGTTAGCAACGCCCGCCTGTAACGCAGATTGCGCTGTGTTCAGCGTTCCTATGACATTGTTGAGCACACCCTCAGCGATGTTGTGCTCGACCATAGGCACATGTTTGTACGCGGCGGCGTGGTACACAGTTTCCACCCGCCACGTTTTCATCACGTCCAGCAACTTTGGCGCATTACGGATAGTGCCCAAAATGGGCAGAATTGTGACCTGCAGCGATTCTCGACGCGTGCGCAGTTCAAGCTCCGAGAGGATGCTGTACAAGTTGAATTCGCTGTGATCAAACAGCAACAGCGTAGCGGGACCGATCGAAAGAATCTGACGGCACAACTCCGAGCCAATGGAGCCACCTGCGCCGGTGACCATCACGACTTTGTCCCTGATGCAGCGCTCCAGAAGGTCAGCTTGCGCAGGTACAGGATCGCGGCCCAACAAATCAGCGATGTCGACTTCCTGAATATCGTCGACCTTCACTCGCCCGCTGGCGAGATCCATAAATCCGGGAACGCTGCGAACATGCAGCGGGAATTGCTCGAGAAAACCAAGAATCTCTCTGCGTCTCGTCCGGGTACATGATGGGACTGCAAGCAGTATTTCTTGTGCCCCGGTGACATCCAGCATCTGTTGAATATGCTTGGGCTTGTAGACCTGCAGTCCGGATATAACGCGGTTGGAAATCGTCGGATCGTCATCGATGAATGCAACCGGGCGCATCAGTCTGCCCATCCTCAAAGCCGCGACCAACTGATTACCAGCAGCCCCTGCCCCATAGATTGCGACCCTGGGAAGTGAATCATGACGAGGTACGAACGGTACGTGACGCGTCGCGGAAAACCAGTCACCGAGAAAATACTGGCGCATGGCAAGGCGCAGCCCGCCTATCAAAATCAGGCTAAGCCACCAGTAATTGAAAATAATGGAGCGCGGTACGACCGGAATATGTTGGTTGTTCCAGTAGACAATCAGCGACAGTGTCAGTGAGGACAGACTCACCGCTTTGATGATCGTGATAAGCGCATCATTGCCGAAATACCGCAGCACAGCACGATACATTCCCATCCTGATGAAGAATGGCAGTGCAACTATCGGTGCAGTGAGAAACAACCAACGATGCTGCGTCAGGGGCATCCACGGGTTTTCAATGCCTAACCTGACGATGAACGCCATCTCAAGCGCCAGCCACACCAGAGCGACATCGACCAGGACTTGTAAAAATCGTTTTTGGCGACGGGTCAAGCTCAACAAATAAGCCTTCAATTTATCCATCATCCTACGCCTCAAAACTCTCCAGAAAAAACGACAGCCCTTTAAAAAAAGCCCGGTAACCTTGCGTTAGACGCGCTCAGGCGTTCCAGCATTGTATCTGATTGCCAGTGCGACCAGTGGAGCATAGGCGACCAACAAAGCAACAGGACCGTCAAGTTTGAACAGCACCACAGCAGCCGCCCATGGAAACAACCAAAGTACGTTGATCAGCAGCACGGTGAGAGTCACCGGCAAATGCGCCTTGTGCTGGCGGGAAGCATATTGATAGGCATGGGTGCGATGGGCTTCATAAACACGCTCACCGCGAAGGAGTCTGCGCATGAGGGTGAAAGTCGCGTCGACGATGAACACACCTAACAGAATTAACCAGGCCCACAGAAAATCAGGGTTGTTCTGGCTGGCCTGGAGTGACAGCGCCGCCAGCACAATGCCGAGGAACCCGCTCCCCGCATCACCCATGAAAATCCGGGCCGGCGGAAAATTCCAACACAAAAATCCACCTGCACTGACGGCTAAAAGCAGTGAGGTGGGGATGAGCTTGTTCTCGCCAATCCAGAAATACAAAACGCAGGCGCCAACGCATGTAGTAATGGTTTGAACACTGGCGAGGCCGTCAATACCGTCCATGAAATTATAGAGATTGAGCAGCCAGACAATATAAAAAGCACCCAAAACGGTTCCGATCCACCCCAAGTCAAAGCGGGTGCCGAACATCTCGATGGCTGGCAAGCCTCCAAGCCAGAACAGAATCCATCCTGAAGCAATGAAGTGCCCGGCTAGACGCCAGCGAGCAGCGATATGCCCGTGATCATCAAGAAAACCCAGGATCGCCAAAGCGCCGCCTGCGCCAAGCAACCCGCACATATCTGAGAACTGCAATAGCTCTGAATACCAGAGGTAAGGCAGCACCGCCATAAAGGAGATGACGATAGCCACCCCGCCGCCACGAGGGGTAGGAACACTGTGCGAACTGCGCTCATTCGGAATATCGATCACGCTGTTTCGCAGCGCATACATTCGCAAGAGCCAGGTCAAAATAACGGAGAACAGAAAAACGACCAGCGCCGATAGCCATAACACTTTCACGATAACGCACCCATGTACCAAGGACTCCATCCGAGGGCAAAAACCAAGCATCAGCGCTTTAGATAGCTTGCCAGCTTAAAGGGCACCTTTAACGCGATCATTGCCAGGTTGGTGTAGATCCCGTTTTCCCTGCACGCTCTGACGATCTCCATATTCTGGTGCACGCGCCACCAAAATCCTGTGGTACTGATGCCACCATCGCGCATTTTCACAAACGTCGCCGGTATCCGCGCCATTGTGACGCCCTTCGACATAAACCTCGCCATCAATTCAAAGTCAGCCGAGACGCGGTAATTAATCTTGTAATGACCCAACTTCGAAAATAATTCGCGGCGCGCATAGAAGGTAGGATGAGGAATCATGAAGCCAAAGCGTATTTTCCATGGGGAAAAGCCAGCAGAAGAATAGGTGCGCGTGACGGCATCGGTGTTGGTTCTCTCGACGAATACAAGATCTGCGTACACGGCGCCGATATCAGGTAGACGCTTCAATTCTTCGGCCAGTAAAGCAATGACACTGGCATCCTTGAAAACGTCATCAGAGTTCAAGATCCCGACGTAATCACCCGTGGCGAGCGCGACCCCCTTATTCATCGCATCGTAGATTCCCTTATCGGGCTCGCTGATGAATTTCGCTATTCGCCCTTCGTACTCGCCCACGATAGAAACGGTGGCATCCTTCGATGCGCCGTCCACAACAATATATTCAATATCAGGATAACTCTGCGCCAGGACGGACTCGATTGTATCGCGAATAGTCGCCGCGCTGTTGTAGCAAACTGTAATTATAGAAATTTTCAAATGCTTAACCTTTTACCCGGCCGTATTTATCTTCGAAACGAACGATATCATCCTCTCCCAGATAAGAGCCGGACTGAACTTCAATTAACTCAAGGGGAATGACGCCCGGATTTTCAAGCGCGTGGATCTGCCCAATTGGAATGTAGGTCGACTGATTCTCAGTGACCAGATAGGTATCTTCACCATTGGTCACTTGCGCAGTACCGCTCACGACAATCCAGTGTTCCGCACGATGATGATGCTTCTGTACGGAAAGCTTCGCGCCTGGGTTGACGGTGATTCTTTTAACCTGGTATCGGGGGCCCTGATCAATAGAGTCATACACGCCCCACGGCCGGTACACCTCTCTGTGTTCAAGGTGTTCCTGACGACCTTTTTCCTCAAGCTGTGCGACGATGCGCTTAACATCCTGAACGCAGTCCTTCTGGGCGACCAGCACCGCGTCTTTCGTCTCCACGATGATCAGGTTATCAACGCCGAGCGTGGCCACGAGGCGATGATTGGCGCTGATATAGCTGTTCTTGCTCGCTTCGGTGACCACATCGCCTACCACGACATTATTGGCGCTGTCTTTCTCGCCAATATCCCACAGCGCTGACCAAGATCCGATGTCGCTCCAGCCAGCATTCAGCGGCAGAACAACCGCATCTTGGGTGTGCTCCATGACGGCATAATCGATCGAGTCGCTTTTGCACCTCACGAAAGCATCGACACCAATGCGCACGAAATCCAGATCTTTTCGAGCGCTGGCCATTGAGGCCCGACATGCTGAAGCGATAGCAGGCGCATGTACATCCAGCTCCGCCAGATATCGACGTGCCTTGAACATGAACATGCCACTGTTCCAGTAGTAACCGCCCTTGCTAACGAACTCTTCAGCGTGCTGGCGATCCGGTTTTTCAACGAATTGATCTAACCGGTAACTGCCGTTCGTAGAACGCTCCCCGCATTTGAGATACCCATATCCAGTCTCTGCGTAGGTCGGCACGATTCCAAAAGTAACAAGCTTTCCATTATCGGCAAGCTGCTCAGCTTCAGCCAGGCTGGAGTGGAAAGCGCTCACGTCTCCTATGAAATGATCCGCCGGCAGAACGAGAAGCGTCGGGTCATCTTCGAACTCCAAGGCGTGCAACGCTGCCAATGCTACCGCTGGGGCGGTGTTTCTACCCTGTGGCTCAAGCAAAATATGCGCGTGGATCCCTTTGAGATGCCTCAGCTGTTCAGCTGCAAGAAAGCGATGCTCTTCATTGCAAATCACGATCGGCGAACCGAACGTACAGCCAGTCAGCCGACCCACCGTCGATTGCAGCATTGATACTTCGGGATCGACCAGAGGTAAAAACTGCTTTGGGTTCAAATGCCGCGACTGTGGCCAGAGCCTGGAGCCAGAGCCACCCGCCAAAATTACCGGATAAAACATTGTGCAATCCTTCACACGGATGCAGGGTTAACGCTGCTGGTGACTTTAAAATGAGCTGAATTCCGGGGGATGCAAACGTCAGCTTCTCGCCTCAAGACGATGCTCTACGAACCAACGGTAAGCATCTGCCAGGCCTGCTTCCAGACTGATGCTGGACTTCCACCCCAAGCGTTGTAGACGACTGACATCCATCAGCTTACGAGGCGTCCCATCAGGTTTAGTGCTGTCGAAAACCAGGTTGCCGCGAAAGCCGGTTACCTGAGCAACGGTCTCGGCCAACTCCCTGATCGTGCAATCTTCCCCTGTGCCAACGTTGATGTGGGAAAGCATGGGTTGTGTGTGTGTGGCATAGACATCGGAAGGCAGCTCCATGACATGCACGCTGGCTGCGGCCATGTCGTCAACGTGGAGAAACTCGCGCATCGGTTTACCGCTTCCCCAGATCACCACCTCAGCTACATTCTCCGACACAGCCTCATGAAATCTTCTCAGCAGTGCAGGGATAACGTGGCTGTTTTCAGGATGAAAATTGTCGTTGGGGCCATAGAGGTTCGTTGGCATCACGCTTCGGTAGTCACGCCCAAACTGGCGATTGTAACTTTCACATAACTTGATGCCTGCAATCTTCGCGATCGCGTACGGCTCATTGGTAGGCTCCAGCACGCCGGTCAATAGCGCGTCTTCTTTCATAGGTTGTTCAGCATCACGGGGATAGATGCAGGACGACCCGAGAAACAACAGCTTTTGCACACCAGACAAATGCGCGGCCTGGATGATGTTTGCCTCGATCATGAGGTTTTGATAGATAAAGTCGGCGGGCATGACGTTATTGGCGTGAATCCCCCCCACCTTTGCAGCAGCCAGATAAACTTGATCAAACGAATGCGCGCCGAAGTATTCGTTGACCGCATTCTGATTGAGAAAATCTACTTCATCACGCCCAGCGCAGACGATGTTCGTGTACCCAAGCTTCTTCAATTGGCGGACGATCGCGGACCCGACCATCCCCTTATGTCCGGCGACAAAAACCTTCGCTGACGTTTCCATAGCCATCTCAATTCTCCACAGATACGGGAATTTCGTGGCCGTGGGACTTCAGCAGGGCATGCCGTTGGGCTGCCTTCAAGTCTTCCCTGACCATTTCCGCGCACATTTCCTGAACGGTGATCTCAGGGGTCCAGCCAAGCTTTTCTTTCGCTTTTGAAGGATCCCCCAGCAATGTTTCGACTTCTGCCGGACGGAAATAGCGGGGGTCAACGCGGACGATGACGTCTCCCACATTCAGGACTGTCGAAATGGCCCTGTCTACGCTGTCCACGATACCGACTTCGTCAACACCTGTTCCTTCGAATCTAAGAACAATGCCCAATTCAGCCGCGGACCACCGTACGAAGTCGCGCACCGAGTGCTGCACACCGGTCGCGATCACATAGTCCTCAGGGGTGTCTTGTTGAAGCATCATCCACTGCATGCGTACATAATCCTTCGCATGCCCCCAATCACGCAGCGCATCCATATTGCCCAGATACAGACACGGCTCCAAACCTTGAGAGATGTTGGCAAGCGCTCGGGTGATCTTTCTGGTTACAAACGTCTCTCCCCGACGTGGCGACTCATGGTTGAACAGAATGCCATTGCACGCAAACATGCCGTAGGACTCACGGTAATTGACCGTAATCCAGTACGCATAGAGCTTTGCGACTGCGTAGGGAGACCTTGGATAGAAGGGAGTGGTTTCTTTCTGCGGTGTTTCCTGCACCAAGCCGTACAACTCAGAAGTCGAGGCCTGATAAAACCGAGTTTTTTTCTCAAGCCCCAGGAGTCGAATCGCTTCCAGAATACGCAACGTGCCCATGGCATCCACATCGGCAGTGTATTCGGGCGACTCGAAACTGACCGCAACGTGCGATTGAGCGCCGAGATTGTAAACCTCATCAGGAGCCACCTCCTGGATGATCCTGGTGAGGTTTGACGAATCAGTTAAATCGCCGTAGTGAAGCACGAAATTGCGATTGTCGATGTGTGGGTCTTGGTAGATATGATCGACCCGCTGGGTATTGAATGAAGATGCACGGCGCTTGATGCCGTGAACTTCGTAGCCCTTTTCTAACAGCAGCTCAGCTAGGTAGGAGCCGTCTTGGCCAGTAATACCGGTAATTAAAGCTTTTTTCATGAAGAGTTAACCTTGGAGTTTATTTTCGCCAACTAGCTAAAGAGAGCCTCAAGACCTCAAAAGCGCGTCACCACTATTACGAGACTGGTTCAGATACCTACGGAAGTACCAATGAAAAACCAATGGGAAAACGAGGAAATCGAAAAGATTGAATAAATAAAAAATATCGAAATAGGCTCTAAACAAATATAAAAAAAGAACAAAAGCCAGAAGATATTTTTTATCTACCAGAAGTTGGATTAGCGACACAAACACCACTACAAGAAAGGGTAACAGAGCAGCTCCATAAAATGACTGCAGTCTAATGTAAGCATTGTGAGGGTTCCCACCGAAATCGACGACAGCGTCGACTTGGCTCAAGTCTGTACCTTTGAGAACATTCAGGAAGTTTAAATGCGCAAGGAAATCGCCTGCAATTTTGAAACGATCACTTGTGAGCCCCGCACCAAGATTAGTGTCCACCATAACGGCGTCCATTATCTGGCTCCAGAACAAAGCGACGGCAACCATTGAAAGAAAAGCACACACCGCTGCCGCTATGGGACTACGCTTGATTAATACGAAAGAAAATAGAAGGACCGAAATTACAAGCCCATTGCGACTATACAGAGGAATGCTTATAACGACGACCAAAAACAAAGGCCACAGCGCTATAACCTTGCCTGTTAAAACACGAGAATAAATGTATCCGCTTGCAAGCGCTATCAGCGCGCCTGAATAGACGTTCCTGCTAGAACCTTCCAACAGGTTATTAAACTGAGATGGGCCATACCCCTCTACAACGATGAGATACAGGCTAAAGGCAAGCATCAAGTAAAAAGGGTATTCAAAAAATACGGCAGTCTTTTCGTAGTCCAAGGTGAACCAAGCGACGCCAAAGCACCCCAAAAGTATAAACACTGTGAACACGCTTCGAAATGAGGTTTCTTCAGAATTAAGCCACGAAAATCCAAAGATACATAAGAATACCAAGATGGTGCATACAAAAGGCTGCCCGAGTCTTCTTCCTCGGTTAGCAAGCATCATAAAAAAAATTAGTGTACCGACTATTACAACGCTTGTCCTCAATGCGAGGTCACCATAATAAAACGCTGCTGCACACAACCCAACGTAAGCACAGCTCAGGCATAGCATAGTGAGATATATGAATCTCGCCAAAATATTATGACGCATTATCGACCCCAGCACCTTCGGGAACCCAAACTCCCAATAGTTCAGACGAGGGGGATACCTTCGAGGCCGAAAGCAAAGTCACGCCCTCCTGTTCCAATGAGCGCTTCAGCTCGATTAGAAGAGTGCGCGTTCCCACTCCGCTCTCTCCTATCGCCGTTTTGTGTGGCGTTACCATCTCATCCGAAAGAGGGACCAACCCAATGTCCGCCGCATCGTCAAAAATCATTGCCTCTGGGCTGCTGCCATAAAAATGCGGCCCGCCGAAATCCAGACCGTGAATAACGATATTCTTGAACCCCATGTTTCGAGCAAGGAATATCATGCTGATTACGCTAGAGACCGCCTGGGGCAAGACACTGCGTTCAGCCAGAGCTTTCTTCAGAATATGCGGCACACCTTGCGGGCTAAATATCCGAAAATGGCGATCTTGCATAAACAGTCCATTATCACTGTAAAGCCCTGCTATCATGTTATGCGAATTTTTTAATTCGGATATATTTTTAAAGACAATCTTAGAACGATCAAACGCCTTTGATTTTTTCAGGCCAGAGTAAATCCACGTTGTTGCTTGGATAAAGCGTTTATCCTTATGAGAGGCACATTCTATAAAGTGAATGTCCGGGTCAGGACATTTCAAAAACGAATAGTTGAAACCAATCACATAAGCGGCAGACCGGGGAATTGTGTTGAAAGTATAATTCAGACTCCAACCTGATGCGAGAATATGACATTCCGACTTAGCGGTCTGCTCCTCGGACATCTTGAATTCTGCCATCCCTCGCTTGCGGAGACGATTTGCCCGATAAAGCTGAAGCTTAGACTCCCATAACATCCAGAACAGGTCCGCGATGGCTAATTGCAGCGACACAGGCGAGTGCTGTAATAACGATCTAATATTTTTCTTAACTAAAGTCGAGCTCATCGAGTAGCACCGGAGTATTGATTAAAACATCACGGGTCACTGTACAGCCCAGAATTTTATCAAGCAATTTGGGAGACGCGCCAAATCCAGGCCTAACGCTCCGGATAGAGTCTTCTGTAATTACGGACCCAGCTTTAAGTGCTTTAACAAAGTACAGTGACCGCCGGAACTGCACATTTCCGACCTCACTGGACTTTCGCCCATAGTCGATGCTCCCCAAAGCGCTCCAGGCGGTCTTAGTGTCACGGCAAAGCGCCGCCAGCTCCGCAGGCTGTAGAGAAAACGAGTCGTCGGGGCCACCGTTGTTTCGATCTAGCGTCACGTGCTTCTCAATGATCGACGCACCTAGAGCAACGCTGGTTATCGCAGTTGTGTTATCCAGTGTATGGTCCGACAACCCCGTTACCAAGCCAAACCTCTTCCTCATATCCGAAATAGTATGAAGATTATAGTCAGCAGCCGGAGCTGGATATCCACTCACGCAGTGCAAAATGGCAAGCTCTGTACAGCCCCCCTCCTGTGCAGCACTGATCGCCTCAGATATCTCTTCAGCATCAGCCATCCCCGTCGAGATAATCATGGGTTTCCCGGTGGACGCGGCGTATCTGATCAGTGGCAAGTCGATCGCTTCGAATGAAGCAATTTTGTAAGCAGGGGTATTAAGATCTTCAAGAAGATCGATCGCAGTTTTGTCAAATGGCGAACTGAAAATCGTGATATCCAAACTTCGTGCAAATTCAAAAAGGGGCCGATGCCAATCCCATGGCATATGGGCTTCTTGATATAGATCATAGAGCGTTCTGCCATCCCATAAACCGCCTCGAATTTGGAAGTCAGGACCGTCGGATTTAAGCGTGATGGTATCAGCGGTATACGTCTGTAATTTTACAGCGTCAGCGCCTGCCAGCTTAGCCTCTCTAATAATAGCCTTTGCGGTCTCAATATTACCGTTATGGTTCGCCGACAATTCTGCAATAATGTAAGGCGGCTCATTACTTCCGATGCAGCGACCATTGATCTTAATCGTAGGAGTCTTCATACCTTAACCTTGTCACTGGCCCATTCTTCGGCCAGGAGTCCGAAGCATATTACAGAATTATATTCCTTGCCATCAAATGCATGACTTCGCAAACAACCTTCCTGTACGAACCCTAAATACTCATGAAACCCGATGGAGGCGTTATTGTATTCAAGCGCTTGGCCACATATTTTATGCAATTTTAAATTATCAAACCCGTAACGCAATCCCTCTAAGCCAAGATGCCGGCCATCGCCTTTCTGATGGTCGGGGTCCATATAAAAACCCCAGTCCGCCACCCTTCCCTTGCCTTGGAGCGAAAAGTTGAGAAAACCGATGGGCTTTCCCAGCTTTTCGAAGATTAGAAGACATTTCGCGTCATCTGCACAAGCGCGTTTAAACCAAGCTTGATGCTCTTCCATGCTGATAAGATGCTGGGTATACATGTAACGCCGAACTTCCGGATGATTACGCCAACCCAAAACCAGGTCGAGATGTTCATCACCCATCAGTCTGAGCTTATAAACGCTGCCGCTGCTATTTTCCACAATCATCTCCCCAAACATTCAGACCGCGCGCTCCCCTATTGTCAGATAGCTGACGGAAGCTGCGGCGGGTTAATTCTCTCCGGAGGCTAATGCGAACGCCTTGAACATCCACTCTGCCCGGATCCAGTCTTCCTCGGTATCAATATCTTGAACGAGATGCATCGGAAGATGAACAGGCACTGATTCCACTGAAAAGATGTGGGTTCCTCGAAGCCAAGCTTGAGTTTTTCCCCAGTAAAATTGGCCCGCATCATGATAAGCCTCTTCCAAATCTTGAGACCGGACGCTGAACATTTCCGGGCTAAACATTTGTACACGACCTTCTTCATTCAGCCTGACCGCGCGCTGAATAGGAAACGGGTATTTCGTAACGGAAAACGCATACGACGCATCGGATAAGTTCAGCTCGTGCAGCCCGCGACTGATGTCGTCAGGTCTGACGAAAGGAGCAGTCGCGTATAAACAACATACTTCTTGGAAATCGGTGCCGTCGCTGGAAAGCGATTGGATTGCGTGCTGGATAACCGGGATCGTTCCAGTGAAATCGTCGGAAAGATTTTCAGGCCTGATGAAGGGGACGTCTGCCCCATAGTTTTTAGCAACATTGCTGATTTCGACGTCGTCAGTGGACACTATCACCCGATCAAAGCATTTACTCTTTAACGCAGCTTCGATGGACCAAGCAATTAGAGGTTTACCACCAAACTCCTTGATGTTCTTACGAGGAATTCGCTTACTTCCTCCGCGGGCAGGAATGACGGCCAGTCTCATCACAGCAACGCCTGATGTAGAGCTGCGATTACAGTATCCTGGTCGACTTCAGACATCGTTGGGAAAAGCGGGAGGCTAATCGCTTCCTCATAATAGGCCTCAGACTCGGGAAAGTCCTCGCCGCTGAATCCCATTTGCTTATAGTAAGGCTGTTTATACACAGGAATGTAGTGCACGTTTACACCAATGCCTTGGGCGCGCAGAGAACGGAACACCTCCAGGCGGCTTTTTGATATTTGATCTAACTGAAGGCGTATTACGTAGAGATGAAAGCCGGAATAGCTTTCAGGATGCTGCCAAGGCGTTACTACCGGGAGCGAGGCAAGCAAGTCATCATACCGAGCTGCAAGAGCGTGCCGCTTACTGACATATTCATCGAGGCGGTCCAGTTGACTGATTCCCAACGCGGCCTGCAATTCAGTCATCCGATAATTGTAGCCTAGATCGATCTGCTCATAATACCAAGGAGCAGGACTGGCCTCTTCCATTAGGTCTGGATTGCGCGTAATACCGTGACTTCGCAGCAGCTCCATCCTTCCCGAAAGCGCTGCGCTATTGGTCAGCACCAAGCCGCCCTCGGCTGTGGTAACAATCTTCACAGGGTGAAAACTGAATACCGTGATATCACTGTATTGGCAACCACCTATAAAATGACCTTTATACTTGCCGCCAATTGCGTGAGATGCATCCTCTATTACCTTGAAACTGTAGCGCATCGCCAAAGCATGTATCGCTTGCATATCACAAGATTGGCCGCAAAGGTGCACGACGACCAGTACCTTCGGCAGTTTTCCTTCGCGAGCTGCATCTTCCAGCTTAAGGCTCAATGCGTTTGGGCAAATATTGTACGTTTTCGGATCGATATCGACGAAGTCGACGCTCGCCCCGCAATAAACACCACAATTCGCGGATGCTACGAAGGTCACGGGCGACGTCCACAACCGATCTCCCGGACCCAGGTCCAAGGCCAGACAGGCAATATGCAGGGCGGAAGTTGCACTGTTAACAGCGAGGGCATATTTCGCGCCCACATGCCTCGCCACGCGGGCCTCGAATTCTGGAACCTTGGGTCCCTGCGTCAGGAAGTCAGATTGCAACACCTCAACAACGCTATCGATGTCCGCCTGCGTGATATCCTGCCGGCCATATGGAATCATTCTTAAATACTCCCTATTTTTCCTTCATTCGCTTCAATCCATCGCTGCAAATCTTCGTCAGTCATCCACTCACTGTTGTTATCGCTCGAATAAACAAATCCTTCGGGGACTTTCTTCCCATCTTTTATTCTGGTTGGGCAGCTAGCCCATTCATTGATGACGGGTAGAATTTTGAAGTGCTCAGGGTATTCGTACGTATAATAAGCATCTTCTGCACTGATCATCTGCTCGTGCAGCTTTTCCCCGGGGCGAATACCGACGATCTTTTGACTGGCATTTGGAGCAACAACACGCGCAAGATCCGTAACTTTCATGGACGGTATTTTCTTGACGTAGATTTCGCCTCCCTCCATATCTTCGAACGCATGCCAGACCAGCTCTACTCCCTCCTCCAGCGAGATCATGAAGCGCGTCATTCGCGCATCGGTGATTGGAACTTCGCCTGTGTCTTTCACTGACATGAAGAAAGGAATAACCGAGCCCCTTGATCCCATGACATTGCCGTACCGCACTACCGCCATCCGAGTATCATGTCCGCCGGCGTAAGAGTTGCCTGCTACGAACATTTTGTCGGACGCAAGTTTAGTGGCACCGTATAAGTTGATCGGGCTACTGGCCTTGTCAGTAGACAGCGCTACCACTCGCTTCACGCCCTTATCGATACAGGCGTCAATCAGATTCATTGCGCCGTTGATATTGGTTTTGATGCATTCGAACGGATTATACTCGGCTGTTGGAACGATCTTGGTTGCAGCGGCATGAACGACATAATCAACGCCGTCCAACGCTCTGTACAAGCGATCCTTATCACGGACATCACCAATAAAAAATCTAACACGTGGATCCCCAGCGAACTTTTTCGCCATATCCCACTGCTTCATTTCATCGCGAGAAAAAATGATTATCTTTTTCGGATTGTATTTTGCTAGGGTCATCGGAACAAAGGTGTTGCCGAACGAACCAGTACCACCGGTAATGAGGATGGTTTTGTTAGTGAACATATCCACTTCCTTACATACTTAATAAATTCTAGACGACAACATATTATGTTGCAGTACGAAACTCAGCGTTTTCCAGCAAAGGATCATCATTTGCGCCACGCACACCGCAACAGGAATTCCGAGCGCACCAAGTTGGTCCACCAAAATCCACGCCGATCCGCAGAACACTACGAACCCCACTAGGTGACTTTTGATGATCGGCGCGTCAATCCCCTTAGCATAAAGACCGTAATGGGGAATCATACTCAAACCACTCAACACGGTCCCGGCCAGTATCCACGGAAAAAGATCGCGCTGCTGTATATATACGTCTTTTCCTAGCCACTCCAGCATTGGATCTATCGCCAAAAAAGCGATGATAGAAAACGCCAGACTGACAAAAACGGTATGTATCATTAATTTTTTCAGTTCATCATTAAATTCGTTAACTTTTTTCTCGTGATGCAACTTGATAAGATTCGGATAAATGAAGGAAAAAACCCCTGCATCTAAAAAGGAAATCAAAGCGGCACTTAGGCCGCCAAACAATACATAGGCACCTAAATAGCGCAGCCCAGCGGTGTGTTCGAACCAATACCTGTCAACCGTCGATATTCCTCTCAGCGCTAAGGTCGCGATCACCAAAGGAACCGCTACCTTCAAGCCTGTCGCAATCCAACGCCAATCAACGTCGGCCCGCCAGCCTCCGATATTCAGCCGCGAAAGCTTATGGAGGGCGATCACCATAGCCACTCCACCACCAATCAGCCAAGCGCCCAGCACTACTGGCAACGTACGATAATCCTCGTCGTAATACATCAAGGCCGTCACCAAAATCGCCCAGGCGCCTGACCTGACGAACAGCATCACGCTGACAGTTAATTGCTCTGAAACTGCTACGAGCAATCTGCTGAGTTCCTGATTGAGATGTTCCAACACCAACAGAGCAAAAAACCAGCTCAATAATGCCCAAGGCAACAGGTCTTGATAGAACAAGATGGATAGCCCAGGCATCGCCAATGCGTACAGCACTGCTGTCAGTGCAACTTGAGACTTCAAAAATTCGCCCCAACGACTCCGATCATATTTCAAGAGTTCTCGGGTCGTGTAGGTGTAGAAATCAAAACCCAACACATACAGTGCATAACTGACAGTCACGACCATCAAGCCGTATAACCCGAGGTCCTCAGGATTCAGCAACCGGGCCAAAAAAAAGACGAGCACAAATTTGCAGCCGAGCGTCAAACTGCGGAGCGCCACGCTCAGAAGTCTTCGATAACTTGCTGACATCATCGCAAAGATTCCCATGAACGTCGGGCAAGGGGCGAATGGGTGAGCAGCAGGTCTGTATTCTTGGTCATAGGTCTCTTCGGACACGCTACCGCCCCAGGATTTAACGTTCGTTTCCTGAAAACGCAGCTTCTGATTGTCTGGCCGACGACAAGCCGGCCCGGTTTAGCCCAACGCTATGCTCGCCAGCGGCACACTGACCTGTTGCTGGCGGTTCAAAATATTGATCAGCAGAATCACACGCTCCTCGCCGTCCTTCCCGAGGAAAACGGCGTCGAGATCTGCGTACTCTTCGTGCTGGAATTTCACGGTTACGCCCGCCTTCAGCGGCGCAGCCGTCGTATCGATCACCCGGTTCTTCAACTCGGCGACCAACGATGCGCGAACGGCCAGTGGCTTACCGCCAAAGCTGACGATACGGGCCACGCCGCGAGTCGAGCGCAAAGGCGCCCAACTGGTGTCGTATGGAAGGTTGATGAACAGATAACCCGGAAAAAGCGATTCGGAAAGGGACTGCATGGATCCCTTGACCACTTCCTGGCGCACACACATGGGCCGAACACACTCATAGCCCTGACGAAGCAGGTTGTCTTGAGCACGCGCGTCCTGACGAGGCTTGCATTGCACCAGATACCAGCTTTCCTGCGGTATCTGACGTGGGGCACTGGTAACGCTTAAAATATCCATCTCCTGTCACCGCTTGCGTATGCGTCCATCGCATTGCGGCCTTACTGCTGGCTGATGCGTCTTGAGTCGGTCCGTCTGCCTGGCAGATTTCATCCAGGCAGATCGTTGGAGGACCGCTTATTCGATAATCAACGGCATGCGCTTGAGTTCGTATTTCCTCATCAGCACGCTGCGTAATGCCTTCCTTGCTTGTGGCTCGCCGTGGACAAGCCGGATTTCGGACGGCCACTGTGACATTTCAGTCACGAACTTTACCAAACCCTGCTGATCGGCGTGTGCAGAATATCCGCCCAATGTCGTGATTCCCGCATGAATGTCGTAACGCTCTCGATCAAGCTCGACATAACCGCCTTGCGGCCCATGCTTTTGAATCGAGGCGCCGGGCGTGCCTTTGGCCTGATAACCCACGAATACGACATTATGCCTCGGGTCACCGAGCATGGCTTTGAGGTAGTCGACAATGCGACCGCCGGAGCACATGCCGCTGCCCGCAATCACGATAGCGGGTCTGCGGGTGCTGGTCAGGTAATTGACTACCTGCAAATGGTCGGCATGCGTCTCGACCTTGATCAGCTGTTTGAAATTGAGCGGGTTTCGCCCACCAGCCGCACGAAGGGTTGCTTCTTCGTCCCAGTAATCGGCAAGTCCCTCGTACACCGCGGTCAGCCTGGTCGCCAATGGCGAGTCGAGGATGATCGGAAGGGTTGGCCAGTCAACGCCCATTCCGCCCGCTTGCGTCGTTTCGCTCTTGGCCGCCACGCTAACGGGAATGGCTTTACGGTGGAGAATATCTTCGATTTCGTAGAGCAGCTCCTGCGTACGCCCCAGACTGAATGCGGGGATAAGGATCGTGCCCTGATCGGCGAGCGCCTGTTCGATCACCTTCTCGAGGCGCTCATGCCGCGTGCTGCGGTCTTCATGCAGGCGATCACCATAGGTGCTTTCCAGCACCAGCGTGTCGGCGCGCTCGGGTGACATCGGACTCGGCAGGATCGGCGTGTCCGATGCTCCCAGATCACCCGAGAATACGATCCGCTTGCTCCGGTTTTCCAGCGGGTACTCAACGTCACATTCGACGTACGCCGACCCCAGAATATGCCCGGCACGCTGAAGTCTGATGCGGCATTTGAGCTCTTGGGCGTCGACGATGCCGAACCAGTGACCGAACGGCAGTGCAATGACGCGTTCGGCGATCTGCTTAAGGTCGCGCTCGACCAGCGCGCCATCGTGGCTGTACTGAATGCTGAACGCGTCTTCAAGCACTACTGGCAGCAGTAACGCCGATGGCTCGCTGCAAAGGATCGGGCCCTTGAACCCGGCGGCGAGTAGTTCGGGAAGTCTTCCTACATGATCGGCGTGTACATGGGTGATGACCAGCGCCTTGATCGAGGCAACCACATTTTCAAACGAAGCGCCCTCCGGGTTCAGCCGGTGCTGGGTCGCTGCCTCCTCACCCTGAAACAGCCCACAGTCAATCAACAGGCTCAGCGCGGCGTCCAGCGCCAACTGGTGACACGACCCCGTGACGCCCTCGACTGCACCATGGTGAATGATTTTCGGGTATTGCATGAGAGTCCCTCTCAACAGACTTAAAGAACCACGCCCTCAAAAAGGGCGACGTAGCATAGCGACTGAGCCAGCGACGTCTTGTCTTTAACGTTTCAAGGTATGACCAGGTATCGGCTCACTTGAAGAGGGATCTGCTGCGACGCATGCCTGCCAAATGCTGAATGCTGGCGATCAGCACGCCAATGACGGCACCCAGAATCAATGCGAGGCAGACGATCAATACTTTTCGCGGTTTGACGGGTCTCTCAGGCGCCTCGACCGCACCATCGCCGATATACACCCTCACCGTGGCAGGATCGATCTGGATGGCATGCAGGTATTCGGCGCGCGCCTGCAGGGCTCGCAAGTTCGGGATAAAAGGATCGTCGGAAGTACGCGCCTTCAGATTGTCGATCTCTGCGCGCAATGCCTTGGCGCCCCTCATATAAACAAGCGAGCCGTTCATGTCTGCGGAAATACGCGAGGGCCCACCGGCCGTGATAATGGGTGGGTTCTCCAGGCCGATGTTTTCGGCGATGCGCAAGGCCTCATTCAAACGAGCCAGCAAGTCGCGACGGTTCAACTGCGCGCTCTCGCGCAGGCCAGCGATTTGCAATTCGATATTGCGCGCCAGCACCTGGTTCTCGCTTGAAACGTTGAGGATCATCTCGGTCTTGGACGCTTCTTCGATCCAGTCGATATAGGTCTGCAGCCAGTGCGCTGCTTGTGGCGCGTTGGTGTGCAGGAAGCGCACGCTGTTGCGGCCAAGTGGTGCGAGGCTCTGCCCACGCACCACTGGATCGGTGGCCACAACCGAAATGGACCGCATGAACTTGCTGTACAGCGCGGTGCGTGAACCCGCGCGTTGCTCGGCACTGAGCGAAGGCAGGTAGAGCTCTTCGAAGAATCTCTGACGCAACGCTTCGGATTGCAGATTGCGCAGGAAGATGCCGTAGACGTCATCAACGGTGAAAGGCACGACCCCTTCCTCTTCCGACCGGCCCGCATTGAAAGCGGCTATGCCGTTCGCCGAAGGTGGCAGCACTGAAGTCCTGGCTTCATACATTGACGGGGTCAGGAATAAGTAAGTGCACGCAACGATAAGGCATACGCCAACGCTTAGCGCGACTGACAACTTGCGCTGCCAGACCACTTCAAGAAAAGAAAAGAGATTAATTGACTCTAAATGAGAATCACTGCGTTCTAAAACAGCCTTGTTCAAACCAACCGCCTGTCATCAGTCCAATCAATGCAGGCGCGTCAACTCTAACGGTTGATGTGCTTGGAAATGCCACGGCATGTTTCCACCTACAGGTATGAAGTCATCGTGCCATCAAACGAGTGGATTTCCAAGACTTGACATCAATGCGTAATGAATTTTCCTACAATTGTGATGACTCTATTCTCTTCGCACTTCGGAAGCGTCTCACAACATACCTGGCGATCGCGACTACGACACCCAAGACGCCGCCACCCAATACACCCAGCAACAACAAGAGCGCCTTCTTCGGTTTAATTGGGCGATCAGGCTCTTCCACGTTGCCATCCTGTCGATATAAGGCGACATCTTCGGGGTTAACATTAAGCCCATGATAAAAGCCGGCCTTGATTTGCAGGTCGCGCAGGTTCTCGATAAAAGGGTCGTTCGACTCGCGCTCTTCGAGATTTCTGATCTCGGCCCTCAGCGCTTTCGCACCGCGCATGTAGGTCAGTTGACCGTCCATGGCAGCAGAGACTTCAGAAGAGAGATTGCCGGAGATCAGGGGCGGGTTCTCCAAACCAATCGACTCTGCGATGCGCAGCGCTTCCTTCAACTGCACGATGCTGTCTTCCTGAGCTTCCTTGCCGCTGATGCGCAGGGTTTCGATCTGCTGCTCGATATTGCGAGCGCGGACCTCGGCCTCGCGGGTCACGTTGCGAATCATCTCGGCTTTCGCAACGTCATCCGCGCGCTTGAGGTATTCCGTTATCCACTGGACTGCTACAGAGGGATCGTTCGTCCGCGCACTGATTTCATAGCGGTCTGATGACCCTCGAACCGGGGCAATGGTCAGATCAGCCAGCAAGGCGGCGTATAGCAGTTCTCTGGAACCTTCTTGTTTATCTTTGGGAAGTGATGGCAGATAAACATCATCAAAGAACTTGCGACGCAATGACTCGGATTGAAGACGACGAATGAATACATCGTAGACATCCTTCACCGAGTACGGATCAAGTTCGGCCTCTTTGGTGCGGCCATAGTTGAAATCAGCGATGCTGTTGTAGGTGGGAGGCTGCAGGAACAGTTTCGCTTCGTACACGGGCTTGCTCAGAAACGCGTAAGCCCCGACAGCGACGGTAACGATAAGGGTGATGAGGATAATCAACGTCTTTTGAGCCCACAGTTCCCGGGCCACTTCGATCAAGTCAATCTCGTCCGCGTCCTGCGAATATCGGGAAGAAGTCGTCATGTATTAGTCCTTTATATTTGGAGCAAGACCAGACGGCGGATACGAAACAAAGCGTATCAAGAGTAGCCTGATCAATAGGAGATTGCGGGAGGGGCGGCATGATAGATGTCCGAACAGGACATCCCAAGCGATATGTTTTGCAAATTGTTTACTGCACAGCCTGCCGATTCCCGCGAACCGTAAGCCGACGGCGCTTTCCGAACCCCAAGATAAAGGCTACTACCGGACCAATCAACATACCCAAGAGAAACGCCAGAATAACCGGCACGGCAATGGACAGCTCGGGTGCAGTCCATCCGAAAAACACCAGCGTCACAGACTGCTGGTTTTCAAGCACGAATACTACCGTCGCCGATACGATCAGCAGGACGACTACGAAAAAGCTCAGACGTTTTAGATTTCTCATACAGCACCCACTCCCCCCCATACCGGCTATTGGAGTTCGTGCTCTTCCTCTTCGTTCACCCGGTCACGCAATTCTTTTCCAGGCTTGAAGTGAGGGACGAATTTCCCGTCGAGGCTGACGGATTGTCCAGTCTTGGGATTGCGACCGACGCGGGGCGCGCGGTAGTGCAAGGAGAAACTGCCAAAGCCCCGTATCTCGATACGGTCGCCAGTGGCAAGGCATTGCGACATCTGCTCAAGCATCGTCTTGATGGCCAGCTCCACATCTTTGGATGAGAGCAGTCCTTGATGGGTGACAATTCGTTCGATCAACTCCGACTTCGTCATATTTTTCCCTTCTTTTTCAAGCAGCTAGGTAAAGCGCTTTGAAGGTTTTAGCATGACCGGAAGATTTTGAACAGCCCATGTTTCGACTTATGTGAAAGCCGTTTCCAGGCAAGAGGCCATTATCGCGCCCAAGCCTCATGAACCGTGGCCTGGCGAGCTTATGGCCCGCAGCGACGACTGAAGCTTCAGGACCCTGGGTTGCAGCCCGCAAAACCATCACCCACAAAAAAGGGCGACCGAAGTCGCCCTTTTCAATGGTCAGACAGAACTCAGTTCTGCTTTTCCATTTGAGCACGCAGCAGGTCACCCAGAGTGGTAGGACCTGTGTTCTCAGCGGTGTCAGGCTTGCTACGCAGGCTCTGAATCGCTTCTTTCTCGTCTTCAACGTCTTTCGACTTGATGGACAAGCTGATCACGCGGCTCTTGCGGTCAACGCTGATGATCTTGGCTTCGATCTCTTCGCCTTCTTTCAGGACGTTACGCGCGTCTTCAACGCGGTCACGGCTGATCTCGGAGGCTTTGAGGGTAGCTTCGATGTCGTCGGCCAGAGTGATGATGGCGCCTTTGGCGTCAACTTCTTTAACGGTACCGCGAACGATAGCGCCTTTGTCATTGACAGTGACGTACTCGGAGAACGGATCGCTTTCCAGCTGCTTGATACCCAGCGAGATGCGCTCACGCTCTGGATCAACAGACAGGATCACGGTGTCGAGCTCGTCGCCCTTCTTGAAGCGACGTACGGCTTCTTCGCCCACTTCGTTCCAGGAGATGTCGGACAGGTGAACCAGACCGTCGATGCCGCCGTCCAGACCAATGAAGATACCGAAATCGGTGATCGACTTGATGGTGCCGGAGATCTTGTCGCCCTTGTTGAACTGGCCAGAGAAATCTTCCCATGGGTTAGATTTGCACTGCTTGATGCCCAGGGAGATACGACGACGCTCTTCGTCGATGTCCAGAACCATGACTTCCACTTCGTCGCCAACCTGAACGACTTTGGATGGGTGGATGTTCTTGTTGGTCCAGTCCATTTCGGAAACGTGTACCAGGCCTTCCACGCCTTCTTCCAGCTCTGCGAAGCAGCCGTAGTCGGTCAGGTTGGTAACACGCGCGGTGACGCGAGTGCCTTCCGGGTAACGAGCCTTGATAGCAACCCATGGGTCTTCGCCCAGTTGCTTCAGGCCCAGGGAAACACGATTGCGCTCGCGATCGTACTTCAGGACTTTTACATCGATCTCGTCGCCAACGTTGACGATTTCAGATGGATGCTTGATGCGCTTCCAGGCCATGTCGGTGATGTGCAGCAGGCCATCGACGCCACCCAGATCGACGAATGCGCCGTAATCGGTGAGGTTCTTGACGATACCTTTGACTTGCTGACCTTCCTGCAGGGATTCCAGCAGAGCTTCGCGCTCGGCGCTGTTCTCGGCTTCCAGGACGCTGCGGCGGGAAACGACAACGTTGTTGCGCTTCTGGTCCAGCTTGATGACCTTGAATTCCAGCTCTTTGCCTTCCAGGTGCGTGGTGTCGCGCACTGGACGGACGTCAACCAGAGAACCTGGCAGGAACGCACGGATGCCGTTAACGTCGACAGTGAAGCCGCCTTTAACCTTACCGTTGATAACGCCCTTGACCACTTCTTCAGCTGCGAAAGCCGCTTCCAGAACGATCCAGCACTCAGCACGCTTGGCTTTTTCGCGGGACAGTTTGGTTTCGCCAAAGCCGTCTTCGACCGCGTCCAGCGCAACGTGAACTTCGTCACCGACCTTGATGGTCAGCTCGCCAGCGTCGTTGTAGAACTGCTCGAGCGGGATGACGCCCTCGGACTTCAGGCCAGCGTGTACGGTAACCCAGTCGCCGTCGATGTCGACAACGATACCGGTGATGATTGCACCCGGCTGAAGATTGAGGGTCTTTAGGCTTTCTTCAAAGAGTTCTGCAAAGCTTTCGCTCATTTTAATTCCTGTTGATAAGGGCGAAGTAACCGCCCATCTGCCACGCTCCAGACAACGTGGGTTTCGTTCATATGAAAGAAAGCCTGCGGGACTTTGACTGGTCTCCCACATGGCTTCCTGGTCATCCAGCGAGATCGCGAAGCGCGACTTCACTCAGGATGCGTTCAAGCACCTGCTCGATGGACAATTCGGTGGAATCCAGCTGAATGGCGTCATGCGCCGGCTTGAGCGGGGCTACCGCTCGCTGGGTGTCGCGCTCGTCGCGGACACGTATCTCATCTAGCAGACTCGACAGACTAACATCGTCACCCTTGGCCTTCAACTGCAAATATCGGCGACGGGCACGCTCTTCGGCGCTGGCGGTCAGAAAAACCTTCAGGGGCGCGGACGGAAAGACCACCGTGCCCATGTCCCGGCCGTCGGCGATCAGCCCGGGAAACTCCTGGAATGCGCGCTGGCGCTGCAGCAATGCTTCACGCACCGCCGGCAACGATGCTACCTGCGAAGCGCCGCTGCCGATCTGCTCGTTGCGGATCGCCAGGGTCACGTCCTCGCCTTCCAGAATGATGCGCTGACCATGGTCGTCGGTCGCCGCCTCGAACTGGACATCCAGGTGCGCCGCCAGAAGTTTCAGTGCCTCTTCGTTGGTCAGATCGACGCCATGATTGCGGGCTGCAAATGCCAACAGACGGTACAACGCGCCGGAATCCAGCAAGCACCAACCCAGACGCTTGGCCAGCAGACCGGCTACCGTACCCTTCCCGGAACCGCTAGGTCCGTCGATCGTAATGACCGGAGCTTGAGCTTTCACGATTGCCCCTCTTGCGCTACACGAATACCCACCTGGGCACAAAGCGCCAGGAAATTGGGGAAAGAAGTCGCGACGTTGGCGCAGTCCCGGATCCGGATCGGACCGGTAGCGCACAACGATGCGATGCTGAAAGCCATGGCGATGCGATGATCACCCTGACCATTGACCTCACCACCGCCGATGGTTCCGCCCTCAATAATGAGGCCATCGGCGGTGGGTTCAACCTTTATACCCAGCGTGGTCAGACCGTCGGCCATGACCTGGATGCGATCGGACTCCTTGACCCGCAACTCTTGAGCGCCACGCAACACGGTACGCCCTTGAGCACAGGCTGCGGCGACGAACAACACCGGAAACTCGTCGATCGCCAGCGGCACCAGCGCTTCGGGAATCTCGATACCACTGAGCTTCGCCGAACGCACGCGCAGATCGGCAACCGGTTCGCCGCCCACCTCCCGCGCATTCTGCACCGTAATGTCAGCACCCATCAGGCGCAGGATGTCGATGACGCCGGTGCGAGTCGGGTTGATCCCGACGTGCTCCAGCAGCAGATCAGAGCCCGGCGCGATCGAGGCGGCCACGAGGAAGAAGGCGGCCGAAGAAATGTCGGCCGGGACTTCAATGCGGGTCGCTTGGAGCGTGCCGCCCGCCTGCACGCTGACTGCAGCTTCATTGACCGTGACCGGGTAACCGAAGCCACGCAGCATACGCTCAGTGTGGTCCCGCGTCGGCGCAGGTTCGGTCACCGTGGTGTCGCCCGCTGCGTAGAGGCCGGCGAGCAGCAGACAGGATTTGACCTGCGCGCTGGCCATCGGCATGTCGTAAGCGATGCCGTTGAGGGCCTTGCCGCCACGAATCGTCAGCGGCGGGCGGCCATCGGCGGTGGTCTCGATGACTGCGCCCATCTGCCGTAACGGTTCGGCCACACGCCCCATCGGCCGCTTGGACAAGGACGCATCGCCGGTCAGCACGCTATCGAAAGGCTGCGCAGCGAGCAGACCTGACAGCAGGCGCATGGATGTGCCGGAGTTGCCCAGATAAATCGGACCCGGCGCAGGTTTCAGGCCGTTGAGGCCTACCCCGTGAATGGTCAGTCGGCCATGATGCGGCCCTTCGATGACCACACCCATGTCCCGAAACGCCTGCAGCGTCGCCAGCGCGTCCTCCCCTTCGAGGAAGCCTTCGACTTCGGAGACGCCTTGCGCCAGCGAGCCGAGCATGATCGAGCGATGGGAAATCGACTTGTCGCCTGGTACCCGGATTTGCCCGTTCACGCTGCCGCCCGGTTGGGCAACGAACGTCATATCCTCGGTAGCGGCCTTTTCGACGTAGGCACGCCGCGCGAGGATCTTGCCGAAATGCTCGCGGGCCACGCGCGCCCGGGTGAAAACGCCCAGCAGTTGATGACCGTCACCCGCGTCCACGGCGTCGCGCAGGGCGTCGAGGTCGCTGCGGAAGGTGTCGAGCGTACGCAGCACCGCTTCGCGATTGGCGAGAAAGATGTCATGCCACATCACCGGATCGCTGCCGGCAATCCGGGTGAAATCGCGAAAACCGCCCGCTGCATAGCGGAAAATGTCCAGATTCTCGTTGCGCTTGGCCAGCGAATCCACCAGCCCGAACGCAAGCAGATGCGGGAGATGGCTGGTCGCCGCGAGGACTTCGTCGTGACGCTCGACCTGCATGTGCTCGACGTCGGCGCCCAGCGCGGACCACATACGGTCGACCAGCGCCAGCGCTGCCTGATCGGTTTCGGGCAGCGGCGTCAGAATCACTTTGTGCCGACGGAATAACTGGGCGTTGGAAGCCTCCACTCCGCTCTGTTCGGAACCGGCAATGGGATGCCCGGGGACGAAGCGCGCCGGCATGGCACCGAACGCCTCGCGAGCGGCACGCACGACGTTGCCCTTGGCGCTGCCGACATCCGTCAGCACGGCGTCGCCCAGATCCAGCGTGGCCAGAACCCCGAGCAGTTTTTCCATCGCCAGAATCGGCACGGCCAGCTGAATGACATCGGCACCGACACAGGCAGCAGCAAGATTGTCTTCACAGCGGTCGACCACACCCAGTTCGACGGCCATTCTGCGCGACGGCGGGTCGAGATCGACGCCTACCACTTCGCGACACAGACCGCTCTCTTTCAGGCCTTTGGCGAACGATCCTCCGATCAGACCGAGGCCGACCACCACCAGGCGGCCGATCACAGGCGCGCCGGATTGCGCCGAGATGACATCAACCACGCGCCAGAACCTTGCTCAACGCCTCGAGAAAACGGCTGTTTTCAGCAGGCAGGCCGATGCTCACGCGCAAGTGATGAGGCATGCCATACCCTGCGATCGGACGCACGATCACGCCTTCGCGCAGCAGACCGTCGTACACCGGGGCGGCTTCGCGAGCGAGGTCGACCGCGATGAAGTTGGCTTTGGACGCGATCCAGTTCAGGCCCAGCTGACGCAGGCCCTCTTCCATCTGCTGCATGCCCGCCTCGTTCAACTGACGGCTTTGCGCAACATAGTCGGCGTCGTCCAGTGCAGCACACGCAGCGGCCAACGCCAGGCTGTTCACATTGAAGGGCTGGCGAACACGATTCAGTACATCAGCCACCACCGGCGAAGACAGCGCGTAACCGACCCGCAGCGACGCCAATCCATAGGCCTTGGAGAACGTGCGCGATACCAGCAGGTTCGGGTAATCCGCCAGGAAATTCAGGCCGTCCGGCAACTCGGCGCCTTCGGCGTATTCGATGTACGCCTCGTCCAGCACCACCAGAACGTCTTTCGGCACTTCAGCGAGGAAGGCCGCCAGCGCTTGGGGGCCGAACCAGGTGCCGGTCGGGTTGTTCGGGTTGGCAATGAAGACCACGCGCGTGTTGCTGTCGATGGCCGCGAGCATGGCTGGCAGGTCGTGCCCCCAGTCCTTGGCTTTCGCCACGCGCGCGTCGGCGCCCACTGCCTGGGTCACGATCGGGTAGATCGCGAAGGCGTGCTCGCTGAAGACTGCGTTCAGTCCGGGAGCGAGGTAGGCACGGGCAACGATCTCGAGGATGTCGTTGGAGCCGTTGCCCAGCGTGACCTGATTCGGCGCGACGCCGCAGACTTGCGACAGGCGTTTTTTCAGGTCGAAACCGTTGCCGTCGGGGTAGCGGGTCAGTTCTGCCAGGGCATCGCTGATCGCCTGCAGCGCCTTGGGGCTCGCGCCCATCGGGTTTTCATTGCTGGCAAGCTTGATGATTCGAGCCGGATCGATATCCAGTTCACGGGCCAGTTCGTCCACCGGTTTGCCAGGGACGTATGGCGAAAGTTTTTGCACACCAGCCTGCGCCAGCGCGAGGAAGTCGCCGCTCATTTACCGCTTTACCTCTTTATGAAACTTCAGTCCTGCGAGTTCAGGTCGCTCTGAAAGCCGACCCACCGAAGGCGACTTGAAAAAGTCGCCCCGGGGCGCGTCATGCCGTTTCAGGCCATGACCGTCAGAGAACCGCTTTCGGATAGGAACCCAGCACTTTGAGCGCCACGGCTTCCTGGCTGATCTGCTCCAGCACCGCCTTGATCAGCGGATCCCGGTGATGCCCTACGAAATCGATGAAGAACACGTAGGTCCATTTACCACTGCGCGAAGGCCGGGTCTCGATTCGGGTCAGGTCGATGCCATTTTCATGGAAAGGCACCAGCAGTTCATGCAGCGCGCCGGGCTTGTTGCTCATCGACACGATGATCGAGGTTTTGTCGTCCCCGGTCGGCGGCACTTCCTGATTGCCGATCATCAGGAAGCGCGTCGAGTTGTCCGGACGGTCTTCGATTTTCTCGGCAATACGGGTCAGGCCATACAGACCAGCGGCCATGTCGCCGGCAATGGCGGCAGAATTCCACTCGCCCTTGACGCGCTTCGCCGCCTCGGCATTGCTGGAAACAGCGACGCGCTCGACGTTGGGGTAATGCGCATCCAGCCACTTGCGGCATTGAGCCAGCGACTGTGCATGGGAATAGATGCGGCTGATGCTGTCGGTCTTGGTGTTCTCGCCGACCAGCAGGTGATGGTGAATACGCAGCTCGACTTCGCCGCAGATGACCATGTCGTGCTCGAGGAAGCTGTCCAGCGTGTGGTTGACCGCGCCTTCGGTGGAGTTTTCCACCGGCACCACGCCGAAATTGACCGCACCCGCGGCCACTTCACGAAAGACCTCGTCGATGGCCGCCATCGGTTTGCTGATCACCGCGTGACCGAAATGCTTGAGCGCCGCGGCTTGGGTGAACGTGCCCTCAGGGCCCAGATAGGCAACCTTGAGCGGCTGCTCCAGCGCCAGGCAGGACGACATGATTTCGCGGAACAGGCGCGCCATTTCTTCGTTGCTCAGCGGGCCGCGGTTGCGCTCCATGACGCGCTTGAGCACCGCAGCTTCACGCTCCGGACGATAGAAAACCGGCTCCTCGCCTTCGGCCAGGTTGGCCATCTTGACTCGCGCCACTTCCTGCGCGCAGCGAGCGCGTTCGCTGATCAGCTCCAGAACCTTTTCGTCCAGGCTGTCGATGCGAACCCGCAGCGCCTTGAGCTCTTGTTCCGACATCAGCCGTGTTCCTTCTCGAATTCGGTCATGTAGGCCACCAGTGCTTCGACGGCTTCCAGACCCAGTGCGTTGTAGATCGAGGCACGCATGCCGCCGACCGAACGGTGGCCCTTGAGGTTGAGCAGGTCACGCGCCTCGGCGCCCGCGAGGAAGGCCTTGTCCAGACGCTCGTCGGCCAGACGGAACGGCACGTTCATCCACGAACGGGCGTTATGGCTGATCGGGTTGGTGTAGAACTCGCTGCCGTCGATGAAGCCGTACAGGCGCTCTTTCTTGGCGCGGTTGCGCTGCTCCATCGCCTCGACGCCGCCCTGCTCCTTGAGCCACTCGAACACCAGACCCGAGAGGTACCAGGAATAGGTCGCCGGGGTGTTGTACATGGAGCCGTTGTCGGCCGAAATCTTGTAGTTGAGCATGGTCGGGCAACTGCTGCGCGCCTGACCGAGCAGGTCTTCGCGCACGATCACCACCACCAGGCCGCTCGGGCCGATGTTTTTCTGGGCTCCGGCGTAAATCAGGCCGAACTGCGAGACATCGATCGGGCGCGAGAGAATGTCGGACGACATGTCGACCACCAGCGGGACGTCACCGGTCTGTGGCACCCAGTCGAACTGCAGGCCACCGATGGTCTCGTTGGAAGCGTAGTGAACGTAAGCGGCATCTTTGGTCAGGTTCCACTCGTTCTGACCCGGAATGGCCAGGTAGTCGAACGGCTTGGCGCTGGCGGCGACGTTGACGTTGCCGAAACGACGAGCTTCCTCGATGGCCTTTTTTGACCAGATGCCGGTCTCGACGTAGTCAGCGGTGCCGTTTTCCGGCAGCAGGTTGAGCGGGATCTCCGCGAACTGCTGGCTGGCGCCGCCTTGCAGAAACAGGATTTTGTAATTGGAGGGAACGGACAGCAGCTCGCGCAGATCCTGCTCGGCCTTCTCGGCGATTGCCGTGTAATCGTCGCTGCGATGACTCATCTCCATCACTGACAAGCCTTTGCCGTGCCAATCCAGCATTTCGGCCTGGGCACGCTGCAGAACAGCATCAGGAAGCGCGGCAGGACCTGCGCAGAAGTTAAAGGCTCGCTTGCTCATATCCACTCTCGTCAGTAACGCGTTTAATTTGAAACGGGTGAAAGCGTTGCGGGGCGGTGCTGCGGCGCGTCAGGTAGACCGCATTCGTCCGGATGCGGCCCAGACCGTCGTAACTCCGATTTTTCCTACAGGGTTCGCGTGTGCATCAGCGTCATGTTCTGACCGAGATCAACTGTAGGCGCAATCGGAGGTTACGACGGTCGCGATGCGGTGCGTCTGACACACCCACATCACGGCCACTCCAACCGGGGCCTGTCACCAGCCCCCCGCGTTTACATCAGTCTTGCGATTCTTCTTCGTCGGCAGCGCCGTCGGCTTGCAGATCGCCGGCAGATTCATCGACATCCGAAAGGTCCGCGACCTCGCCGTCCACGATCTCGCCTTCGTACTCCTCGCCTTCCAGCACATCGCCTTCAACCTCGGAAGGCTCCTGAACGCGCTCAAGACCCACCAGTTTCTCATCCTTGGCCAGCTTGATCAGGGTGACGCCCTGAGTGTTGCGGCCCAGACTAGAGACTTCGTCGACGCGAGTACGAACCAGCGTGCCCTGGTCGGAAATCAGCATGATTTCCTCACCGTCCTGCACCTGAACCGCGCCGACCAGACGGCCGTTACGCTCGTTGCTGACCATGGCGATAACGCCCTGACCGCCACGCTTGTACTCAGGGAATTCGGTGATGGCGGTGCGCTTGCCATAACCGCGCTCGGACGCAGTGAGGATCTCGCTGCCCTGCTCCGGAATCAGCATGGAAATCAGCTTCTGACCTTCTGGCAGACGCATGCCACGCACGCCGCGAGCGGTACGGCCCATGGCGCGTACTTCGGATTCCTTGAAGCGCGTCACCTTGCCGCCGTCGGAGAACAGCATGATTTCCTGCTCGCCGTCGGTAATCGCCGCGGAAATCAGGATGTCGCCTTCGTCCAGTTCCAGCGCGATCAGACCGACGCTGCGTTGACGGCTGAAGGCCACCAGCGGGGTCTTCTTGACGGTACCGTTGGCGGTCGACATGAAGATGAACGGTGCCTTCTTCTTGTCTGCGGCCTTGATACGCGCCTTGCGCTCTTCTTCGGTTTCGTTGCTGTTCTCGATGTCTTCGGCGTCGGTCTCGACACCTTCTGCCTCTTCCTCGTCAGCCCGCTTGCGCATGGCTTCCAGGTCGACCGGCAGCATGGTGGTGATGTATTCGCCTTCGCTCAACGGCAGCAGGTTGACCAGCGGACGACCACGGGCAGCGCGGGACGCTTCCGGAATCTCGTAGGTCTTGAGCCAGTAAACCTTGCCCTTGCTGGAGAACATCAACAGTGTGGTGTGGCTGTTGGCGACCAGCAGATGAGCGATGTAGTCCTCATCCTTGACGCCGGTCGCCGACTTGCCTTTGCCGCCGCGACGCTGAGCCTGATAGACGGCCAGCGGCTGAGTCTTGGCATAACCACCGTGAGAGATGGTCACGACGCGCTCTTCTTCCGGGATCATGTCGCCCAGCGTCAGGTCCAGACGCGCATCGAGAATTTCGGTGCGACGCACGTCGCCGTACTCGGCGCGGATCAGCTCCAGCTCTTCGCGGATGACTTCCATCAGGCGCGTGGAGCTGTTGAGGATGCGGATCAGCTCGCCGATCTGCGTCAGGATTTCCTGGTACTCGGTGAGCAGCTTTTCGTGTTCCAGACCGGTCAGACGGTGCAGGCGCAGTTCCAGAATCGCCTGGGCCTGTTCCGGCGACAGGAAATACTTGCCGTCACGCAGGCCGTATTGCGGATCGAGGTTTTCCGGACGGGACGACTCGGCGCCTGCGCGCTCGACCATCTCCACCACGGCGCTCGATTCCCACGGCGTATTGATCAGGCCTTCCTTCGCTTCAGCCGGTGTCGGCGACGCCTTGATCAGCTCGATGACCGGGTCGATGTTCGACAGCGCGACGGCCTGGCCTTCGAGGATGTGGCCGCGCTCGCGGGCTTTGCGCAGTTCGAACACGGTGCGACGGGTGACGACTTCGCGGCGGTGACGGATGAAGGCTTCGAGCAGGTCCTTGAGGTTGAGGATCCGCGGACGGCCGTCGATCAACGCAACGATGTTGATGCCGAACACGCTTTGCAGCTGGGTCTGGGCGTAGAGGTTGTTGAGGATGACCTCAGGCACTTCGCCACGACGCAGCTCGATGACCACGCGCATACCGTCCTTGTCGGACTCATCGCGCAGTTCAGTGATGCCTTCGAGCTTTTTCTCTTTGACCAGCTCGGCGATCTTCTCGATCAGACGCGCCTTGTTCAGCTGATACGGCAGCTCCGTGATGACGATCTGCTGGCGGCCGCCAACCTTGTCGATGTCCTCGACGATGGAGCGGGCGCGCATATAGATGCGGCCACGACCGGTCTTGTAGGCTTCAACGATACCGGCACGACCGTTGATGATGCCCGCAGTCGGGAAATCAGGGCCGGGGATGTACTGCATCAACTCGTCGACGGTCAGGTCGTTGTTGTCGATGAGGGCCAGGCAACCGTCGATGACTTCACCGAGGTTGTGCGGCGGAATGTTGGTCGCCATGCCGACGGCGATACCGCTGGAACCGTTGACCAGCAGGTTGGGAATCCGGGTCGGCATGACCGCCGGGATCTGCTCGGTACCGTCGTAGTTGGGCACCCAGTCGACGGTTTCTTTGTGCAGGTCGGCCAGCAGCTCATG
This sequence comes from Pseudomonas sp. efr-133-TYG-103a, assembly GCF_030209235.1. Taxonomy (NCBI): domain Bacteria; kingdom Pseudomonadati; phylum Pseudomonadota; class Gammaproteobacteria; order Pseudomonadales; family Pseudomonadaceae; genus Pseudomonas; species Pseudomonas sp. efr-133-TYG-103a. The sequence goes on from NZ_JARVSK010000019.1 coordinate 94,917, forward strand.
GGCCAGCTTGGTCATGCGCACTTCGGTGTATCGCATGGCCGCAGCGTTGTCGCCGTCCACCGAACCGAAGTTGCCCTGGCCGTCTACCAGCAGGTAACGCAGGGAAAAGGGTTGCGCCATACGCACGATGGTGTCGTAGACCGCGGTGTCACCATGCGGGTGATACTTACCGATGACGTCACCGACCACACGGGCGGATTTCTTGTACGGCTTGTTCCAGTCGTTACCCAGTTCGCTCATTGCGTACAGTACACGCCGGTGCACGGGCTTCAAGCCGTCGCGCGCATCGGGCAGAGCTCGTCCGACGATGACGCTCATCGCGTAGTCGAGGTAGGACTGCTTCAGCTCGTCTTCGATATTGACCGGGAGGATTTCTTTGGCCAGTTCGCCCATGAGAAGCCTGATTCCTTTTTCTGGTGAAACCTCGTTCAGCCATCCGGGATGAACGAAGCTCGCCGCCGCCGACAATTGCCAGGCGACGACTTACGACAAATCAGCGAGTTATGCCTAGGATTTGCGCAGTAAAGAGGGCCGCAATGCGCCCCCTTGGAAACCGCCGGATGTTACCACAATCGCCGTCAGGCACGAAGCCTTTGAAGGCGCTGAAAACGAGCCATTTCGTCAGCAGACGCCTGAGACGCGCTTACAGGGCCCGATAGCGCCTTCGCAGCGCTCGCCATTACTTGAAAGCCAGCGATCAGTGCAAACGCTTGCGGCACATCAACTGCGCCATTTTCACCGTATCGGGCCGCTCGACGATGCCCTTTTCAGTGACGATCGCGTCGATCAGATCCGCCGGCGTGACGTCGAACACCGGGTTGAATGCGTCGACTTCGGCGCCGACACGCTGACCGCCGACCTCAAGCAGCTCTCGACCGTCGCGCTCCTCGATGGGGATGTCTTCGCCGCTGGGCAGGTTCATGTCGATGGTCGAACTGGGCGCAACCACCATGAAACGCACGCCGTGATGCATGGCCGCGACCGCAAGCTGGTACGTGCCGATCTTGTTCGCCACGTCGCCATTGGCAGTGATGCGATCGGCACCGACGATGACCCAGGTGATGCCTTTGGTCTTCATCAGGTGCGCGGCGGCCGAGTCTGCGTTCAGCGTGACCGGGATGCCTTCGTTGACCAGTTCCCAGGCGGTCAGCCGCGAGCCTTGCAGCCACGGGCGGGTTTCGTCGGCGTACACGCGCTCGATCATGCCTTCTATATGGGCAGCGCGAATCACGCCCAGCGCCGTGCCGAAGCCGCCGGTCGCCAGCGCGCCGGTGTTGCAGTGGGTCAGTACGGTCTGCAGATTGCCCTGATGCTTGCGGATCAGCTCGGCACCCAGCTGCGCCATGGTCAGGTTGGCCTCGCGATCGCTCAGGTGAATGGCGACAGCCTCGGCCTCCATCGCCTTACGCGGATCTTCGTGATCTTTGAGGCGATACAGACGCTCGCGCATGCGATTGAGCGCCCAGAACAGATTGACCGCCGTGGGCCGGGAGTTGGCCAACAGGTCGAAGTCCTCCTCCAGCGCCATCTGCCAGTCACCGCCTGCGGCCAGACGGTCGACCACCGCCAGCACAATGCCGTAGGCCGCGCTGATGCCGATGGCCGGCGCGCCGCGAACGACCATCGAACGGATCGCCTCGGCAACACCGGCGGCACTCTTATAGGGATGCCAGGTTTCCTCGAACGGCAGAATCCGCTGATCCAGCAGAAACAGCGTGCCGTCCCGCCAATCGATGGCTTTCACCTTCTCCGCAGCCAGTAATCGATCGCGCATTGCACACCCCACATGATGAATTGTTGAAGACCTGAGGAACCGGTGCCCGCGCCACGTTCTCGGTGACAGTACCCTGACAACCGCGAGCACGCTCCTTTCCACAGGACTGCGGGCCAGGAATCAAATAGCCAGCAGCTGAAAAAGCCGCCGATTATAGCGAGCCGCCCGCCAAGACGCTCGGGTATACTTCGCCGTCCCTGTAATAAGCCATTGGATGCTCGCGCCATGCCTCAGTCCGCTGCCCCGCTCGACCTTCTTCTCCTGCCTGACTGGCTGGTACCGGTCGAACCCGCAGGCGTCGTGCTGCAACAGCACGGTATCGGCATCCGTGATGGCCTGATCGCTTATATCGGGCCCCGCGCCGAGGCGCTGCGCCAGAATGCCCGGGAAGTGCGCGAGCTGCCCGGCATGCTGCTCAGCCCCGGCCTGATCAACGCCCATGGTCACGCCGCGATGACGCTGTTTCGCGGCCTGGCGGACGATCTGCCGCTGATGACCTGGCTGCAGGACCATATCTGGCCTGCCGAGGGGAAATGGGTCGATGAAGCCTTCGTGCGCGACGGCACCGACCTGGCCATTGCCGAGCAGTTGAAGGGCGGTATCACCTGTTTCTCCGATATGTATTTCTACCCGAAAGTCGCCTGCGAGCGCGTGCACAACAGTGGCATTCGGGCACAAATCACTGTGCCGGTGCTGGATTTCCCGATACCCGGCGCACGCAACACTGACGAAGCGCTGCACATCGGCGTCGAGCTGTTCAACGATCTGGCTCATCACGATCGCATCAGAATCGCCATGGGCCCGCATGCGCCCTACACCGTCAGCGATGAAAACCTGGAGAAGATCCGGGTGATCGCCGACGAACTGGACGCCATGATCCACATGCACGTCCACGAGACCGCCTTCGAAGTGCAGGAAGCCGTGCAGCAACGCGGCGAACGTCCACTGGCCCGGCTGCAACGCCTGGGTCTGCTGGGCCCGCGTTTTCAAGCCGTGCACATGACCCAGATCAGCGATGAGGATCTGGCGATGCTGGTGGAAAGCAACTCCAGCGTGATCCATTGCCCTGAATCGAACCTCAAGCTGGCCAGTGGCTTCTGCCCGGTCGAGCGCTTGTGGCAGGCCGGCGTCAATGTGGCGGTGGGCACCGATGGCGCGGCCAGCAACAACGATCTGGACTTGCTCGGGGAGACCCGCACCGCCGCCCTGCTCGCCAAGGCCGTTGCGGGTTCAGCCACGGCGCTGGATGCTCACCGGGCCTTGCGCATGGCCACACTCAACGGTGCTCGCGCCATGGGCATCGACGATCACACCGGCTCGCTGCAGATCGGCAAGGCCGCCGACATCGTCGCCTTCGACCTGTCGGGGCTGGCGCAGCAGCCGATCTACGACCCGGTTTCGCAACTCATCTACGCCACCGGCCGCGATTGCGTCAGCCACGTCTGGGTCGCGGGCAAACAGCTGCTCGCCGACAAGCGTCTGACGCGCATGGACGAAGAAGCGCTGACACGCACCGCCAAAGCCTGGGGCAATCGCATCGCCGCCAAGGGCTGACATTTCTGCAGTCACGGCCGCTGGCCGGGACCGAACATCGAATTCAAGTTTTAGAGGGATCACACATGAGCAACGTCGACCACGCCGAAATCGCAAAATTCGAAGCCCTGGCTCACCGCTGGTGGGATCGCAACAGTGAGTTCAAGCCACTGCACGACATCAACCCGCTGCGGGTGAACTGGATTGACGAGCGCGTGAATCTGGCCGGCAAGAAAGTCCTGGACGTCGGCTGCGGCGGCGGCATTCTCAGCGAGGCCATGGCGTTGCGCGGCGCGACCGTGACCGGCATCGACATGGGCGAAGCGCCGCTGGCCGTGGCCCAGCTGCATCAGCTCGAATCCGGCGTAAGCGTGGAGTACCGGCAGATCACCGCCGAGGCGCTCGCCGAAGAAATGCCTGAGCAGTTCGATGTGGTGACGTGCCTGGAAATGCTCGAACACGTGCCGGACCCGTCGTCGGTCATCCGCGCCTGCTACAAAATGGTCAAACCGGGCGGCCAGGTGTTTTTCTCCACCATCAACCGCAATCCCAAGGCCTATCTGTTTGCCATCATCGGCGCCGAGTACATCATGAACCTGCTGCCGCGCGGCACTCATGATTTCAAGAAATTCATCCGTCCCTCCGAGCTGGGTGCCTGGAGCCGTAGCGCCGGGCTCGAGGTCAAGGACATCATCGGCCTGACCTACAACCCGCTGACCAAGCATTACAAACTGGCTTCGGACGTCGACGTCAATTACATGATCCAGACATTGCGGGGAGCCTGATTCATGCGCCTGAGAGCAGTTCTATTCGACATGGACGGCACGCTTCTCGACACCGCGCCTGACTTCATCGCGATCTGCCAGGCGATGCTTGCCGAGCGGGGCTTTCCGGCGGTGGAAGACAAACTGATCCGCGACGAGATTTCCGGCGGCGCCAAGGCCATGGTGTCGGCGACGTTCGCAATGCCGCCGAGCGAGCCTGAATTCGAAGCGCTGCGTCTGGAGTTTCTCGAGCGTTACCAGAAGGATTGCGCGGTGCACAGCAAGCTCTTCGACGGCATGTCGGAGCTGTTGGCAGACATCGAGAAATCGAACCTGCTCTGGGGCGTGGTGACCAACAAGCCTGTGCGTTTCGCCCAGCCGATCATGGAACAGTTGAAGCTGGCCGAGCGTTCCGCGGTGCTCATCTGTCCGGATCACGTGACCAAGAGCAAGCCGGACCCCGAGCCCTTGCTGCTCGCCTGCAAGATGCTGGACCTGGACCCGGCCAGCGTGTTGTTCGTCGGCGACGACCTGCGCGACATCGAATCCGGGCGCGATGCCGGGACCAGAACGGCTGCCGTGCGCTACGGCTACATTCATCCCCACGACAACCCTGACCACTGGGGCGCCGATGTGGTGGTGGACCATCCGCTGGAGCTGCGGCGGGTGCTGGATAATGCGTTGTGCAGTTGCTGAACCAAACGCGGCGTCTGTAGGAGCGCCCGCGATTGCGGTTCATTAGCCACATCGATGGTGAACCGTCCATCGCCTTCGCGGGCAAGCGCGCTCCTGCAATGCTCTTCATATCCTCGCCACCGCGTTCCGTATCCGTAAAAATGGAGCCCCCATGTTCAACTACACCGCCCGCCCCGAACTGCTCAAGGACCGTATCATCCTGGTGACCGGCGCTGGCCGTGGTATCGGTGCCGCGGCAGCCAGAGCCTATGCCGCCCACGGCGCTACCGTGCTGTTGCTGGGCAAGACCGAGTCGAACCTCACGGCGGTCTATGACGAGATCGAAGCGGCGGGATACCCGCAACCCGCAGTCATTCCGTTCAATCTGGAAACAGCCCTGCCCCATCAATATGACGAGCTGGCGGCAATGATCGAGGGCGAATTCGGGCGCCTTGACGGGCTGCTGCACAACGCGTCGATCATCGGCCCGCGCACGCCCGTCGAGCAGTTGTCCGGCGAGCACTTCATGCGGGTGATGCACATCAACGTCAACGCCACGTTCATGCTGACGGCCGCGCTGTTGCCGCTGCTCAAGCTGTCGCAAGACGCCTCGGTGGTGTTCACCTCCAGCAGCGTCGGGCGCAAGGGACGTGCGTACTGGGGCGCTTACGGGGTGTCGAAGTTCGCCACGGAAGGGCTGATGCAGACCCTGGCCGATGAGGTCGAGGGCGTCGCGGCGATGCGCGCCAACAGCATCAACCCAGGCGCCACGCGCACCGACATGCGGGCGCAGGCGTATCCGGCAGAAGACCCGATGAAAAATCCGACACCTGAGCAAATCATGCCGGTGTACCTGTACCTGATGGGCGCGGACAGCGTCGGCATCAACGGCCAGGCGTTCGACGCGCAGCAAAAATGATCTGCGCTGATCGCACTCGCTAGCCTGCAGGGCACAGCGTCCGTGCCCTGCAGGAAAATCAACGCGTCCGAAAAGCTGCCTGCCTTTCATCTCCTCGGCGGTTTTCCGTCGCCTCTTGGTAGTCCATTCGTGTGTAAACCGGTACGTTAGCCAATTCCAAGGCGCCGACGATTGGCGGGCCGTTGATTACAGGCGCTAAGTGGTTGATCTACTTGATATTCCTTCACAGCAGACGAATTGGCACGACTTTCGCTCCAGCGAATTCAAGCCCGATTAGAGGCGCAGGAGCGAAAACATGAGTTTTCCGACAAGAACCAACGCCATTGACTTCGACAGTGCGCGGCTTCAACGCCATGGCTTCGTGCCAACTCACTCTTCTGCGCAGCCGCTGGATTACGAGCAGTTGCAGCGTCAGCTTGGCCTGCAACTGCAGACCAGCCTCGAAGCGGACAAGATCCTGTCGATCTTCTTCAACCAGGTGCAGCAACTCATTCCGCTCGATGCGCTGAGGTACAAGCATCTGGGCACAGACTTGCGCCTGGAGCTGGGCGAACGCGCGCGGCACAACGCCAGCTATTGCATGACCCACGAGGGCGAGCAGATGGGCGAGGTGTCATTTCAGCGCGAACGCCGCTTTGGTGAGCAGGAACTGACCCAACTGGAATCGCTGCTCACTCACTTGCTGTACCCGCTGCGCAATGCGCTGCTGTATCGCAATGCCAGCCTGAGCGCCCTGCGCGACCCGCTGACCGGTGCCGGCAACCGCATCGCCATGGAGCAGTCCCTGACCCGTGAAGTGGAAATCGCTCGACGCCAGCAGCAGCCGCTGTCGGTGCTGATGCTCGACATCGACCATTTCAAAGTCATCAATGACACACACGGTCACGCCACCGGCGACGCAGTGCTGCGAGCGGTGACGGACGCGGTCAAGGACCGGCTGCGCAACATCGATCAGGTGTTCCGTTTCGGCGGGGAAGAATTTCTCATCGTGCTGACCAATACCGGTCGCGAATCGGCCGCGCTGGTCGGCGAACGCTTGCGCAATGCCGCGCTCAAGCTCAGCTATCCGGTGAATGACCAGACGGTCGAACTGACGGTGAGTCTGGGCTGCTCGACGCTGCTGCCTGGCGAATCCTGCGACAGCATGCTCAGACGCGCCGACACGGCCCTGTACGCGGCAAAGCGCCAGGGCCGTAACCGCCTCGAAATGGCGGGCTGAAGGTTTAGACGCCGAGCGCGAACCGACGCTCGCGCAGCGGTGCGTTGGACTCCTGTTGCGGTCGTTCCTGAACCATGCAGCGCTCAAGGAACAGGTACATGTACTCGTAGCTCTTGCAGACCGCCATTCTCAGGTCCGCCTGCAATTGCTCGCTGGGGTTGTTGCCGGCCAGCGTGCAAATGATTTCCAGGGCTTCCCAGGGATGGGCGTCGTCGTACTGTGCATGCATCTTCAACCACTTCATCGCCCGTTTGCGCTGATCCGGCGGGAACATGTCTGCGTAGGTCTCTTGCGAGCACACGACAGCAGACCATTCACCAGTGGCGCCTTCAATCGCATAGTTGGTCGCGGCAATTGCGACGACCAGCGAGTCGGAGGAGCAACTGTGCCAGCACCAGTGGCTCAGCGCGTGCAGTTCAGAAGGCACACGTTGCGCCTGCAGGTCTTCAAGCGTGACGCCGTGCGCGGCGCTCCAGTTTACCCAGTAATCGGCATGATTGAGTTCGACCCGAATATTGCGCATCAGCCAGCGACGCGCCATGTCTTCACCCGGGTGCCGGGCGAAACGGGTTTTGGTCAGGTTGTGTGCCATGTAGACCGCGAACTGTTCAACCACAGGCCAGCCACCAATCAAATACTGGCGCATGGTTTTCGAACTGAGCCGCCCATCTCTCATACGTTGATAAAGTTCATGCCCTACCACTCTTTCCTTGGCGTCGCTGCAATCCTTGATCAATTGCTGCGCCCAGGCGGGGTAACTGCTGGCATCCATCAGCGGACCGGTTCTTATGAACATATCGATCACTATGTCGCTCCTTATTTGATGTTGCATCGGTGCCATTCAGCGAAAAGTCCCGGGTGCGCTGAATAACATGGGGGTCTGCCTCGCGGGCCGTGCGTGCAGACATTCGCAGGTGAATAATTGCGGTCGCTCGATAACATACCCCTGAGCGTAGTCCACACCGATTTCCAATAATGCCTGCTCTATCTGAGGGCTCTCGACGAACTCGGCGATCGTCTGTTTGCCCATTACGTGCCCGATATGGTTGATCACTTCCACCATCGCCCGGTTGACCGGGTCATCGAGCATGTCCTTTACGAAACTGCCATCGATCTTCAGAAAATCCACAGGCAAGTGCTTCAAGTAAGCGAATGACGACATCCCTGCACAGAAGTCATCCAGTGAAAAACGACACCCCAGACTCTTGAGTTCATTAATGAACCGAATGGCACTGCCCAGATTGGCGATTGCACTGGTTTCGGTGATTTCAAAACAGATAAGTTCAGGGGGTATTGCGTAGATCTGGAACTGCTGTCGCAAATATTCGAGAAAGGCGTCGTCACCAATGCTGGTGCCGGACAAGTTGATCGCACAGACCGCCAGCGGGCCCTGACGATGATTACTGGTCAGGCAGTCGGCAATGATCTTGAAGACGTTTTGCACCACCCAACGGTCCAGGGTGGTCATCATGCCGTAGCGCTCGGCGGCCGGAATGAAGCTGTCGGGCAGGATCATGCGTCCGGACTCGTCACGCAGACGCAGCAGAATTTCGATGTGCCCCGTGCCCTGCCCCGCCTCGCGCCCCAAGGCCGCGATCTCCTGGGAGTAGAGACAGAAGCGGTTGTCTTCGAGGGCCATGTGCAGCCGCTGAATCCAGGCCATCTCGCCAAAACGGGTGGACAGTTCGGAATCGTCGTCGTGATAGATCTGTACGCGATTGCGACCTTTTTCCTTGGCCATGTAGCAGGCCATGTCGGCCGAGCGCAGCGACGCTTCCAGTGTCATCGGCGCCTGAGAAAGGTGAACCAGGCCGATGCTGACGGTGGTCACGAATGGCCGGCCCTTCCAGACGAAATGAAGGCTCTCGACGGTTTCGCGCAGCCCTTCGGCAATCCGTTCGGCGGCGTCGGGCGCACAGTGCTCGAGAAGAATTCCGAACTCATCGCCGCCCAGCCGCGCCAGGGTATCGCCGTCGCGGATGCCTTGTTGCAGCAGGGTGCAGATGTGCCGCAGCAATTCGTCCCCCGCCGCATGGCCGCTGGTGTCGTTGACCAGCTTGAACTGATCCAGGTCCAGAAACATCAGGGTGTGGTGTCCGGGCTGTCTGGCCAGGCCGTTGAGGGCCAGTTCGAGTCGGTATTCGAATTCCCGGCGATTGGCCAGACCGGTCAGGGCATCGTGGGTCGCCTGCCACGACAGATTCTCAATGTATTGACGCTCCTGCGTCATGTCATGAAGCACCAGCACCGCGCCGCTGACCTTGCCCTCGGTGCGAATCGGCGAGCCCACCAGCGCCACCGACACCGTGCTGCCGTCCAGGCGCTGAATCACCCGGGAATTCTCACTGCCGCCACCCAGCTTGCCGCTGAGCATGTGTTCAAGCAGCGTCGAACTGTCTTTCTGATCGTTTTCGTCGATGAGGTTGAACAGCGCCGCGAGGGGCAATCCTGCCGCCTGCTCGTTTTTCCAGTGGGTCAGTTGCTCGGCGGCGGGGTTCATGTAGGCAATGGCACCGTCGACGCCGGTGGTGATGACGCCGTCGCCGATGGACTCCAGCGTGATCTGCGCCCGGTCTTTTTCGGTCTGCAAGGCCGTGGCGAAGGCGTGTCGTTGCTCCAGCAGTTTATGCGTGCGCAGCAACGCAAGAATGATCAGGCAGACCGCGGTCGCCAGATTGACCACCAGCAGGATCCGCAGGATGACCCGCGAGCCCTCGCCCAACGCATCGCTGAACGCCGTTGCGGCTGGGGTGACGCCTTCGTTGATCGCGTTGATCCGCTGGCGCCACACCAGCACATCGCTGTTCGTCACGCCGCCTTCGAGAATGCGCTCGTGCATTTCCCGCGCGACTTCATCGAGCTGCACCAGGTAGTTGTCACCGATCTTCCAAAGATCGATGGCCTTCTCCAGGTAACTGAAATGACGAAAATTCAGATAAAGCCAGATGATGCTCTTCGCGTCATCGGGGTGGTTTCCGCCCTGCAGAATGCCGGCCGTGGCGCGCGGAATATCGGGAACAGGCTGATCCATGGCGATCCGCAGATCGTGGCCGCCCTGAGGGATGGCGATGGCCTGCTGGTATTTCAGGTAATTGATCTCATCGCGGCTGTTGGCGTAGAGATTGAGGTAATAAATGGCGTCTTTCTGGCCCTTGGACCAGAGGCTTTCACCGCCGACGTAACTGCGCACCGCCGACATCATATAAAGGCTGACGCAGCCGAGCAGCGCCTGTAACAGCACTACGGCGATAAATGGCCACACGATACCCAGAAGACGTGGCTTCTCGAGAATCCGCTTTTGCTTCATGGTGTCCCTTTCATCAGCACTGCCAGATACTCACTTCTGCGATCCAGACTACCTTTCTGAAACCGGAGAACTCGGCTAATTCCACGATGCAGCGGGCGATCTTACGTCTTTGCGCTATTCCATCCAGATGGATCTCAAAGACGTAAATATGACGCTTTTCACACGTTCGTTACGCACAGAGCTCTAGCGTAGCCCAAGAATTGACGTATTCCACTGGCGATGCGCCATTTGCATAAAGCACTGCGAAAAACCGACGGGATGTATCACACCTGCTGCAGGTGTCCATACAAACGGGCATAAAGACCGCCATCGGCAATCAATTGTTGATGGTCGCCGTCTTCGGCGATGCTGCCGCCGTCGAACACCAGCACCCGGTCGGCCTGCTTAACGGCGGACAGACGATGAGCGATGATCAGCGTGGTGCGGCCGCTGAGGAAGCGGTTCAGCGCTTGATGAAGGTTGTATTCGGTGGCCGCGTCCAGGGCGGACGTCGCCTCATCGAGAATCACCACTTTGGGGTCCGACAGGACCATGCGCGCAATCGCCAGGCGCTGGCGTTGCCCGCCGGACAGTCGCACCCCGGAGCGCCCGACGACGCTGTCCAGCCCCTGAGGCAGCGCACGAATGGTTGCGTCCAACTGGGCAATCTCCAGCGCCTGCCAGCAGGCGTCGTCGTCGCGCTCTCGACCCATGAGCAGATTGGCGCGCACCGTGTCGTTGAACAACGCCGGATGTTGCAGCACCACCGCGACGTTCTCGCGCACCGTGTCCAGCCCCATCTCCTGCAGGCTGGCGCCGCCAAAACGAATGGTCCCGGCCTTGGCGCTGTACAGCCCCAACAGCAGTTGCACGAGCGTGCTTTTGCCACCGCCGCTGGCACCGACGATGGCCACCTTCTCGCCAGGGCTGATGGAGAGGTCGAGCTGGTCGAGCACCAGTTCGTCGTTGTAACCAAAACACAGGCCGCGCACGTCGATGCTGACCGTTTCGCGGCCCAGGAATGGGTTGACCTGCCCTTCATACTGCGGCTCATCGGCGCGCGCCAGCAGTTCATTGATGCGCGTCAACGCACCGCCCGCGGCATAGAACGCGTACTGCAGGTTCAACAGTTGTTCGACCGGGCCGATCATGAACCACAGGTAACTGAACACCGCGAGCATGTGGCCGATGGACAGGTCGGAGAACAGCACCGTAAGCATGGCTGCCGCCCGGAAAATATCGATGCCGAACTGGAACAGCAGGCCACTGGCGCGGCCTGACGCGTCGCTTTTCCATTGCGAAGACACGGCGTAATCGCGAACTTCCCGGGCACGCAATCCGAGCAAGCCCAGAAAATGCCCCTGACGGTTGCTGGCACGGATTTCCTGAATCGCGTCCAGGGTTTCCGTCAGCGCCTGGGTGAAGCGCGAGGTGCTGTCGTTCTCGAGTTTTTTCAGGTGTTTGACGCGCTTGCCCAGCTTCACCGTGGCGAACACCACCAACGGATTGAACAGCAGAATCAGCAGCGCCAGTTGCCAGTGCATCCACACCAGAATCGCGGCAGTGCCGGTCAGTGTCAGCATGGCCACGAGAAACTTGCTGAGCGTTTCGCCGACGAATTTATCCACTGTGTCCAGATCGGTGACCAGATGCGCAGTCACCGTGCCACTGCCCAGGCTTTCATATTCGCTCAGGGAAATCCGCTTCAATCGTTCAATCAGCCGCGTGCGGATGCGGTAGACGATGTCCTTGGCCAGCCCCGCAAACAGCCGTGCCTGAATCACGTTGAACAGCAGCGCGCCCAAGCGCAGACACAGCGTCGCACCCAGCATCAGGCCGATATACCCCACCGGTTTGTGCAGGCTCTCGGGCAGGAACTGGTTCATGAAGACCAGCGCGCCATTGCCCTTGCCCAGCAGCACTTCATCCACGAGCAAGGGCAGCAACAGGGGAATCGGCACAGAGCAGAGGACGGCCAGAACGGCGACGCCATTGGCGATCCACAGCGCTTTTTTATGCTGAAGGGCCAGACGTCGGATCTGCGCCCAGCTCAGGCGGTCGACGTGCGCCAGTGAATCATCCGGCGCTTGAGGGCGGTGTTCGATCTCGGCGGGATCACGCACTGGCGGCGCGCTCCAGCCAGCGGCTGAGCAACGGCGCCAGTTCGTCCAGCGATTGATAGCCATTGGTCAGCAACGCCAGTTGACCATTGCGCTCGGCCAGCATCGTCGGGAAACCGGCAATCCCCAGGTCCTGCACCCAGGAGAAATCCGAAGCGGTGGCCGCGCGCTGCTCGGCGCTGTCGAACGCATCGGCGAACTCGATGCGCGGCAGACCGGCGGTTTCAGCGAGCTCGGCCAGCACCGACGCCTGAGTGACGTCGCGGCCTTCGAGGTAAAAAGCCTGCTGAATGTGCTTGACCAGTTTCCAGGCGATGTCCGGCGCCAGGCTGCGGGCGGCGACGATGGCGCGGCACGCAGGCTCGGTGTCATAGACAAATCCGTCGGACAGCGCGCCATCGAACTTGAACGACTGGCCGGTGGTGTTCTGCACCGCCTGCCAGTGTTCGAGAATGTAGCGCCGGGTCGAGGGCTCGAGCGATGCGCCGCTGCCGGTGCGCAATCCGCCGACCACCAGATGCAACGGCAGGCCCGCGGCCCTCGCCTGCTCGACCAGTGCTTCGGCCACCGGGGCAAATCCCCAGCACCAGGAACACATCGGGTCCATCACGTAGAGCAGGCGGGCATGCATGACTCAGGCCTCGTGGGTGTGGTTATCGGCAGCCTGAGCGTCCAGCAGACGGTAATTGCGCCCGATCGGATGTGGCTGGTTGCGCGCCTTGGCCAGCTCGATCTGCTTTTGCCGGTCGATGGCGCTGCGCCGGGTTTTCTCGCTCAGCGAGTCCCAGCAATGCGGGCAACTGACACCGGGCGAGTAATGCTCGCTGGCACGGTCTTCGGCGCTGATCGGCGTGCGGCACGCATGACATTGATCGTAGTCGCCTTCGGTCAGGTCATGACGGACAGTGACGCGATTGTCGAACACGAAGCAGTCGCCCCGCCACTGGCTTTCTTCCTGGGGCACTTCTTCGAGGTATTTGAGAATGCCGCCTTTGAGGTGGTAAACCTCTTCGAAGCCTTCGCCAAGCATGTAGCTGGAGGCTTTTTCACAGCGAATGCCACCGGTGCAGAACATCGCGACCTTCTTGTGTTTGGCCGGATCGAAGTTCGCCTTGATGTACTCGGGAAACTCACGGAACGTGGTGGTTTTCGGGTCGATGGCGCCTTCGAACGTCCCGATGGAAACCTCATAGTCGTTGCGGGTGTCGATCAGCAGCACTTCGGGGTCTGCGATCAGCGCGTTCCAGTCCTGGGGCTCGACATAGGTGCCAACGGCCTTGTTCGGGTCGACGCCGGGCACGCCGAGGGTGACGATTTCTTTCTTCAGTTTGACCTTGGTGCGGTAGAACGGCTGCTCATCGCAGTACGACTCTTTGTGGTCGATATCGTCCATGCGGGGATCGTTCTTGAGCCAGGCCATGAGCCCGTCAATGCCTTCGCGGGTACCGGAAACCGTGCCGTTGATGCCTTCTTCGGCGATCAGCAGGGTGCCTTTGATGCCGTTGGCGATCATCGCTTCGAGCAGCGGCTCGCGCAGCTGGACGTAGTCCGAAAGGGTGACGAATTTGTACAGCGCCGCGACGACGATGGGTGCGGTTTGGGTCATGTTGCGTCTCCAGGTGGTGACCCTCGCAAAGGGCCTACCGGATGTGATGATTCAAGTGAATGCGGGCCAAGCGGGCAACGCGGCGCGGATTCTAGCAAAGATCTGAGGGCAGCAGACAGGGCGCTGGATCAGCGGGGAATTGACGCGGGTCAACAGACACGCCAGACACCGAACTTGCCGGTGGCGCAAATTCAATTGCAGAAAACCGGGGACCCAGACGCGTTGCACTGGCAGGCCAGCGTCTCGCGGAGCGCCGCCCGGAATGAATGCGCACCCACGAGGGGCACGCATTCATTCACGGAAACGGGCTAAGAGCGGGTTGAACACCTGCTCAGTCATGCCCACCGGCGCAGGTCGGCGATGCAGGCGCGGTGCCCAGTTTCGACCATTCCTGCGGCGTGTAGGTGTGCAGCGCCAACGCGTGAAACTCACCCATCAGACCACCGAGGAGGCCGTAGACCTTCTGATGGCGCTTGACTGCGTTGAGGCCGGCGAACTGCTCGCTGACCACCACGGCCTTATAGTGAGTGTCCGTGCCGCGACTGTGCATGTGGCTTTCATTGAGCACCTCAAGGTACTCAGGCTGAAAGACCGCCAACGCGGATTCGATTCGCTGTTGCATGCTCATGTCGGGCTTCGCTTATGGCTTCTTGGCGGGAGCCGGAGCGGTGGCTGGCTTGCTGCCCGCCGGCGTCAGCTCGTTGGTCATGTCGGCTAACAGTTTGTTGACCACAGGCACCGCGCTTTCCAGCTTGCTTTGCGTCAGCTGGAAGGACTGCTGGCTGATCTGCGGCATTTTCGCCTGGACTTTCTTGCCCAGCGGCGACTGGTAGAAAGCGACGAGGTCTTTAAGCTCGCTTTCCGTGAAGTTCGAGGTGTACAACTTGACCATGTCTGGCTGCAGCTTGTCCCAGCTGATGACCTGATCCAGCGCAGCGTTGGCTTTGGCCTGGTAGGTTTCAAGGGTGGCTTGCTTGGACGCTGGCGCTTTGGTTTCGGCAAAACGCTGGGCGAACATCTGCTGGACTTGCATGTAAACCGGCGCACCCAGTTGATCGGCGTGAGCCAGTTTGAGGAACGCTACAGCACTGGCGTCATGGCTGGCGGTGTCGGCGAGAACCTGGCCGCTGGCACATACCAGAGCGACCGCAGCACAGATGGCACGAAGACGGGTCATCGAGTTTCCTTATCTAGCAGGCGAGGCAAAACCCCAAGGCCGAGCATTCTGCGCCCCTTTGCGCACTGCGCTCAACCCCTGTCCCTACGAGCGGTTGTCACAGGCGACGGACAAAAGCGCGTATACGAAGGTTTAAGGCGACCTTTTCCGGCGTTTTGTCGCACACTGTCCTCTCCAGTGCCTGCCACCCGGCCGCTACCGGGAACCCGTCCGGCTTTGCGGGTACTAAAACTGCGCAATTGACCTTAAGGAGTGAGTCCAGTGAGCCGTACCGAAACCGACAGCATAGGTCCGATCGAAGTCCCAGAAGACGCTTACTGGGGCGCGCAGACGCAACGCTCTCTGATCAACTTCGCCATCGGTCAGGAACGCATGCCGTTGCCTGTCCTGCATGCGCTGGCGCTGATCAAGAAAGCCGCCGCGCGGGTCAATGATCGCAACGGCGACCTGCCTGCCGATATCGCACGCCTGATCGAACAATCGGCCGATGAAGTGCTCGGCGGCAAGCTCGATGACCAGTTTCCGCTGGTGGTCTGGCAGACCGGCAGCGGCACGCAGAGCAACA
The DNA here is from genome assembly GCF_030209235.1 of Pseudomonas sp. efr-133-TYG-103a. Taxonomy (NCBI): domain Bacteria; kingdom Pseudomonadati; phylum Pseudomonadota; class Gammaproteobacteria; order Pseudomonadales; family Pseudomonadaceae; genus Pseudomonas; species Pseudomonas sp. efr-133-TYG-103a. The sequence goes on from NZ_JARVSK010000019.1 coordinate 110,555, forward strand.
TGAACGTCAACGAGGTGATCGCCGGTCGCGCCAATGAGCTGTCCGGAAAAGGTCGCGGCGGCAAATCGCCGGTTCACCCCAACGACCACGTCAACCGCTCGCAAAGCTCCAACGACTGTTTCCCGACGGCCATGCACATCGCAGCGGCCCAGGCGGTCAAAGAGCAACTGCTGCCGGCCATCGCCGAGCTGTCCGCCGGCATCGCCGAGCAATCGTCGCGGCACATGAAACTGGTGAAAACCGGCCGCACGCACATGATGGACGCCACCCCGATCACCTTCGGCCAGGAGCTTTCCGCTTACGTCGCGCAACTGGACTACGCCGAAAAGAGCATCCGCGCAGCCCTGCCCGCCGTCTGTGAGCTGGCTCAGGGCGGCACCGCCGTCGGCACCGGGCTGAACTCTCCGCATGGTTTTGCCGAGGCAGTCGCCGCCGAACTGGCCGCGCTTTCCGGGCTGCCGTTCGTGACCGCGCCGAACAAATTCGCCGCACTCGCCGGCCATGAGCCGTTGACCGCCCTCTCCGGCGCTTTGAAAACCCTCGCGGTCACGCTGATGAAAATCGCCAACGACTTGCGTCTGCTGGGCTCCGGCCCGCGCGCCGGGCTGGCCGAAGTCAAACTGCCGGCCAACGAGCCCGGCAGCTCGATCATGCCAGGCAAGGTCAACCCGACCCAGTGCGAAGCGCTGTCGATGCTGGCGTGCCAGGTCATGGGCAACGACACCACGATCGCCTTTGCCGCCAGCCAGGGTCATCTGCAGCTGAACGTGTTCAAGCCGGTGATCATCCACAATCTGCTGCAATCGATTCGCCTGCTGGGCGATGGCTGCCGCAACTTCAACGAGCACTGCATCGCCGGGATGGAGCCGGATGCCGGCAAGATGGCCGAGCACCTGGAACGGGGGCTGATGCTGGTGACGGCGCTCAACCCGCACATCGGCTACGACAAATCCGCCCAGATCGCCAAGAAAGCCTACAGCGAAGGCCTGACGCTGCGCGAAGCCGCGCTGCAACTGGGCTTTCTGACCGATGCCGAGTTCGATGCCTGGGTCCGGCCTGAGAAGATGCTTGAGGCGGGCAGCAATGGCTGAGCCAATCAGCGGCGCCACCCCACTGGAAGGGTACGGCAAGCGCATCCTGATGATCATCGGTACGCCGAAGACCATCAGCCTCGGTCACGCGCTGGGCGAAGCCTATGCCCAGAGCGCGCGCAGCCAGGGTCACGTGGTGCGGGTGCTGAAACTTGAAGAAATGGACTTCGATCCGGTGCTGCACGGCGGCTATGAATCGAGCCAGACACTGGAACACGACCTGCTCGAAGCCCAGCGTGAAATTCACTGGGCCCAGCATCTGGTGTTCGTTTACCCGGTCTGGTGGGGCGGGTTGCCAAGCCTGCTCAGCGGCTTCTTCGACCGGGTGTTCATGCCCGGTTTCGCCTTCAAGGCCCATGGTCGCCATCATCCGTCCAACGAGTTGCTCAAGGGCCGCACCGCGGAGTTGCTGGTGACCATGGACACGCCTTCGCGGTACTTCCGGTGGGTTTTCAAGGCGCCGGCTCATCGGCAGATGATCAAGACGATCCTGGAGTTCTGCGGGATCAAGACGACACGCCTGACGGAGTTTTCCCCAGTGCGCACGTCCACCGAAGAACAGCGCCAGCAGTGGATTCATCAGGCTGAAGCCTTGGGCAAGCGCTGACGCTTTCGACGCTTGAGCGTGTGCAATGGCGCAGGTAAAAATCGAGGGGGCCCGCTCGCTGGGCCCCTCGAACTTCGCCACCTGGCAGGTGCGTTCGAACCCGCCGCTTCACGGCATTGCACCAAACCTTGTGGTTTGGAGTAAATTATCGAACGTCCAGCCGACTTTTTCGTCTCACGCTGTGGAATCGTCAGTTGGCCATCGTGACACAAGGTTTAGCCGTCCTGATTCCTCCCCCCACACTCCCCTCGCCGGAGAAGGCCATGTTGAGCAAGCGTGAACAAGATCCAGACGTCACCGTGCACTTTCGCAGCGACCGCGTTTCCCGCGTCAATGGCCTGTACTTTTTCAGTACACGAGAAAACACCCTTGAAGGCCCGTTCTCCAGCAAGGAAGACGCCGAGCGGGAAACCGAAGCCTATATCCGCCGCATGCAGGCTGGGCGGTTTTCAAACCCCGACGCGTCGTCACTGAACGCCTGACTCACTTCTGATGATTGCGGCGAAACGTGTCCTCGCCCATCGCTGCAATCTGCCCTTCGATCAACGCATCGAAGGGGCGCAACAGGGCATCGAATGACGTCGCCGGCTCCAGCGTCTGAAGCGCATGGACAATGGCCTCCAGCGTTGACAAGGCATCGGGGTCGGGTGCCTTGCGCAGACGATAGCGCGAAGACGGCGCGTCGCTGAGGGTGACCCGCGGCAATGCGGCAAGCAGCGGGTTGAGGTGCAGCAGCTTGCGCGCCTTGCGCCAAGTGCCGTCGGGCACCACTAGCAGCGTCGGCGGCTGTTCATCTGATTGAGCACTCAGCGCGGTCGCCGCTTCTCCCGGAAACAGCAAACGCGCCTGATAACCGGGAACGTTGAGCTGTCGGGCGAGATCCTCGAACACTTCCCCCACCAGCAGTTGTGCATTCTCAAGCCCCAACGCCACCAGACGTGCGGTGTTCAGCGCATGGTTGACCTCGCTGGGGTGTTGCAGGATCAGCACCCGGGTCCGGCTGCCGAGCCGCGGAATCAGCGCGCACAGACAATGTTTTTCAGGACGCAGGCAGCGCTCGCAGCGGGCTCGTGACATCGTGGGCGGTCCTTAGACGGGGTTCAGTTGCGCTTTGAGCAGATCGCGGAACGTCTGGATCAACGGTTCGCGACTGCGGCCACGGCGCAGGATCATCGAAAACGGCGCCTGATAACCAAAGGTGGCCGGTAGCAGAACCCGCAGATGCCCCGAATCGACCCACGACTGCGCGTAATGCTCGGGCAAATAGCCGATATACGCGCCCGACAACACCAGAATCAGCTGCGCTTCCATACTTTCCACCGTGGCCGCGCTGTGCTTGAAACCGTGGCGCGCAAGTTCCGCCTGGCTCCAGTAACCCCGGCCCACCATGCGTTGCTGGGTGATGACCGGCTCCGGAATACGCCGCTCGGCGAACAGCGGATGGCGGTTGCTGCAATACAACCAATGCTGCTCGCGGTACATCGGCTGGTACAGCAGCCCGTTCATGCGCGTCGAAAACGACCCGATCGCAAGGTCCAGGCGATTGTCCAGCACGCCCAATTGCAGTTCGTAAGGACTCATGACCGACAGGTGCAAGTGCACGGCGGGGTGTTCTTCGCTGTAGGCGCCGATGACTTCGGCGAACGGCAAGGCACGATCACTGACGGTCGAATCCAGCACGCCCAGATTCAGCGTGCCGCGCAGCTCGCCCTTGAGCGCCGCAGCGTACAGCTCGAAGCCCTCCAGCTCGCCGAGCAGGCGCAAGGTTTCCTGATGAAACAGCTCACCCTTGCTGGTCAGGCTGAAGCCCCCTCGCCCGCGATGGCACAGCACGATGCCCAGCGCCGACTCCAGCTGGCTCATGTATGTGCTGATGGCGGAGGTCGACAGGTTGAGTTCCTGCTGCGCGCTGGCGAAACCTTGATGGCGCACCACGCAGACGAAGATGCGCAGCAATTTCAGATCGGGTAATGCGTTAGCCATGAAAACACCGGAAAGATCACGTGCTCGAATCAGTCAGAACCCTGGCAGCGGCTGTCGCTAAGACGGGGCCGTCCAGGCGCGGCAGCTTAACCTGATTCAGACGATAGTTCAGAAATCTCTGAACTAAGTATTTTGCCTCAGCGATTGTTCGCACCGCGTGCGCTTCGCAGAATCGGCCCCAGTCTGATAACTCACCCTACTCACCGATGAGGCAATCCCGTGGACAAGATTTTCCACCAACCACTGGGCGGCAACGAAATGCCGCGCTTCGCCGGCATCGCAACCATGATGCGTCTGCCACACCTGCAATCGCCCGCTGGCCTTGATGCCGCCTTCATCGGCGTGCCGCTGGACATCGGCACTTCGCTGCGTGCCGGCACCCGTTTCGGGCCTCGCGAGATCCGCGCCGAATCGGTGATGATTCGCCCCTACAACATGGCCACCGGCGCTGCACCTTTCGACTCCCTTTCGGTGGCCGACATCGGCGACGTGGCGATCAACACCTTCAACCTGCTGGATGCCGTGCGCATCATCGAAGAGGCCTACGACGGCTTCCTGGAACACGGGATCATCCCGCTGACACTCGGCGGCGACCACACCATCACCCTGCCGATCCTGCGTGCCATCCACAAGAAGCACGGCAAGGTCGGCCTGGTCCACATCGACGCACACGCTGACGTCAACGATCACATGTTCGGCGAGAAGATCGCTCACGGCACCACCTTCCGCCGCGCGGTGGAAGAAGGCTTGCTCGATTGCGACCGTGTGGTGCAGATCGGTCTGCGCGCGCAGGGCTACACCGCCGAAGACTTCAACTGGAGCCGCAAGCAGGGCTTCCGCGTCGTGCAGGCAGAAGAATGCTGGCACAAGTCGCTGGAACCGCTGATGGCCGAAGTGCGCGAGAAAGTCGGCGGCGGCCCGGTTTACCTGAGCTTCGACATCGACGGCATCGACCCGGCCTGGGCGCCCGGCACCGGCACCCCGGAAATCGGCGGCCTGACCACTATTCAAGCCATCGAGATCATTCGCGGCTGCCAGGGCCTGGACCTGATCGGTTGCGATCTGGTAGAAGTCTCGCCGCCTTACGACACCACCGGTAACACCTCGCTGCTGGGCGCCAACCTGCTGTACGAAATGCTCTGCGTGCTGCCGGGTGTCGCGCACCGCTGATAACCACGCTGAACCCGCAGGAGCGCGCTTGCCCGCGAATGCAACGTGTCAGTTGCCAGAGAGGTCACTGGCAACCTGCAATCGCGGGCTAGCGCGCTCCTACAGAAACTCATCGCTCCACAACACGATAAACAGCCTTCACCGCTGACCGCCTGTGCTGTCTCAGCCGGATGATGCGCGCTTCACTATAAAAACAATGATTGGAGACACTCCATGGCTTTAGATATTTTCGTCGTGCTGATCTACGCGGCCGGCATGCTGGTACTGGGCTGGTACGGCATGCGCAAGGCCAAGACCCATGAAGATTACCTGGTTGCCGGGCGCAATCTGGGGCCAAGCCTGTACATGGGCACCATGGCCGCTACGGTACTGGGCGGCGCTTCCACGGTCGGCACGGTGCGTCTGGGCTATGTTCACGGCATTTCGGGCTTCTGGCTGTGTGCCGCACTGGGCCTGGGTATCATTGCGCTGAACCTGTTCCTCGCCAAACCTCTGCTCAAACTGCGCATCTTCACCGTCACGCAAATCCTCGAAAAACGCTACAACCCGATGGCGCGCCAAGCCAGCGCGGTGATCATGCTCGCCTACGCGCTGATGATTGGCGTGACGTCTATTCTTGCGATCGGCACGGTCATGCAAGTGCTGTTCGACCTGCCCTTCTGGATCTCGGTCGTGCTGGGTGGCGGCGTGGTCGTGGTGTATTCGACCATCGGCGGCATGTGGTCGCTGACCCTGACCGACATCGTTCAGTTCGTCATCAAGACCGTGGGATTGATGTTCATCCTGCTGCCGATCTGCCTGTATCGAGTGGGCGGCTGGGACGAACTGGTCGCCAGACTGCCTGCTACAAGCTTCAGCTGGACGACCATCGGTTGGGACACGATCATCACGTACTTCCTGATCTATTTCTTCGGCATTCTCATCGGCCAGGACATCTGGCAGCGCGTGTTCACGGCGCGCACCGAAAAAGTCGCGCAATACGCAGGCTCCATCGCCGGCGTCTATTGCATCTTCTACGGCCTGGCGTGTGCACTGATCGGCATGGCCGCCCACGTGTTGCTACCGGATCTGGCCAACGTCAACACCGCCTTTGCCGCCATCGTCAAAGCGTCGCTGCCCGACGGCATTCGCGGACTGGTGATCGCCGCTGCGCTCGCGGCCATGATGTCCACCGCCAGCGCGGGTCTGCTGGCCGCGTCCACCACCCTGACCGAGGATCTGCTGCCCCGGCTGCGCGGTGGCAAACAATCGAGCCTGGGCATCAACCGCCTCTTTACGGCACTCACCGGCGTGGTCGTACTGGCGATTGCGCTGGTGGTGAACGACGTGATCAGTGCCCTGACCCTGGCGTACAACCTGCTGGTCGGCGGCATGCTGATTCCGTTGATCGGCGCGATCTATTGGAAACGCGCCACCACCGCCGGCGCGATTACCAGCATGGCCCTGGGGTTCGTCACTGCACTGGTGTTCATGTTCAAGGACGGCCTGGACGCCAACACGCCGATTTATTACAGCCTGGCGGTCGGCTTGGTCAGTTTCGTGATTGTCAGCCTGGCGTCGCCACGTACGGTAGCCGTCGCCAGCGCGGCATGATCGAGACCACCAGACAAGGGCGCCTGCGGGCGCCTTTTTTATGCGCGGTTACAAAAAAAACAGCACATACAGCCCGTTCCTGACGCTTCAAGTTGAACTAGCCTTAACGTCAGGACTGCCAACGAAGCGGCTTCTCACACGCGCTAGTGAGCGACGAAATCTTTGGCCTTCCACCGACAGCCTCTGTCACAGCAGTCGAGGTGATTTCAGACACATCAGCAGAGGCCCGCCATGGACAAAGACGAAGTGAGACAGCACGTAGATGACGCCTTGGGGAAAATTCTGGTCGACAAGACGCTCATTCAAGAGGACGGCGATCCGCAACTGACCGAATTCATGTTGGAGAAGGATGATGTCGTCGACTTCCTCGACGCCCTGCGCAGCGATTCAAACATCCCCCTTCCAAAAGATTCCCTCAACGAATTTCTCGAAGCCTTTGGCGTTCAGGAGAACGTGGAGGAATACCATGCCGAGCCGCAAAGCACGCTCACGGCTGAAGGACTGGTCGAGCTGATCGTGAAAAAAATAAAGGGCTGAAATACGCGTTCAAGTGAACGCAGATGCGTTTGATTTCGGTATGGGAGCCGGCTACTGAAAAACTCGCTGGCGGATCGCAGCGAGTGGAGAAGCGCGAGCGGGCTATCAGGCGATAGCGCCGCCGATGGGAAGTCCAAATCCGGAAAGACGGGACCGGATCAGTGGTTCAACGGCGAGGACGACGGCGCTCGTCATCGGAACGGACAGGTACTGGCTGCAGTTTCGGCCGTTCGATCAAGCCCAGCGCAACACCTACATCGTGAAGCCATTCTTGCAATTTGCTGTTCATTTAACGCCCCCTTCAGGGAAATACTCGGCAGCCAACTTCTGATCTGCTTAGCGCAGATCATAGTGCTAAGTCGCACTTTACGCCTGCTACCGAGTGTCGCGGCAGGAAATTTTCCCATTCTTTACGCTGTGACAGTCCAAATCCGGAATCTGGACGCGTCACGCGACAAACGGCACGCGGTTCATCCAGTCACGGCAGGCGTCAACGCCGCGCCTTCATGGGCTTGCGCGCGTCTGGCGAACAGGAAGAACAACGCTCCGCCGAGGAAACATCCGGTAAACCATGCGAAGTTGGCCATCGGCTGCAATGCCGGGATGAACGTAATGGCGATGCCGACCAGCGTCGCGAGAATGAGCGCTTTCACCGCCGTGTAATTCACTCCGCCGTTATACCAGTACCTTCCGCCAGGGCCGTCGTTGAACAGCGAGTCGACGTCAATCTGCTGCTTCTTGATCAGGTAATAGTCCACCAGCAGGATGCCAAACAACGGGCCGATGAATGCCGCCAGGACGTCGAGGGTGTAATGGATGACTGCGGGGTTGTTGAACAGATTCCAGGGCGTGATAAAGATGGAAGCGACGGCCGCGATCATGCCGCCGACGCGCCAGCTGATTTTGCTGGGTGCGACGTTAGCGAAATCGAATGCCGGAGACACGAAGTTCGCGACGATGTTGATGCCGATGGTCGCGGTCACGAACGCAAACGCGCCGAGCAGAACCGCCACATCATTATCGATGCGCGCAACGGTGGCGATCGGATCGTGAAGCATCTCGCCGAACACTGGCAATGTGCCGGAAACAATGACCACGGTCACCAGAGAGAAGGCGAGAAAGTTGACCGGCAGACCCCAGAAATTTCCCCGGCGCACTTCAGCCATGCTGCGGCAGTAGCGACTGAAATCGCCGAAATTCAACGTCGGGCCCGAGAAGTAAGAGACCACCAGCGCCGTTGCCATGATCACTTGAGAAAACGCCTCCCAGCCAGTCAGCGATTTCTCTGACAAGGTAAAGCTGATGTTGGCCCAGCCGGCTTTCCAGACGATCCAGCCTGCCAGCAGAAACATGACCGCGTACACCACCGGTCCGGCCCAATCGATAAAACGGCGAATCGAATCCATCCCGGTCCAGAACACGGCGGCCTGCACCAGCCACAACGCGAGGAAGCCGAACCACCCCAGGTAGGACAGGCCAGCAAAATGAGGTTCGGCGTACACCGACATCTGTGGGAAAAAGCGCAGCACCACGATGATCAGCGCGCTTGACGCCAGGTACGTCTGAACGCCGTACCAGGCCACCGCGATCAGTCCGCGGATCACCGCCGGAATGTTCGCGCCGAACACGCCGAACGCCAGGCGGCAAATGACCGGATAGGGCACAGCGGCCTGTTGGCTGGGTTTGGCCAGCAAGTTGGCGATGACCTGAATGATGCAGATACCGACCAGCAGCGCGATCAGCACCTGCCAGCTCGCCAGCCCAAGCGCGAACAGGCTGGCGGCGAACACATAACCGCCCACGCTGTGCACGTCGCTCATCCAGAACGCAAAAATGTTGTACCAGGTCCACTTCTGCGGCAACGGCCCCAGATCCTCATTATAAAGACGGGGGCTGTAGCCCTTAGGCATTGGCTCGGTCATCGCATTTCTCCCTGACAGGACGAACTGGCTCCCATAAGCAGGACAGCGACCACACTGCGTACGGGAGCGAGCGTGGGTTGTATACGAACTGGAAGGCAGAATGCGTGCCAGACGCCCGTCAGCCTCGCTTCAGGCCGCGAGCTCTGCGGCATCCGGATGAAGTCAGCAGGTGAAGATAGCGATACGACATCAGCGATATTCGAGCGTCTGACGCTCGCTGACAGTGCAGCCGTGCTTGAAGGCGGTGCACGCTGCCTGGCAAGTTCAAGGGCGGAGAACGATGGCGAAATTTTGTATACAGGATTTCGTTCGATTGTTCGGATGAATGCAGCGTCGTCCTCGGGCATCGGCGTTGACCGGGGGCCCCTATGATCTGTTGCGGGTCCTGATGTTCTTCGTCGGAGGCCGCTCACCGGACGGCCTCCAGCAGTCGCCTTGCAAGATACTCCCCAGCAGAGACAGACGTCTTACTCCGGCAGTTGAACCAGCCCGTCTTCATCCGTCATCGCGCGTTCGAGCAGGTCCGCAGGCAGCTGTTTGCTTGCGCGTGCGCCCAGAAGCTTGAGCTGTTCGCTGCGGCTGACCAGGTTGCCGCGTCCATCGGTCAGCTTGTTGCGCGCAGCACTGTAGGCCTTGTCCAGTTGCTGCAGACGATTGCCCACTTCATCCAGATCCTGAATGAACAGCACGAATTTGTCGTACAGCCAGCCTGCCCGCTCGGCGATCTCCCGCGCATTCTGACTTTGCCGCTCTTGCTTCCAGAGACTGTCGATGACCCGCAGCGTTGCCAGTAATGTGGTGGGACTGACAATCACGATGCTGCGGTCGAATGCCTCCTGAAACAGCGTGGGCTCCGCCTGCAAGGCTGCTGAGAATGCCGCTTCAATCGGCACGAACAGCAGAACGAAATCCAGGCTGTGCAGGCCTTCCAGGCGTTTGTAATCCTTGCCGGAGAGCCCTTTCACATGGTTGCGCAGGGAGAGCACGTGCTGCTTGAGTGCGACCTGAGAAATCGCTTCATCTTCGGCGGATACGTATTGCTGATACGCCGTCAGGCTGACCTTCGCGTCCACGACCACTTGCTTGTCGCCGGGCAGCATGATCAATACGTCGGGCTGGAAACGCTCGCCGTCCGGGCCTTTCAGGCTGACTTGCGTCTGGTATTCGCGACCCTTCTCAAGGCCCGCGTGCTCGAGCACGCGTTCCAGAATCAGCTCGCCCCAGTTGCCTTGGGTTTTCTGGCCCTTCAGCGCGCGGGTCAGGTTGGTCGCCTCGTCGCTCAGGCGCAGATTGAGCTGTTGCAAACGCTCCAGCTCCTTGCCCAACGAAAAGCGCTCGCGGGCTTCCTGCTGGTAGCTCTCCTCTACGCGCTTTTCGAATGACTGGATGCGTTCTTTCAACGGATTGAGCAGTTGCCCCAATTGTTGCTGGCTGGTCTCGGCGAAACGCTGCTCGCGCTCATCGAAGATCTTGCCGGCCAGCTCCGCGAACTGCGCGCGCAATTCGTCGCGAGAACCCTGAAGGTCAGTCAGGCGCTGCTGGTGGCTTTCTTCCTGCTCGCGCAGTTCGGCACCAAGCGAGGCGCACTGGGCATCCAGGCGGCGCAGTTCCTGTTCCTTGACTGCGCGTTCGTGGCTCCATTGTTCTTCGCTCGCGCGCGCCGTTTCCTGCTGCAGGCGCAACAGCTCGACCTCGCGCCGCAGGGCGGCCAGATCAGCCTGCTTGGCGGCATTGGCCTGCCCCAGATCGCTGATCTCATCCCGGCAGGCGTCGAGTTGGGCATTGAGCCCGTCCTGCGCCATCTGCGCATTGCTCAAGCGCTCGTCCAGCAGCACCGCCTGCGCCTCGTGCCGGGCAATACGCCGTTGCAGTTGCCAGGCCAGTGCCATGAGCGGCAAGGCCGCGATGCCTAATCCCAGCAGCAGGCTGGTCAGCTCCAAACCCATCAAAATGCAGACTCCATCATTCTCGCAGGCAGCATTATGCGCAGATCCGCCGGTGACGTCAGATCCGCATGCGAGATTGCAAAGCGACGGAACCGAGCCTGGCTTGAAAACGCAAAGCCGCGTACTAGAGCAAGCGCTTGGGACAATCCACAGAAGCTGTGGATAACTCAGTGGACAACGCCCAGTGATCCCCCGCAAACGCACGCAGAATGGGGCCTGCGTTCAAACTGACGATTTTTTCACCAACAAAAAAAAGCGATGGTTTTCATTGACTTAATAATTGGCTGCGTGAAATCAATCTGTTAGCGGGCAATGTGACAGTGAGATGGCAGCTACCTGTCGCAATGTGCACAAGTCAATTTCCATTCGCTATAAGCGCATAGCCTGATGGGCGAATGGGTGCTTAATTCGGCGAAAATTGAGGCAAAACGCCACCTCAGATGCTGCACACAATTGAGATCGGTTCCCACGCCGGTGCAGGAGCATGCAGTCCGCTCGTCAGCATTCTGCAATTAAAGTAAGTCAGGGCTTGTGCCGCTTTTTGCGTTCGATTACCATCGCCGCCGTTAGTACCAAGCTGAAAGTCAATTCTGATCGAACAAATCCCCCAATCCCGGTTTACGAACTGAGTGAACGGATTGAAAAAAGGGATCGATCACCTCGATGGTTTCCAGACATGAACTCACACGGCCTGCCGAAGAATCGGAGGGTGTGCAGACTCATTCATGCACTGCCAGACCAGCCTGCAAATTGATCAGGATCTTCACCCCGAGCATCGAACCTTTGCTCCTGTTGTGTCGCCTGCCCTCCGAAGTACCTACCAGTCAGCCCAGCGCCACACGATAACCGCGCTTCAACTGGCTGCTTTTGTTCCAGACAGGTTCTGCGCCCTGCCCCTGACTCGCATTCGAGCATGGGTCCGCGTTTACTGGAACGTTTTTATTTTGCACGCCTCTTATTGCGTGTCGATTCAGGAAACACCTAAACATGACTACTCATATTCAGACCCAGGATGCCATTCGCACCCTCACCAATGCCTTTGCACCGATGGACTGCCTGATCATGGCCGCCCGCAAAGGCTGCTTCAGCTTCACCATCGTCAATGAACACGGTATTGCCCGTCACAGCGAGCGTTTGTATCCCGATCAGTACTCCAGCCCGGAGCCGCTGCAGGCGATTATCGACCGCACGCGTCAGGCACTGATCGCCTGATACCGTCTGTCGGCGAATACCTCGCGAGACCCAAGCCTCACCTTTAAACGGTGGGGCTTTTTTGTGTCTGTTTTTCCTGAAAAAAATCACCTTGTCCGTTTCTTCACTGAAACAGGCTACCGTTCAGCGGGCGGGAAATATTTTAAAAACAGCCCTTTACACCCGGAATATGACACTACACTTCAACTCGAGCGGTCTGAGCCGCTTCCGGTGGACCCGATCTTATCCCTGCTGCCAAGCGCCAGGGTCCACCGGCTCATTGAACTCCCGAGGGTGTTATGGGAATCGCCGCCAGTGAACTGTGCCGTTATGTGATCCGCCCTACGCTGATCTATCTGGGCCGACACAATTGCGCAGCTGAATACTTTCTGCTCGGGGTCGCTGCCAGCCAGTCTGCCTTGGGCGCGGAACTCGATACCCAGCGCGGCCACGGCCTCTACAGCATTCCGGACCTGCGGCATCGGCAATTGTGGGATGACTATCTGGCCCGCGACCCCGACCTTGCCAGCCTGGTGCGTGGCCTGGCCAGCCAGCATGCATTCCTCACCGGTCCCGACCTGGAATTGACGGTCAACCTGCGATACGCAACGGCAATCGCCTGGCTGATGGTTGAAGCCAGCCGACTGACCCTGCCCCACTCGGACGATCTGCTCGGCATGGCACGCATGTGGCGCGAAATATTTCAGCCCGAAGGCCGCCTGCAAGATTTCACCGCGGCCTGGCAAACCTCGGTTCGCCCCTTGTTTCAAGTCGAACCAGCCATTTTGTGACTCGGCGGTTTCGCTGACGTTCGCAACAAATTTCCCGGATTGTCCTACAAAAACTGCTCTATCTCGGGTGATCCAGCCTATAGCGCGTTATGAAAAATGTTGGTAATTTCCGCGCGGTGATCAACAAGGAGTTCTAACAATGAAAAAAACAATGATCAAATCCAGCCTCAGTCTCGCCGTCACTCTTGCCTCCACTCAACTTTTCGCATCCGGTTTTGCCCTGAACGAACAGAGCATCAGCGGCATGGGCACAGGCTTTGCCGGTCGCTCATCGTCCGTCGATGATGCCAGCATCGTGTACGGCAACCCGGCCGGCATGTCGCGCCTCAAACGCCAGCAAGTGACTGTGGGCGTTGCTGCGATCGATGCCAAGACTGACATCTCCGACGCCAGCGGCAGCCGCGCCGGTACCAACAAAGGCGACATGGTTCCGTTCATCGCCGTGCCAATGGGTTTCTACGTCAACCCGATCGACGAGCACTGGGCCTTCGGCCTGGGCGTCTACGCACCTTTCGGCCTGGTCACTGACTACGAAAGCAACTTCCAGGGCCAGAACTTCGGCAGCAAGAGCATCGTCAAGGTCGTGACCTTCCAGCCGACCGTCAGCTACGCCTTCAACGACAAAGTTTCGATCGGTTTCGGTCCGACCATCAACCGCATCTCCGGCTCGCTGGAATCCACGCTCAACGTCAGCCCACTTCTGGGTGCTGCCACCGGCGACGGCCGCGTGCAGGTCAAAGGCGACGACGTCGGCTACGGCTTCAACGTCGGCTTGCTGGTGCAAGCCACCGACACCACCAGCGTCGGCCTGACCTACCACTCCAAAGTGACCTACAAGCTGGATGGCCACACCGAGATCACTCCAGGCGCGGGCGTGCCTTCTGCTGTGCTGCCCGGCGGCCGTTACGACGCCAAGCTGAGCCTCGATACACCGGAAAACGTGGACTTCTCCGTCACTCAGCAGTTGAGCGATGCGTGGAAGGTCTACGCGGGTGCTACCTGGACACGCTGGAGCCGTCTGCACGACATCACCGTCAAGAACTCCGGCATCGTTCCGGTCTCCCCGTTCGATGCCACCGGAGCACTGGCCGGCACCATCACCGAAGAGCAGAAATGGCATGACACCTGGGCCTACGCGATCGGTACTTCGTTCCAGGTCAACAAGCAATGGGTTCTGCGCACTGGCCTGTCGTTCGACCAGTCGCCGACCAACAACGAAAACCGCTCGCCGCGCATCCCGACTGGCGACCGTACGATCTTCAGCCTCGGCGCTGGCTATAGCCCGACTGACGACATCACCATCGATGTCGCGTATTCGTACCTGAAAGAAGAAGACGTCAAGGTGCGTAACACCAACGCACTGGGCCAGAGCTACAACGCCAAGTACGAAAACAGCGCCAACGGTTTCGGCCTGGGTCTGACTTACCGCTTCTGATGCAGTTGGCGGGACAGGCAGATCACCAGTCCGCCAGACAGAAAACCCCGCAGCCAGCGATGGCTGCGGGGTTTTTCGTTGCAAGAGCGCCAATCACCAACAGGACATGCCCAGCTGCAGTGCTGCCAGTCCGACGCGCTGCCAGCCCCACCACGCCAATGCCAGCAGCGCCAGCACAAGGGCTGCAACGCCGCACCCGGCCATGAGGCGCGTCACAGCGCCACCGGTTGCACTTGAAGACGGGCAACGGGACGTTCGCGCACCGGCCAGTTGAGCGCGGCTGCCATCAGGCTCAAGGCGATAGACCCCTGCCAGATCAGGTCGTAGCTGCCGGTGCGGTCATACACCACGCCGCCCAGCCAGCCGCCCAGAAATGCGCCCAATTGATGAAAGAGAAACACAATGCCGCCCAGCATCGACAGGTTGCGGACGCCGAACAGGGTGGCAACGGTGCCGTTGGTCAGCGGTACGGTCGACAGCCACAGCAGGCCCATCGCGATGCCGAACAGGCAGGCCGTGGTCTGCGTCAGGGGCGCCCACAAAAACAGCACGATCACCACCGCACGCAGCAAATACAGGCCGGTCAGCAACCGAGGCTTGGACATTTTGCCGCCGAGCCAGCCTGCCACGTACGTGCCGAAGACGTTGAACAGCCCGATCAGCGCCAGCACCGTGGTGCCCACAGAGGCAGGCAGGTGCTGGTCCACCAGATACGCAGGCAGGTGCACGCCGATGAACACCACCTGAAAACCGCACACGAAAAAGCCGAATGCCAGCAGCCAGAAGCCCGAATGCGTGCAGGCCTCGTGCAACGCTTCGCGCAGCGTCTGCTCGCCCGCGCTGGGCGGCAGCGGCTTATCCTTGAGCATGGCCACCAGCGGCAGGATGAAAGCCACCAGCAAACCCAGTGCGATCAGCGCCATGGACCAACCCAGCCAGCCAATCAATCCCAGCGTGCCTGGCAGCATGGCGAACTGCCCGAAGGAACCGGCCGCGCTGGCCAGGCCCATGCCCATGCTGCGTTTTTCAGCCGGCAATGCCCGGCCGACCACGCCGAGGATGATGGAAAAGGTCGTGCCGGAGAGCCCGATGCCAATCAGCAGACCGGCGCTCAATGACAAGGACGCGGGCGAGTCCGCCATGCTCATGAGCATCAGGCCTGCGGCGTAGAGAATGCCACCGACCAGAACGACCCTGGCCGCGCCGAACCGGTCAGCCAGCGCGCCGGTGAACGGCTGCGCGAGCCCCCAGATCAGGTTTTGCAGAGCGATGGCGAACGCGAAGACCTCTCTGCCCCAGCCAAACTGCGCGCTCATCGGTGGCAGAAACAGCCCGAAGCCATGCCGCGTGCCCAGCGACAGCGCAAGGATCAGCGCGCTGCCCAACAGAATCCAGCCACTGGTACGCCAGACCGATGCCATGATTGTTCTCCGCACTCGACACGTTGCCCGATGGATTTAGGCGCATATGCCAGCAAATCCGAAAGAGCGGACGCTACGCGCCGGTTCTGGAGGTGTCAATCCACGCGTCGCCGCTGGATATGAGCGGTTCGCCCCGACGAGGTTGCAGGACGAAAAGCCGCCAGACTACGCTGCGGTAGGCGCTGGCTCAGCTGGCTTTATCGGCGCACATGAACGCCCGCTGCATCGCCTGCGGCGGTTCGCCGAAGCTGCGCAGAAACGCCTGACGCATTCTTTCCCGATCGCCGAAGCCGGCTTCCCTGGCAATGACTTCGACCGGATGGCGACTGGTTTCCATCATCGCCCGAGCCACCTCGACACGCAGGCTTTCAATTGCTTTGGCTGGCGTCTGCCCGGTTTCTTCGCGAAACACCCGACTGAACTGGCGCGGACTCAATCTCGCCACTGCCGCCAGCGCTTCGATGGAAAGATCGCTTTTGAGGTTTTCCCGGGCGTACGCCAAGGCCAGCTGCACGCGGTCGGATTTAGGGTCCAGTTCGAGGAGCGTCGAGAGTTGCGATTGCTCGCTGCCGCGGCGCTGATAGATGACCAGCTTGCGCGCCACCCGCCGGGCTATGTCGCTGCCCAGATCGTTCTCGACCATCGCCAGCGCCAGATCGAGTCCCGCACTCATGCCGGCGCCGGTCCAGATGTGCCCGTCGATGACGAAAAGCTTGTCCTCTTCGACGCGGATGTTGGGGTAACGCTTGCGAAACTCCGGCGTGTGAATCCAGTGCATCGTCGCGCGTTTGCCTTCCAGCAGTCCCGCCTCGGCCAGCACGAAACTGCCGGTGCACAACGACGCCACTCGCCGAGAATGAGCCGACGCCGTGCGCACGAATTCAAGCAGGCTATTGGTCGGCACCTGGAAGTCCATGTAACCGCTGACGATGGTGGTGTCGTAACCGTCGGGGTGAAGCGCGGTGGTGTTCACCGAAAAACCTTCGGAGGTCATGACCGCGCCGCCGGCTTCGGACACCAGATGAAACGAGTACGCAGGCTCGCCCTGCATCAGGTTCGCGCACGCCAGCACCGATCCGATGGACAGGCTCAGCGACTGGAAATTGGGGTAAACAACCAGGGCAACGCTATGCATGCAGCTCTCCGGTGTGCCGGCCTTGAGCGCCGGTCAGACGACTGACAGTCGGGCTGTCGTGATGGAAGCCGATGCTAGCTTGGCACCGAGGAGCGCGCACGCGGATTTTCGTCGATGTCCGAAATCCTTGCGGATATGACATTGCTGGCATTTGCAGCAGACCCTAAGATCACTTCACCCACTAGACGACTGGTCTACTTAACAGTGATCAACCATGAATACTCAAACAGATGTAAAACAGCGAATCCTCGACACCGCAGGTTCGATCATCGGTAAAAAAGGATTCTCGGCAGTTGGTCTTAATGAAATCCTTCAAACCGTCAAAGTACCGAAGGGTTCTTTCTATCACTACTTCAGTTCCAAAGATGCTTTTGGTGAAGCGTTACTTGAGTCTTACTTCTCAGGTTACCTGGCGGAAATGGACGATATCTTTCTGAATCCGGAAGCGTCGGAATATCAGAAGCTGATCAACTACTGGCAGGGCTGGATTCATAATCAGACCAGCCAGCAGTTCTTCGGGAAGTGCCTGGCGGTCAAGCTCGGCGCCGAGGTCGCCGACCTGTCCGAGTCCATGCGCCAGGCGCTGGACAGAGGCACGGCGCAGATCATTCAGCGCCTGAGCGCGGCGATGCTGCGAGGGCAGCAAGAGGGTTCGGTGAACCTACCGGACACACCGGAAAAGGTGGCGCTGATGCTGTACGAACTGTGGCTGGGCGCCAGCATCATGGTGAAGATAACGCGCAGCGCCGTGCCGTTCGAACACACGATGTCGGCCACTCGGCAGATATTGAAGCCGTTGCAGTAACACCGAATATATTCATGTTTCACCGTCACCCGCTGTTCTTGAACAAGAACAGCGCAGGACAGGCTTTACCGCTTCATTCAATCATTCTCTATATAACGAGGTAACAACGATGAAGATTCTCATGGTGCTGACATCCCACGATCAATTGGGCAATACCGGTAAAAAGACCGGGTTCTGGCTGGAAGAACTGGCCGCGCCTTATTACGTTTTCAAAGACAGCGGCCATCAGGTCGTGCTGGCTTCTCCCAAAGGCGGGCAACCACCGCTGGATCCGAAGAGCAACGAGCCGGATTTCCAGACCGATGCGACTCACCGCTTCGAAGCGGACAGCGAAGCCACTGCGCAGCTCAAGAGCACGTTGAGCCTGAAGGACGTTCGCGCCGAGGAGTTCGACGCAGTCTTCTACCCAGGCGGACACGGCCCGTTGTGGGATCTGGCCGAGGACGCGTTCTCCATCGCACTGATCGAAAACACCCTGGCCGCAGGCAAACCTCTGGCCGCCGTGTGCCATGCACCGGGCGTGTTCCGTAACGTCAAGGCCGCCGACGGTCAGCCGCTGGTGGCGGGCAAGTCGGTTACCGGGTTCACCAACAGTGAAGAAGACGCGGTCGGCCTGACCGATGTGGTGCCGTTCCTGGTCGAGGACATGCTCAAGGAAAAAGGCGGCAAGTACTCCAAGGGCGCGGACTGGTCTTCGTACGTGGTGGAAGACGGCCTGCTGATTACCGGCCAGAACCCTGGCTCATCGGAAGCGGCCGCCAAGGCACTCGTGGCTCGACTGAAATAACGATGACCTGTATCAGCACGGCTTGCCAACGTTCATGCAATTGATGAATCGGCTCGGCAAGCCGGATTGATCCGGGATGCTCAGGCGCTCATCAGCGCAAGCGCGACGATCACCAGGGTTTCCAGCAATTCAAGCATGGCTCCCGCCGTATCGCCCGTGCTGCCGCCCAGACGTTTGATCATCATCCGACGCAGCCAGAAGAATCCGCCTACCGCAAGCAACAGCGCCCAGACACCCGCAACGCCCCCTGACAGCACACACACTACAGCGGTCAGCAGCAACGCCTGCACCGCAGGTTTGCGTGGCAGATGATCCGCCAGCGCCTGGCCCAGACCGCCAGCGCGTACATACGGCGTGCTCAGAAACAATCCCAGCATGGCTGCACGCCCGATGACCGGTGCCAGTAACAGACCAACCCCGTGATGAGCGTCGATCAACGCCAGCAACGCCGTGAACTTCAACAGCAGCACGACCGCCAGCGTCACCACCGCAACGGGGCCGCTGCGCGGATCCTTCATGATGGTGAGCGTGCGTTCACGGTCGCCGAAACCGCCCAGCCAGGCGTCCGCGCTGTCAGCCAGGCCGTCCAGATGCAGGCCGCCACTGAGCAGCACCCACGCGCCCAGCAGCAATGCGCCATGCAGGGGTGTCGGCGCGCCGTCGAGCAATGCGTTCAGCGCCATGAGTATCGAGCCGAACACCAGCCCGACCACCGGATAGAACAGCAGCGAACGGCCAAGCTGCTTCGGTGCAGGCATGCCCGGCAGGCGAATCGGCAGACTGCTGAGAAATTGCAGGGCGATCCAGAAAGGAAGCATTTATACCTCCGTCAACCCATAGTCTTCGCCGACGTCCACGCTGAACAGAGCACCATGGCCGACGATCACTTGAAGCAACTGCTCCCGTGGCAGGCCGCGCGCTTGCGCCAGCAGCAGCCGCATCACGCCACCGTGGCTGATCACCAGGATTCGCTCACCGTCGTGGTTGCGTTGTAACCGTCGAACCGCGCCGAACACGCGGGCGGCAAACGCCTGGACCGGCTCGCCGTTAGGCGGCGTGAAGGTGTAGGGATTTTCCCAGAAGCGGCCAAGCCCTTCGGCGTCGGTTTCCATCAACTGCGCCGTGCCCTGCCCTTCCCAGTCGCCGAAGTGCAGCTCCTTGAGATCGGCGTCCAGCGTCAAGGGCAGCGACAGTCGCGTCGACAGCTCGTCCGCGAAACGCGCGCAACGTTGCAGCGGTGAACTGACGATGCGGTCCCACGGCCCACGACCCTCGACCGAAGTGCGCAGTTGCTGCCAGCCCGACTCGGTCAGCGCATCGTCCAGACTGCCCCGTAATCCGCCGCCGGCTTCTGTTTCGCCGTGGCGCAACACGTCCAGACGCAGGGTCATGCCGGGCGATCCGCCACAGCCGCTTCGGCGAACGTCGCCATGCCGTTGTGCAGTTCGCACGCCATTCGCAACAGCGGCACGGCGAGCGCGGCGCCGCTGCCTTCGCCCAGGCGCAGGCCAAGTTCCAGCAACGGTTCGGCGTGCAGGGCCTCCAGCACGTGGCGATGACCCGGTTCTGCGCCACGATGGCCGAAGAACAGCCACTCACGGCAGGAAGAATTGATGCGCACCGCCACCAGCGCGGCAACCGTGCAAATGAAACCGTCTACCAGCGCGGCAATGCCTTGCTGCGCGCACGCCAGGTACGCGCCAACCAGCGCCGCCACTTCGAAACCGCCCAGCGCGCGCAGGCTTCCCAGAGGATCCTGTGCGTGTGCCGCGTGCAGTTGCAGCGCTTGCTCGATGACCCGGACCTTGTGGCTGATGCCTTGCGCATCGAGCCCGGTCCCTGGGCCGACCAATAGCGAGGCCGGGCACTCCAGCAACGAACAGGCCACGGCGCTGGCGGCGGTGGTATTGCCGATGCCCATTTCCCCGCCGATGAACAACTGGCAACCCTTCGCGCTCGCGCGCAGCACGCTGTCGCGACCGGCCTGCAGGGCACGCTCCAGTTGATCCTGAGTCATCGCCTCGGTCTGGGCGAAATTGGCCGTGCCGGCGCCTAAGTTCAGGTGCAAGACGCCCGGCAGATCCAGCGGCGCTACAGTGCCGAGATCGACCACGTCCAGATGCGCGGACAGTTGTCGGGCCAGCACGCTGATTGCCGCGCCGCCCATGATGAAGTTGTGCAGCATCTGGCCGGTGACAGCCTGCGGATAGGCCGACACCCCTTCGGCGACCACGCCATGGTCACCGGCGAAGATCGCGATCCAGACGTCCTCCACGGTCGGTTGCTCCCGCCCCTGCAGACCGGCAAGACGTACCGCCACCGCTTCCAACTGGCCCAGAGAGCCAGCGGGCTTGGTCAATTGCTGCTGACGGGCCAGCGCTTGATCGCGGCTTTCGCGATTGACTTCACGTGCAGGCGCGAGCCACCAGGCATTACTCATAGTGCGGGTCCTTTCAAGGTCATGGGCAGACCGGCAACCGTGAACACCACGCGCTGGCATTGCTCGGCCAGCGCCTGATGCAGCCAGCCGGCTTCATCGACATAACGACGTGTCAGCTCGCCGAGTGGCACGACGCCAAGCCCGGTCTCGTTGCTGACAAAAATGATTTCGCCAGGCAGATTCGCCAGGCCGTTGAGTAAGGCGTCGCGCTCCTGAACCAGGCGCTGCGGATCGTCGAGCATCAGCAGGTTGGTCAGCCACAGGGTCAGGCAGTCCACCAGCAGGCAGCGATCCGGCGCGGCGTTGTCTCTCAATACGCGCGCCAGCTCGACCGGCTCCTCGATCAATCCCCATGAATCCGGGCGCCGCTGCCGGTGCAGCGCAACACGCTGATTCATTTCACCGTCCAGTGGCTGACTGGTGGCGATGTACACGACCTGGAGCGCGCTTTGGCTGGCGAGTTTTTCCGCCAGCCGGCTTTTTCCGGAACGTGCGCCGCCGAGAATCAATTGCAGCATCAGGGTTGCTCCACGCCACAGAGTTCACGCAGCAACCTGCCGTCCAGGTGTTTCTCGACCAGATCGGCGAGGCGCTCGATATCCCGCTCGCGCAACGCGTGATAGTCGACCTGTTGCACGTTCTGCAAACCGGCCCAACGCAACAGCGCGCTGCTGGAGGCCGGCTGTTCGAACAATCCGTGCAGATAGGTGCCGAGCACCTGACCGTCAACACTCTGCGCGCCGTCGCAGCGACCATCGCCAAGCTGCACCAGCGGACGTTCCAGCGCCGCGCCCGTGGTGACGCCCGCATGGATCTCATAACCGCTGACCTGCGCATCCTCCAGCATCAGTCGGCCTTGCACGTTGCGCAGTTGCTTTTCCCGCTCCAGCACTGTGCTCATCGCCAGCAGCCCGAGCCCCGGGCTCGACCCCGCTGCGCCTTCCAGCCCGAGGGGATCATGGATCTCTTCACCGAGCATCTGCAGGCCGCCGCAGATCCCGAGCACCTTGCCGCCGTAACGCAAATGGCGGCTGATGGCAGTGTCCCAGCCATTGCTGCGCAGATAGCTCAGATCGCTGCGCACGCTTTTCGAGCCGGGCAGGATGATCAGATCGGCGGGCGGAATCGGCTGTCCAGGCCCGACGAATTGAAGATTGACCTGCGGATGCAGACGCAGCGGGTCGAAATCGGTGTGGTTGCTGATGCGCGGCAACACCGGTACGACCACGTTGAGCACCTGTTCGGCCTTGTCGGTCTGGCGCTGATCGAGGCCGTCTTCGGCTTCGAGGTGAAGGTCCATCACGTAGGGCAACACGCCGACCACCGGTTTGCCGGTGCGCTGTTCGAGCCAGTCCAGGCCTGGCTGAAGCAGCGCGATGTCGCCGCGAAAACGGTTGATGATGAAGCCTTTCACCCGCGCCTGCTCGCTGGGCGAGAGCAACTCCAGGGTGCCGACGAGGTGGGCGAAAACGCCGCCTCGATTGATGTCGGCGATCAGCAGAACCGGACAGTCCACGGCTTCGGCGAACCCCATGTTGGCGATGTCACCGGCGCGCAGATTGATTTCCGCAGGCGATCCGGCACCTTCCACGATGACCACTGGCCAATGGGCGCTCAGACGCCGGTGCGAAGCCAGCACCGCTTGCATCGCGATGGCTTTGTAATCGTGATACGCCACAGCGTTCATCGTGGTCACGGCGCGGCCATGAATGATCACTTGCGCGCCGGTGTCGCTGTTGGGTTTGAGCAGCACGGGGTTCATGTCGGTGTGCGGTTCCAGCCCGCACGCCTGGGCTTGTACCGCCTGGGCGCGGCCGATCTCGCCGCCGTCGGCAGTCACCGCACTGTTGAGCGCCATGTTCTGCGGTTTGAACGGCACGGTGCGTACGCCCTGCCGGGTCAGCCAGCGACATAATGCAGTCACCAGCGTGCTTTTGCCGGCGTCCGACGTGGTGCCCTGAACCATCAGGGTGTTGCCGGCTGGCTCAGTGATCATGCACGCCCCCGGCGAATTCGCTGAGCGCCTGCTCCAGTCGCTGCCAGTCGGCCTCTTCGCGCGGCAGGCCGAAACGCAGGCTGCTGTTGTGAAGAAAGATACGCAGCAGAATGCCGCGTTGAGCGCAGAACTCGTGCAGCTCGGCAGCCAATGGCGTGACCAGCCACTGAAACAGCGCGCAGCCGCCATGGGGCGTCAGACCCTGTCGGCTCAGCAGCTCGACCAGACGCTGACTGGCCTGCGCAGTGCGCTCACGCTGCAGCCGGTGCCCCTCGACGTCCGCCAGGCACGCCTGACCGAGAATCCGTGTCGGGCCGCTGACGGACCACGGGCCGATCTGCCTGGCGAGCACTTTCAGAAAACGCGACTCGGCCAGCACGAACCCCAGACGTACGCCCGCCAGCCCGAAAAATTTGCCGAACGAGCGCAGTACGATCAGACCCGGCCGCTGGCTGTGCGCAGCGAGGCTCGCATCAGGCGTGTTGTCCATGAATGCCTCGTCCACCACCAGCCAGGCGCCGCGCTGGGCCAACCGGGCATGCCAGTCGAGCAAGCGCTCCGGAGTCAGGCTCAGGCCCGTGGGGTTGTTCGGGTTGACCACCACCAGCACGTCGAGACTGTCGATGAAGCGCTCGACCTCATGTTCCAACACTTCGCGCACCAGAAACCCGCTGCTGCGCCACGCTTCGGCATGCTCGGCATAACACGGCGACAGCACGCCGACCTTGCCCGCCTGACGCAACCGCGGCAGCGCCTGAATCGCTGCCTGCGACCCGGCCACCGGCAGCACGTCGGGGGCGCCGTAGTAAGCGCACGCTGCCGCTTCCAGCCCATCGTCGGTTTCCGGCAGACGCGCCCAGGCCTGCGTCGGTATCGCCGGGATCGGCCATGACCACGGCGAGATGCCGCTGGAGAGGTCGAGCCAGTCCGCTTCATCGATGCCGTATTTCTGCACCGCCCCTCGCAATCGACCGCCGTGCTCAAGCATAGAATTCAGTCCCCAGGCACAAGACCAGCAACCACAGCCAGACCCCACGCTGCACCAGCTGCCAGCCCCGATCGATGGAATCAGCATCGGCAGGCGCGCCCTCGCCCAATTGCGGACGCTGATGCAACTCGCCGTGATAGATCGCCGCACCGCCCAGTTCAACGCCGAGCGCGCCGGCTCCAGCGGCCATCACCGGCCCTGCGTTCGGGCTGTCCCACTTGGGCCCCTGCGTACGCCAGCAGCGCAAGGCGAGTCGGGTTTTGCCGAGCAATGCGTAGGTCAACGCCACGAGACGCGCCGGAATGTAGTTAAGCAGATCGTCGATTTTTGCCGAGGCCCAACCGAAGCGCTCGAACCGTTCGTTGCGATAGCCCCACATGGCGTCGAGCGTGTTGCACAGCCGGTACAGCACGACGCCCGGCGCGCCCAGTACGACGAACCAGAAAATGGCAGCGAACACTGCGTCACTGCCGTTTTCCAGCACGGATTCGGTGGCCGCACGGGCGACCTCGGTGGCGTCCAGCTCTGAAGTCTGGCGGCTGACCAGAAACCCCACTCGACGACGGGCTTCTTCCAGATCATTGCCGCGCAGCGCCTGCGCGACCGGGCCGACATGCTCCCCCAGACTGCGCAACCCCAGCGCGCAATACAGCGCGAGGACCTCGACCAGCCAGCCGATGTAAGGCAGCCAGCTCAAGAGGGTGATCAGCAGGGTCAGCGGCACGACCGCGATGAACCAGGCGGTGACGCCATGACTGCGCCAGCCTCGGCCGCCTGCGTTGAAACGTTGCTCGATGCGCTCGGCATATCGGCCGAACGCCACCAGCGGGTGGTTTCGTTTTGGCTCGCCAAGCAGCGCATCCAGCGCAACGCCCGCGACGCTCAATAACGCCACACTCATTGACTCACTCCCCATTTGTTTTGGTAAACCAGCTCGTGCAACGGCCGCGCCCGCGCCCAGCCTTCCAGCACCAGCATTGGCGCGGGATAGAATTCCTTGACCGGCCCCAGGCACAGAATCGCCAAGGGTTTTGAACCGGTTGGCATGTGCAGCAGATCGGCCAGCGCATGGGGCTCGAACAACGAGACCCAGCCCATGCCCAGACCCTCGGCCCGCGCGGCGAGCCACAGGTTCTGAATCGCGCAGGACAACGACGCCATGTCCATTTCCGGCAGGGTCCTGCGACCAAAAATATGCTTGTCGCGATCATCCATCAGCGCGGCGACGAGCACTTCTGCGCAGTCTCCGATGCCCTCGACCTTGAGCTTCATGAAGTCATCGGACCGCTCGCCCAGCGCCTCGGCGGTGCGAACGCGCTCCTCTTCCACCTGCGCCTGAATCTGCGCACGCAGCGCGGGGTCGCTGATGCGGATGAACCGCCAAGGCTGCATCAGGCCGACACTCGGTGCCTGGTGAGCCGCTTCCAGCAGTCGCGCCAGCAACGCCGGCGCGACCTCGCCGCCGCAGAAATGACGCATGTCCCGCCGCTCGGCAATCGCACGGTAAACCGCTGCGCGTTCTTCGTCGCTGAAAGCCATATCAGTCATGACACGCCTCCGCAGCACGCAAAGACGCCGCTTTTCTGTAGGAGCGAGCTTGCTCGCGAAGGCTGCTCGGCAGGCGCTGGATGCGTGGCTGACTCACCAACCTCTTTGCGAGCAACCTCGCTCCCACAGGGACCGGTGATTCTGCCTTGGCGGGCGCGATGGGGATTGTGGGGGCGCGATTCATGGCAGGAACAGCGCCGCCATCGCCTGTGGATTGGACGGAAAATAGAAGTGCACGTAAGAGGCGGTCATCCGGCCGTCGCGATACACCGCTTCGGCACCGCGGCCGCCGTTGGGGCTGACGCCGCGCGCAATCGGTGTGAGTTCGGTGCTGGTCAGCGAATGATGATACGTGTGCCCGCGCAGCGTGCCTTCCGGCAGTTCGACCGCCTGCAACGCCAGCGCCGCAAGGCGTTTCTGCATGACCGCCTCGCCGTCGAGCAGACCGACCAGCTCGGCGCGCTGCCCTTCGACGTCGGTCAACGCATTGAGCAGGTACAACATGCCGCCGCATTCGGCCAGCAGCGGCTTGCCTGCCGCATGGTGTGCGCGAATGGCGTTGAGCATCGAAACGTTCTGCCCCAGGGCAACGTGATGCAGTTCCGGATAGCCGCCGGGCAGGTACAGGCTGTCGGCGCTCGGCAGGTGCTGATCGCGGATCGGCGAGAAAAATGACAACTCGGCCCCCATCGCCCGCAGCAGGTCGAGGCTGGCGCCGTAGGTGAACGCGAACGCTTCATCGTGGGCAACGGCGATGCGAACGCCCGCCAGCAAAGGTTGCGTCGGGGTGATATCAGGCGCCGAAAAGCTCACCGGGGGCGGCAGCGTTGCATCGCAGGTACTGGCCAGCGCATCGGCGGCGGCATCCAGACGCAGGTCGAGGTCGTTCAACTCGCTCGCCTGAACCAATCCCAGATGGCGGCTTGGCAGCTCGATCCCGGTCTCTCGCGACAACGCCCCGTACCAACGCAGGCCTTCCGTCAGGCTGCCTTCGAGCAGTTGCGCATGGCGCACAGTGCCGACCCGATTAGCCAGCACGCCGGCGAAAGGCAGGTCCGGTTGATAGCGGGCCAGCCCGAGCGCCAACGCGCCAAAGGTCTGAGCCATCGCCGTGCCATCGATGACACCGAGCACCGGCACACCAAACCGTCGCGCCAGGTCGGCGCTGGACGGCGTGCCATCAAACAGCCCCATGACGCCTTCGATGAGGATCAGGTCCGCCTCGGCGGCCGCTTCCCATAACAGGCGGCGACTTTCTTGCTCGCCCACCATCCACATGTCCAGCTGATACACCGGATGACCACTGGCGCGCTCGAGAATCATGGGGTCGAGAAAGTCGGGGCCGCATTTGAAGACGCGCACCTGGCGCCCCTGATTGCGATGCAACCGGGCAAGCGCTGCGGTGACAGTGGTCTTGCCCTGACCGGACGCAGGCGCTGCGATCAATACGGCCGGGCAGTGCCGGGGTTCACGCTCACTCACAATTCAATGCCCTTCTGCGCCTTGATGCCGGCCTGAAACGCATGCTTGACCACACCGATTTCCGACACCGTATCGGACAGATCGATGAGCTCCTGTTTCGCGCCCCGGCCGGTGATCACCACGTGTTGCATGGGCGGACGGGCTTGCAGGTCGCTCAGCACACGATCAAGGTCGAGGTATCCATGCTTCAGGGCGATGTTCAGCTCATCGAGAATCACCAGGCCGATGGTCGGGTCGCGAAGCATTTCCTGAGTCACTGCCCAGGCGGCCTCGGCAGCCGCGATGTCACGCTGGCGGTCCTGAGTCTCCCAAGTGAACCCCTCGCCCATCACGTGGTAGCGCACCTGCTCGGGAAAACGGCGGAAAAACAGCTCTTCGCCCGTGCTGTTACGACCCTTGATGAACTGCACCACGCCGCACTGCATGCCGTGGCCCATGGCGCGTGCGAGCATGCCGAAAGCGGAGCTGCTTTTGCCTTTGCCGTTGCCAGTCAGAACCAGCAACAGTCCGCATTCATTGGGTGCGCTGGCAATGCGCTCGTCCATCACTGCTTTTTTGCGCAGCATGCGCGCCAGGTGGCGTTCGTCACGTTCGGGGGATTCGCTCATCTCAGCTCTCCGCTTGAGGGCAGGTGTGGCAAACGGAGGGCGCAGGCAAAGACTGACAGCACGCGTCGTCACCTCGATGGGCACGCGCCTGCGCAGAGCATCGCCCTCCGTGATGCTGTTGAATGGATCAGGCCGGTCTCCGGACTCATGAGTGGCGACACACAATCTGTCGCCTCAAGCCGCGCGCCTTCCCATGTTCGCTGAACACAGTGGCATCGTGCGTGGCATTTGCTCATTTACCGTTGCGGAGGCAGCGCCGGGATAGAGCATGAAGGCGCTCGCACCGGCTTCCCTGTTTCACCCTGTCGACCGCAAGCGGCCCAAGGCACCTGAAACAATCGGCGAAGGTTAGAGGGTTGACTAAAGAGCGTCAATCGACTCGGCATCCGCCGGCCGGTTGAACCCCGCGCACAGGCGCGCCTCTACTCATAGACATGCGCTTGCATGACTGCCATGAAAGGGAGATCGATCATGTTCACGCTCAGGCCCCATGCTGTGGTTTTACTGATAGTTGCAGGCGGCCTCGCCGCTTGTGGCGAGTCGTCCCGATTGCAGGTGTCCGACGGGACGGGGCCATCACCCCGCCTGCCAGAGCCGAACAAGACCTTGATCCCCACCGTCAACATCGCCCCGGCCGTCGGCTGGCCAGCCGGTGCCAAGCCCGCCGCGGCACCCGGGACACAAGTGGCGGCGTTCGCGGAGAACCTTGATCACCCGCGCTGGCTCTACGTGCTGCCCAACGGTGACGTGCTGGTCGCCGAGACCAACGAGCCGCCCAAACCCGACGACGGCAAGGGCATCCGTGGCTGGGTGATGAAAAAAGTCATGGGCCGCGCAGGCGCAGGTGTCCCGAGTGCTAACCGAATCACCCTGTTGCGCGACAACGACCACGACGGCGTCGCGGAGACCCGCACTGTGTTCATCGATCATCTGAATTCACCATTCGGCATGACGCTGGTCGGCAACAATTTTTACGTGGCGGACACCGATCGCCTGCTGCGCTTCAACTATGTCCCCGGCGAGACATCGATCAAGGGCGAGCCGCTGAAAGTCACCGACCTGCCTGGGGGTACGCTGAATCATCACTGGACCAAAAACGTGATCGCCAGCAAAGACGGCAGCAAGCTGTACGTGACCGTTGGCTCCAACAGTAACGTGGCGGAAAACGGTCTGGACGCCGAAAAAGGCCGCGCAGCGATCTGGGAGGTGGATGCCGCGACGGGTAACCACCGGATTTTCGCCTCAGGATTGCGCAACCCCAACGGCATGGACTGGGAACCGCACACCGGCAAGCTGTGGACGGCAGTCAACGAACGTGACGAAATCGGCAGCGACCTGGTGCCCGACTACGTGACGTCGGTGCAGGACGGTGCGTTTTACGGCTGGCCGTTCAGTTACTACGGCCAGCATGTGGATGTGCGGGTCACGCCGCAGAATCCGGAGCTGGTGCAGAAGGCCATCGCGCCTGATTTCGCCGTCGGCCCGCACACAGCCTCGCTCGGCCTCGCGTTTGCTGACGGGAAATCCCTGCCCGCGCCGTTCAATGAAGGGCTGTTCGTCGGGCAACATGGCTCATGGAACCGCAAACCGCACAGTGGTTATAAAGTCCTGTTCGTTCCCTTCAAGGACGGCAAGCCGAGCGGTACACCGGTCGACCTGCTGACCGGCTTTCTCAACGCGGACGAAAAAGCGCAGGGCCGGCCGGTGGGAGTGGTCAACGACAATAAGGGCGGCGTGTTGGTGGCCGATGACGTCGGCAACAAGATCTGGCGCGTGACAGCCGCGCGCACGGCGCAGGCTTCCAATTGACATCAGACCTGTAGGAGCGCGCTTGCCCGCGATGGCGGTATGTCTGGACCGGAAATATCGACTGACACGCCGCAATCGCGGGCAAGCGCGCTCCTACAAGGCAGGCGGAGGGTCAGACACTTGAGTGTCACATGGCACACCGCGATCGCCAGCAAGCCGGCTCCCACAGGAATCGCGTAACTACTGGCGGGCGAGGTTCGAGGGCTGAATCACGCGCTTGGCATTGAGCCAGGCTTTCTGCCAATACGGCTTGTCGAGACTGTCCAGCTTGACCGTGCCGCCGGTGGCTGGCGCGTGCACGAAGCGCCCTTCTCCCACGTAAATCCCGGCATGGCTGACATTCGACCCGCCGCCGGTGGCGAAAAACACCAGATCGCCGGTCTGCAGCTCGCTGCGATCGATGTTTGGCCCGCGCAGATTGATCATGTCACGCGTCGAGCGTGGCAGCGTGATTCCCGCCGCGCCCTGATACACGTAGCCGATCAGGCCGCTGCAATCGAACCCCGAATCCGGCGTATTGCCGCCCCAGCGATACGGCGTGCCGACGAGCCCGATGGCACGTAGCAAAACGTCATCTGCAAGAGGAGAAGAAAACTGCGCGGGAGCGGAAACGACAGGCCTGGAAACGACCTTTGGAGGAGATGGCGGTGGATTGCTGGAACAAGCGGCCAGCAATGCAGCCATTGAAGCAACAGCCAGGCGAACCGTAAACGACATAAACACAACAACCTTTGCGGGATGCGGCTTACTTTGCCGGGAGCCGGCGTTGCGTGCAATCAGGGATTCCCCGGTTGCACGCCAAAGCAGGGGGTGCTGCGGCCCCTGCTACCGGTGTTGGCGCTTGATTGTAGTCGAGGTCATGGCGGTCGTGGTTTCTGGAACCTTGGAAGGTGCCATGGCCAGCGCGCGCTTGGCTTCGATGAACGTCCGGGCCCAGTAGGCGTCGTCAAGACTGTCTACACGGACACCGCCACTGCGACGACTGCTGGAGTGAATGAACTGATCATCCCCCAGGTAAATGCCCGCGTGGCTGACGCGACCGCGACCGGCCGTGCTGAAGAACAACAGATCGCCCGGCTTGAGGTCGTTGCGTTTGACCAGAGGCGCGTCGATGTTGATCATTTCACGAGAAGAACGAGGCAGGCTCATGCCGGCTTCTTCGCGGAACAGATAACCGATGAAACCGCTGCAGTCGAAACCGGAAGTGGTCGAGGTACCGCCGAAACGATAGCGGGTCCCTATCAGCGACTTGCCGCGTTCCAGGATGCTGTCGGCCAGAACCGGCAACTGGTACGGCTTGTTGTCGGAGAACTGGGCCAGCTCATCTTCGGTAGCGATCTCGTCGTCCAGCACGGAAGACGAATAATCAGCACGCTTGGCGGCGGTCTGTGCGGTTGCGGAGTCCTTGAATTGCGGGCTCTGCGACTGTTGTTGCGACGCTGGCATCTGGGCCGCGCAGCCGAACAACAGCGAAACGAGTGCGAGAGGCACGAGGGGTGCGAAGCGATTTAGCATGGGCACGACCGTGGCTAATATGTAAAGAAGCCGAGACTATGCCTTCTATCGTCATCATTTGCAAATTCAATCGAAACAAATGTGACTTACGATGTCCTCCATCACATCTAAGGCTCTACACCTCAGAAACGCATCCATGTGATCGGAGTGATCGGTGGGCGACGGGTTGATCTCGGCGGTAAAGCCTCCCGTGACCCTCGTGCGCAACATCGGCTCGTGAATATACGGGAAGCTGGCGGTGGTTCCAATGCTGAGTACAGCATCGAAGCCTTTTGCCATCTCTTCGTACAGCATTTTCAATGCCAGCTCTGGCAGCATTTCTTCGAACAAGACGACCGGCGGCCTCAGGACGCCGTGGCATTGCGCGCACAGCGGTGGCAGCGGTCGCTCTAGATGGGCACTCAGCTGCGGATCTTCCGCCCCGCAGGACTGGCAATACAGCGGTGCCATTTGCCCATGAATTTCGATAAGCCGTTCCGGTGGACTGCCCGCGGCACGATGATAACCGTCAACATTTTGTGTCAGCACCCAGCATTCGGGCTTGTACCGCTGCAATTGTGCGATGGCATAGTGCGCCGCATTGGGTTGCCCGGTCAGGCAAGCGCTGCCTAATTGGGCAATGTACTTCCAGCACAACGCAGGATCACGTCGCAGCATCGGCCCGGATAACGCCATTTCAATCGGCAGGCCGTCGTCGGTCTGGCCGTTATAAAGACCGCCGACACCCCGATAGGTCGGCAGACCGGAATCGGCGGATAACCCCGCGCCGGTGATGATCAGAATTCTTCTGGCGTGACGCAGAGCCGCTGCGGTTTGCAGCACGAGGGCTGGATCGACCGCCGTCTGGCTCACCAGCCAAGCGTCTCTTTAAGGAAAGGAATGGTCAACTTGCGCTGCGCTTGAAGCGAGGCCTGATCGAGCTGTTCGAGCAGGTCGAACAGCGCGCTCATGCTCCGCGTACCGCGGGTCAGGATAAAATGGCCGACTTCATCGGTCAGGTGCAGCCCACGCCGGGAGGCACGCAATTGCAGGGCGCGGAGCTTCTCTTCATCCGACAGCAGACGCATCTGGAACACCAGCGCCATGGTCAGTCGGGATTTGAGATCGGCCAGTTTGACCGGCAGTTCGCGAGGAGAACAGGACGCTGCGATCAGCAGGCGCCGGCCACTGTCGCGCAAGCGGTTGAACAGGTGAAACAGGGCTTCTTCCCACTCCGGCTTGCCGACCACGGCCTGCAGATCGTCCAGACAGACCAGTTCGTACTGCTCCAGATGGTCGAACAGCTCGACGCCTTCATCAATCACTTCAGCCATCGGCAGGTACACCGCTGGCTCGCCCAGTTGCTCAAAGCGCAGACACGCGGCCTGCAACAGGTGCGTGCGCCCTACTCCGTGCTTGCCCCAGAGATAGATGAGGCTTTCGGTCCACCCGGCGTCGGCTTCGCACAGCCGCTCGACGTAGCCGAGTGCAGCGGCATTGGCGCCTGGATAGTAATTGATGAAGGTGGCGTCATCACGCAGACGCACACTCAGGGGCAGCTGAACTGGTTTCATGCTGGCTGAACGGTTCATGACGAACCGCCAAGGGGCCTCTGTGTAAAGTCTGCAAAGTTTATACCCGCAGGCCGGGCCGCACAATGCGCCAGACCGCCTGCAAAATCAAAGGGTTGCGTCTGCACCCGGCCAGGCCGCGGATTGCCTGCGAAAGTCAGGCATTTATCCGTGATTACGGGCCGCCTTCCGGGGAAGGCCGAGCCCAAAAATCTGTGGAGCCCCGCTTGCTCACGAATGGGCCGCGTCAGCGCACCTGGCGTGACTCGTCTGCCACATTCGCGAGCGACAGGGATCATGGCTCCCACTTGACGGTCAGAGATCAGGATCTTCCATCCCGCCATAAATATCCGAATCCTTGTACAGATCGTGGACATGACGCACCAGCACCATGATCACTGCCGCCACCGGCAAGGCCAGCAGGATGCCGGTGAAGCCGAACAGCTCGCCGCCCGCCAGAATGGCGAAGATGACCGCCACCGGATGCAGGCCGATACGATCGCCCACCAGCAGCGGCGTCAGCACCATACCCTCCAGCGCCTGTCCGACCATGAACACCGCGATGATGCCCAGCATCGGATACAGATCACCGCCGAACTGGAAGAGGCCCGCCAGGATGGCCGACCCGATCCCGATCACGAAGCCCATATAAGGCACGATCGCCGCCAGCCCGGCGATGACACCGATCAACAGACCCAGCTCCAGTCCGACCAGCATCAGCCCTGCGGCGTAGATCACGCCCAGCGCGACCATCACCAGCAACTGCCCGCGAATGAACGCGCCGAGCACTTCGTGGCATTCGTCCGCCAGTGCGACGATCTTCTTCTCGCGATGACGCGGCAACAGGCTGCGCACCTTGGCCATCATCACGTCCCAGTCGCGCAGCAAGTAGAAGCAAACCACCGGAATGAGGACCAGATTGGTCAGCCAGCCGATCAGCGCAAGCGTCGAGGTCGTGGCCTGCGCCAGCACGATGCCGACGATATCGCCCGTCTGCCCCATGTGCTCGGAAATGGCCGCCTTGACCTTGTCGAACTTCCAGAAACCGTCCGCCAGACCCAGTTTGGCCTGCGTCCAGGGCAGTGCCGTGTGCTGCAGCCAGTCGAGGATCTGTGGCGCCAGTTCATACAGGCGATACAGCTGCTTGGCGAGCATGGGCACCAGCACCAGCAGCAAGCCCATGAAGATCAGCGTGAACAGCACAAACACCGTCACCACGCTGAGCGTGCGCGACATCTTCAGCTTTTCCAGCCGGTCCGCCAGCGGATCGCCCATGTACGCCAGCAGCAGCGCCACCAGAAAAGGCGTCAGAATCGCGTGCAGCAACCCTATAAACAGACAGAGCAGGACAACCCCGCCCAGCCAGAACCAACGACGCGTATCAGTCATTACTGCCCCTTAACCCCGGATGATGTACATCGTGCAACGTCGTTATGAACCCGCTCACCAGCGGAAGTGCAATGCAGGCGCGGAAACAACTGGCGGCTGGGCCGTTGGGGTCGGGCCGTCAACCGGCGGCTGTGCAGCGTTGACCGGCGCGCTGGCCACTTCACTCTCCAGCACCTCCTGCAATTTTGCGAGGGACAATTGCGAGCGCAACTGGTCCGCACTGCCGCTGACATCGAACACCACGCGATCCCCCTCCACCGATTTGAGGCGCCCGCCGAAAGGTTCCAGCAAGCGCAGCAGCTGCGCGTAACGCTCCAGATTCATGCCCTGCACGTCCAGCGCCATGCCGGATGACGCGCCCGGCTTGACCACGAAACGCGGCGCCAGACGCTGACTCACCGCCAGCAGCACCGCATCGGCCAACTCTGCGGAACTCGCTCCCGACGCGCTGCCCTGCTCCATCTTGTCGCCCAGCCACAGATGCCACTTGCCTTGCCACTGACCGCCATTTTCCTGCGCGTGCACGGCAAGAATCGCGTCAGAACCGTAACGCTCGGACGCCTCCTTGAGAGGCTTCACATCGTTGCCATCCAGCGTCTTCGCGTTGCCAATGCCCTGTTCGGCAAGGTCCGCCAGCGGCAGACGCAGCGGCAGACCCCGGTGCTGCGCGGCGCGGCGCAACGGTTCGGCAGAGGACTGCCCGTCGCCTACCAGATTGGCGCCGTCGGTGGCATCGTTCAGCCACCAGGCCATGATTACCGGGCGATTGGAGCCCCACAATGACAGCCCCGCCTGACGCAATGCGCGGTCGGTACTGGCCGGGTCGAAATCGACCTGCAAGGTCTCGGGCGGCCCTGCGTCGTAGCCATATTGACTGATGATCTGCTGCGGATCCTTGCGCACGTCGGCAAGTCCCGGGCCTTGCGCGGCCTTGCCGTCACCGGTCAGGCGAATCACCAGGGTCTCGAGGGCCGCCTGGGTGGCGCGGGTTTTCTCGTCCGGGGTCTGACCGCTGACGGGCTCGCGAACCTGATACAGGTTGGTCACGGTCTCGGCCAGCGCCGGCAGGCTGATCAGAGACAGACAGCCCACGAACAGGCATTTCTTCAGGCGCATGAATGAAGGTGGAAGCATGGAAAATTCCCGATGGGCAAATGGCAGCGTATGGACAGCTGCGTGAAAATGTCTGGCACGACTCAGACCGCAGGTTGGCGCGAATCGCTCACTCTGGCGAAGAACTTACACCTTATATAGCTGCCGACGAACGGGCCAGCCCCGACAGCCCCCGCGATGCCTGCAATCGGGTTATTTTTTCTTCATCATGGCCCTGCCCGTCGGCCCAAGGATGGCCGCTTGAAGCCAATCCTGATAAAATCGCGCGCCTTCGCAGACCGGCGATGACACGGCCACGAGCCGTTCCCACTCGGTCGTTACCCCGAATCCCCCCTAAAGGCCTGGATCATGAGCAAGCAACCCTCCCTGAGCTACAAAGACGCCGGTGTAGACATCGACGCCGGTGAAGCATTGGTCGAACGCATCAAGAGCGTCGCCAAGCGCACCAAGCGCCCGGAAGTCATGGGCGGCCTGGGGGGCTTCGGCGCTCTGTGCGAAATTCCGGCGGGCTACAAGCAGCCGGTACTGGTCAGCGGCACTGACGGCGTGGGCACCAAGCTGCGCCTGGCGCTGAACCTGAACAAACACGACAGCATCGGCATCGACCTGGTCGCCATGTGCGTGAACGACCTGGTGGTGTGCGGCGCAGAACCCCTGTTCTTCCTCGACTACTACGCCACCGGCAAACTGAACGTCGACACCGCCGCCCAGGTGGTCACCGGCATCGGCGCAGGCTGCGAACTGGCGGGCTGCTCGCTGGTCGGCGGCGAAACCGCTGAAATGCCTGGCATGTACGAAGGCGAAGACTACGATCTGGCCGGCTTCTGCGTCGGCGTCGTGGAAAAAGCCGACATTATCGACGGCTCCAAGGTCCAGGCGGGCGATGCCCTGCTCGCCCTGCCATCCTCCGGCCCGCACTCCAACGGCTACTCGCTGATCCGCAAGATCATCGAAGTATCGGGCGCTGACATCGAATCCATCCAGCTGGACGGCAAGCCACTGACCGACCTGCTGATGGCGCCGACGCGCATCTACGTCAAGCAGCTGCTCAAGCTGATCAAGGACACTGGCGCAGTCAAAGCCATGGCCCACATCACCGGCGGCGGTCTGCTGGACAACATCCCGCGCGTACTGCCTGAAGGCGCTCAGGCCGTCGTCGACGTCGCCAGCTGGACCCGTCCAGCGGTGTTCGACTGGCTGCAAGAAAAGGGCAACGTCGACGAGCACGAAATGCACCGCGTTCTGAACTGCGGCGTCGGCATGGTCATCTGCGTGGCTCAGGAGCACGTCGAAGCTTCCCTCAAAGCGCTGCGTGACGCGGGCGAACAGCCTTGGGTCATCGGCCAGATCGGCACTGCTGCGCCAGGCGCCGCTCAAGTCGAGCTGAAGAACCTCAAGGCACATTGATGCCTGACATGCCTCAACCCTGTGATGTGGTGGTGCTGCTGTCCGGCACCGGCGGTAACCTGCAAGCGATGATCGACAGCTTTCAGGAAGACTCGAGCCCGGCCCGTATCCGCGCGGTGGTGTCCAACCGCGCCGATGCCTACGGGCTGGAGCGCGCGAGGAAGGCGGGCATCGAAACCCGCGTCCTCGACCATCAGGGCTATGAAGGCCGGGAGGCCTTCGACGCCGCGCTGATCGAGCTGATCGACACCTTCACGCCCGGGCTCGTTGTCCTTGCCGGCTTCATGCGAATCCTCACACCTGGCTTCGTGCGTCACTACCATGGCCGGCTGCTGAACATTCACCCCTCGCTCCTTCCCCTGTATAAAGGCTTGCATACGCACCAGCGCGTACTGGAAGCTGGCGATGCCGAACACGGCTGCAGCGTGCACTTCGTGACCGAGGAACTCGATGGGGGGCCTCTGGTCGTACAAGCTGTCGTTTCGGTAGAGTCGCATGACACGCCTGCCACACTGGCGCAAAAGGTTCACACCCAGGAACATCTGATTTATCCACTGGCCATTCGCTGGTTCGCAGAAGGACGATTGACCCTCGGCGAACATGGCGCATCATTGAACGGCCAGCCACTGGGACCCAGCGGCCACCTGATTCCGGCCCTCTAATCCAAGACAGGAGATATTATGCGTCGCGCTCTGCTCTTCGCTCTCGCTCTGTTCGCGCTCCCTGCGGTCAACGCGGCAGACCTTCAACCTTTCTCCGCCAGCTACACCGCTGACTTCAAACAGCTGCCCGTGGGCGGCGGCAGTGCCACACGCAGCCTGGAAAAGAACGCCAACGGCAGCTGGACCCTGAGTTTCAAGGCTTCGATGATGATCGCCAGCCTGACCGAAGTGAGCACCCTCAAGGTCGACAAGGACCAGTTGCTGCCGCAGACCTACCACTTCGAACGTGGTGGCCTTGGCAAAAGCAAGACAGTGGATCTGGTTTTCGACTGGCCGACCAAGTTCATCACCGGGACCGATCGTAACGATGCGGTGAAAATCCCGCTGAACACCGGCGTCCTCGACAAGTCCACGTATCAACTGGCCCTGCAGCATGACGTGGCGGCAGGCAAGAAGAGCATGACCTACCAGGTCGTGGATGGCGATGAAGTCGACACCTACGACTTCCGCGTACTGGGCACCGAGAAGGTCGACACCAAGGTCGGCTCGGTCGATGCCATCAAGGTCGAACGCGTGCGCGATCCAACGCAGAACAAGCGCATCACGGTGATGTGGTTTGCCAAGGATTACGACTATCTGCTGGTTCGCCTGCAGCAGGTCGAAACCGATGGCAAGGAGTACAACATCATGCTGCAGGAAGGCTCGGTGAACGGTAAAGCTGTAAAAGGCAGCTGACCCAAGCCCCGCCCTCCCGAAACCCCGCCAACTGGCGGGGTTTTTTATTGGATCGGTTTCGGATCAGCCAAGGCTAATCGCTCAAGCACTGCGGCACTGATTCAGTAGCAGCGCGCTAGCAGCGATGCGGCATCTCAGGCACTGCGAGGGCGACTGGAAAATTGCCTTCGTGAGCAAGCTCACTCCCACCGGTTCGATGCCCGTTCACACATCTTCAGCGCGACGCTGACCCTGTAGGAGCGCGGCTTGTCCGCGATACGGCATCTCAGGCACTGCGAGGGTGACTGGAATATTGCCTTCGTGAGCAAGCTCACTCCCACCGGTTCGATGCCCGTCACACATCCTCAGCGCGACGCTGATCGTGTAGGAGCGCGCCCTCGAAGCCTGATTTTCAACCGATGCATTTCCTCAGGATGCACCGGCCCCTTCCCGGCTGAAGCCGGTCCTACAGACACTGCAAGCTTTTCGCAGGACCGGCTTTAGCCGGGAAGGCGTCGGATGTCAGGAGATCGCGGGTAAGCGCGTTCCTACCATCAACCACACATCTTCAGCGCGACGCTGATCGTGTAGGAGCGTGGCTTGTCCCGCGAACTGCCGCGCAGCGGTAGCAAAACCAATCGACTCAATTTCGCCAGGCCCTCCGCGGCTGCACATGCCCCCGCTCCTCAGACCTCAGAACAAACCTCGACCGCCAATTCATCAGCGCACCCCTGTTCCCCAACCGAACATGAAACTTTCTTCACGCCCTCCAAACGAGTGCGACAAAACGCCGCATCCCAGTTAAAACAACCAGTTAGCAACTGTTACCGAATCGGTAAAAAACTCTTACTGGAATCGCTCATTTACTTAGCAAGCTACCAAATCCTATAAAGGAACCACTGCGACGTCCTGCCGCAGATATCAAAGAGTCAGGAGTTTTCACTATGACGGTAACTGTTACTGAACGCGACGACGCCCACATCTCCCACGAAAGCATCGCGGATGGCATTCAAATCTGGGATGTTCGCCAGCAAGACCAGTTGGTAGGGATGTTTCACCACGAATCGGACGCACAGCGTTACGCAGCAGAGCTCGCGGAACTGGAAGCCAAGAAGGCAGCGAGCAACTCGCAATAACGGAATCGCAACAAGACAAAACCCGCCTCGGCGGGTTTTGTCGTTTCAGGCTTTACCACATCAGATCGTCAGGGATCTTGTAGGCGGCATACGGATCATCGCCATCCGGCTCTTCAGTCGGCTCGCTCAACAAGACGATGCGCCGCGGATCGCGCTCCTGAACCTTGAGCGCCGCCTCGCGCGGGATGACCTCGTAAGTGCCGCCATGATGGACGATGGCCAGCGACCCGTTGCTGAGCTTGCTGCGCATCAGCGCGTTGACCGACAGGCGCTTGACCTTCTTGTCGTCGACGAAGTTGTAGTAATCCTCGGTGGTCAGCTTGGGCAGACGGGTCGCTTCGATCAGTTGCTTGACCTGCGCGGTGCGAGCTTTCTGCTCGGCCTTTTCCTGTTGCTGACGATTCAGTTCCTGGTCGCGCCTGGCTTTCTCGGCCATCGCTTCCTGCGCGGCGCGCTGGGCGGCATCGTCGGCGACGGCCTGCCCCTTGTGCACCAGACGCTGTTCTTTCTGCTTGCTCTTGGCGGCCTGCTTGGCCTGTTTTTCGTTGACCAGACCTGCCTTGAGCAACTGGTCACGAAGGGAAATACCCGCCATGTGTTTTCTCTCTCTGACTTCTCTTTCTAAACAGTCAGCTCAACCGCAGTTGGGCGTGTTCTTTTCCTGACGCTTGGCTTCGCCCCAGAGCGCGTCCATCTCTTCAAGACTGCAATCTTCAATGGGCCGACGGGCATCGCGCAAGGCCTGTTCGATAAATCGGAAACGTCGCTCGAACTTGCTGTTGGCAGCGCGCAGGGCATTTTCGGGGTCTACCTTCAGATGGCGGGCCAGATTGACCACCACAAACAGCAGATCGCCGATCTCGTCGCTGATCGCGGCCGGGTCGTTGTCGGCCATCGCTTCGAGCACCTCGTCGAGTTCCTCGCGCACTTTATCGACCACCGGCAACGCGTCGGGCCAGTCGAAACCCACTTGCGCGGCGCGCTTTTGCAACTTGCCGGCGCGCGACAATGCAGGCAGTACGTTGGGGACATCATCGAGCAAAGACAGCTGCTCCGGCACATGCGCTTTCTCGGCCCGCTCCTGGGCCTTGATCTCCTCCCAGCGATGCTTGACCTGCTCTTCACTGAGGCGCGGCGTTTCCAGAGGCGCATAAAGATCACCGGTCGGAAACACGTGGGGATGGCGCCTGATCAACTTGCGCGTGATCCCGTCGACCACGGCATCGAACTCGAACCGGCCTTCTTCGCGCGCCAGCTGGCAGTAATACACCACCTGAAACAGCAGATCGCCCAACTCACCTCGCAGATCATCGAAATCCCCGCGCTCGATGGCGTCGGCCACTTCGTAAGCCTCTTCGAGGGTGTGCGGCACGATGGTCGCGTAGTTCTGCTTGACGTCCCACGGGCACCCGTATTGCGGGTCGCGCAGCCGGGCCATGAGCGTGAGCAAGTCTTGGAGTTTGTACATAGTTATCCCATCAGCAGCATCGAAGCCTGTAGGAGCGCGCCTGCCCGCGATTGCGGTGTGTCGTCGACATAGTCGTCACAGGCACGACGCGTCCGCGGGCAAGCGCGTTCCTACAGGGTCACGGCGTTCTGTTACGCCGCGTCTCGATGATGTTCGGCAATTGCGAGATGCGCCCCAACAACCGGCCCAGCGCATCCAGGCCCGGGATTTCGATGGTCAGGGACATCAGGGCGGTGTTGTCTTCCTTGTTCGAGCGGGTGTTGACCGCCAGCACGTTGATGCGCTCGTTGAGCAGCACCTGAGAGACGTCCCGCAACAGACCGGATCGGTCGTAGGCGCGGATGATGATGTCCACCGGATAAGTGAGCACCGGCACCGGGCCCCAACTGACCTGGATGATCCGCTCGGGCTCGCGCCCGCCCAGTTGCAGCACCGAGGCGCAATCCTGACGGTGGATGCTGACGCCGCGCCCCTGCGTGATGTAACCGACGATCGCATCGCCCGGCAGCGGCTGGCAGCAGCCGGCCATTTGCGTCATCAGATTGCCGACGCCCTGAATCTGGATGTCGCCGCGCTTGCCCGGCTTGTACCCGGACGCCTTGCGCGGAATCAGCTCCAGTTGCTCGTTGCCACGCTCGGGCTCGACCAGTTGCTGAGCAAGGTTGACCAGCTGCGCGAGACGCAGATCGCCGGCGCCGAGCGCCGCGAACATGTCTTCGGCGATCTTCATGTTGGCCTTTTCAGCCAGCTTGTCGAAGTCCACCTGCGGCAGCGCCAGGCGCGCCAGCTCGCGTTCGAGCAAGACTTTACCGGCCGCGACGTTCTGATCGCGCGCTTGCAGTTTGAACCAGTGAACAATCTTCGCCCGCGCCCGCGACGTGGTGATGTAACCCAGGTTCGAGTTCAGCCAGTCGCGGCTCGGCGTGCCGTGCTTGCTGGTGATGATCTCGACCTGCTCGCCGGTCTGCAGGCTGTAGTTGAGCGGCACGATGCGACCGTTGATTTTGGCGCCGCGGCAGTTGTGGCCGATTTCGGTGTGCACGCGATAGGCGAAGTCCAGCGGCGTCGCGCCTTTGGGCAGGTCGATGGCGTGGCCATCAGGCGTGAACACATAGACGCGATCCGGCTCGATGTCGACGCGCAGTTGCTCGGCCAGACCGCCGATATCGCCCAGCTCTTCATGCCATTCGAGGACCTGACGCAGCCAGGAGATTTTCTCTTCGTAATGATTGGAGCTGGATTTGACGTCAGTGCCCTTGTAACGCCAGTGAGCACAGACGCCCAGCTCGGCCTCCTCATGCATGGCGTGGGTGCGGATCTGCACCTCCAGCACCTTGCCTTCAGGGCCGATCACCGCCGTGTGCAGCGAGCGATAGCCGTTCTCCTTGGGGTTGGCGATGTAGTCGTCGAACTCCTTGGGAATGTGGCGCCACAGGGTATGAACGATGCCGAGGGCGGTGTAGCAGTCGCGCATCTCGGGCACCAGCACGCGAACGGCACGAACGTCGTAGATCTGGCTGAATTCCAGACCTTTTCGCTGCATTTTGCGCCAGATCGAATAGATGTGTTTCGCACGCCCGCTGATGTCGGCCTTGACCCCGGTCGCCAGCAGCTCGTTTTGCAGCTGCGACATGACATCGGTGATGAAACGCTCACGATCGAGGCGGCGCTCATGCAGCAGTTTGGCGATCTGCTTGTACTGCTCCGGCTCCAGGTAGCGGAAGGACAGGTCCTCCAGCTCCCACTTGATGTGGCCGATGCCCAGACGATGGGCCAGCGGCGCATAGATGTCGAAGACTTCCCTGGCAACCCGGTTGCGCTTCTCGTCGTCGGTGTTTTTCACTGCCCGGATGGCGCAGGTGCGCTCGGCCAGCTTGATCAGGGCGACGCGAACGTCGTCCACCATCGCAACCAGCATCTTGCGCAGGTTTTCGACCTGCGCCTGAGTGCCGAGCACCAGCGACTGGCGTGGGCTGAGGCTGGCGCTGATCGCGGCCATGCGCAGCACGCCATCGATCAGCTTGGCCACCGTCGGGCCGAAACGCTGGCTGACATCGGGCAAGGGAATCTTGCCTTCGCGCACGCCGCGATAGATCACGGCGGCGATGAGAGAATCCTGATCGAGTTTGAGATCGGCCAGGATTTCGGCGATTTCCAGGCCCGTCTGAAAACTCGACGTGCCTTCCGCCCAGAGATTCTTGGCGGCGTTGTCCTGCTGCTCGGCCTGCCGGGCAAATTCACAGGCCTCTTTCAACGCCTGTCGGTCCACTGCGAGGTCGACGCTGACCACATGATCAAGCCATGCGTCGAGATTGATACTGCCGTCTGTGTTTATCGGCTGGTGTGCTCTCACCTGTACCATGTTGCTTACCTTCCCTACGGCGCGATGAAATGCGCCATCAGTCGCCAGCCTTCTTGAAGCGCATACGCCTTGCGGGCCATGCAAGGGCGCGTGCGCGGGCCAGTCGGATTAAACGAGACTCCGTGTGAAGCGCTGACTCGATTCCCTGAGCCTGAGGCCTCACTTACTCGCTTCAAATAACGCCATCGCCTCGACATGCGCAGTCTGCGGAAACATATCGAGAATTCCGGCACGTTTTAATCGGTAGCCCTGCCTGATCAATTCGACCGTGTCGCGCGCCAAAGTTGCCGGGTTGCACGACACATAAAGTAACCGTTCAGCACCCAGGGCCTTGAGGTTTCGCACCACTTCGAGCGCCCCGTCACGGGGAGGATCGAGCAGTACCGCGCGGAAACCTTCCGCCACCCAGGCCGCCTTGTCCAGCGGCTGCGACAGATCCGCCTGATAAAACTTCACATTATGCAAATCATTGCTCGCCGCGTTGCCCGTGGCGCGTTGAACCATCGTCTCCACGCCCTCCACTGCCACGACTTCGCGCGACTTGAGGGCCAGCGGTAAAGCGAAATTACCAAGCCCGCAGAACAAGTCCAGCACTCGTTCATCGGCACGAGGCTCGAGCCAGTCCAGCGCCTGGCTGATCATCGCCGTATTGACCTGTGCGTTGACCTGCACAAAGTCGCCCGGACGATAAGCCAGCGCAAGGTTCCACGGCGCCAAGGGATAGCCCAGCGCTGCCGATGGGTCCACAGGCTGCGGCTCACCTTCGCCATGCAACCACAGTTGCGCACCGTGGGCATCACAAAATGCCTTGAGCGTCGCAAGGTCGTTTTCCGCCAGTGGCGCGGTGTGACGCAACAGCAGCGCATTGGCCGACCCACTGAATAACTCGACATGCCCGAGCGCCTGCGGCTTGCCCAGACTCCGCAGCATGGCCGGTAACGCCGTCATGATCGGTTGCAAGGCCTGTACCAGCACCGGACATTCTTCGATGGCGATGATGTCCTGGCTCGAGGCAGCACGGAAACCGACGTCCAGCTGTTTGCTGCGCACGTCCCACCGAACGGCGATGCGCGCGCGGCGACGGTAGGCAAATTCATCACCGGTCAGAGGGGCGGCCCACTCTTCAGGCTCCACACCTGCCACGCGACTTAACTGCTCGGCGAGCATGCGCTGT
The DNA here is from genome assembly GCF_030209235.1 of Pseudomonas sp. efr-133-TYG-103a. Lineage (NCBI taxonomy): Bacteria > Pseudomonadati > Pseudomonadota > Gammaproteobacteria > Pseudomonadales > Pseudomonadaceae > Pseudomonas > Pseudomonas sp. efr-133-TYG-103a. Next base: position 154,330 of record NZ_JARVSK010000019.1, read on the forward strand.
TTCAGGGCGAGTTGTTCGTCGTGGGGCATTTGCTGCACGCTGCAACCGCCACAGCGGCCGAAATGCTTGCACGGCGCGGGCCGACGTAACGGGCTTGCCTGAAACACGCGTTCGGTACGCGCTTCAACGACCTTGCCATGGGCGCCCAACACGCGCGCCTCGACTTCCTCAGCCGCCAGACTGCCGGCGACAAACCAGGTCCGGCCTTCAACGAAACCGATGCCACGGCCGTCATTGGCCAGCCGCTCGATCTTCAGACGTTGTTTTTTACCGGTCGGGACCTGCGTTGTCCGTGTGCCGCCGCTGGGCTGGAAACGCAGGCCTGAGTCACGCTTGGCCATCAGTTGGGCGCATCGTAGACACCGGTCGACAGGTAACGGTCGCCACGGTCACAGATGATCGCGACCATGACCGCGTTTTCGACTTCCTGAGACAGACGCAGCATGCCGGCCACGGCGCCGCCGGACGATACGCCACAGAAGATGCCTTCTTCGCGCGCCAGACGACGCATGACGTCTTCGGCCTCGCTCTGGGCCATGTCCATGATGCGGTCGACGCGATCGGCCTGATAGATCTTCGGCAGGTATTCCTGCGGCCAGCGACGAATGCCCGGAATCGCCGACCCGTCCATCGGCTGCAGGCCGACGATCTGGATGTCGGGGTTCTGTTCCTTCAGGTAACGCGAGGTGCCCATGATGGTGCCGGTGGTACCCATGGAGCTGACGAAATGGGTGATGGTGCCGCCCGTCTGCTGCCAGATTTCCGGGCCGGTGCCGACATAGTGCGCTTCAGGGTTATCGCCATTGGCGAACTGGTCGAGCACCTTGCCGCGACCTTCGGCCTGCATGCGCTCGGCCAGATCGCGGGCGCCTTCCATACCCTCTTCCTTGCTGACCAGGATCAGCTCGGCGCCGTAAGCGGTCATGGCCGCCTTGCGTTCGGCGCTGGAGTTATCGGGCATGATCAGGATCATGCGGTAGCCCTTGATGGCGGCCGCCATGGCCAGGGCAATGCCGGTGTTGCCGGAAGTCGCTTCGATCAGGGTGTCGCCGGAATGAATCTGCCCGCGCAACTCGGCACGGGTGATCATCGACAGCGCCGGTCGGTCTTTCACAGAGCCAGCCGGGTTGTTGCCTTCAAGCTTGAGCAGCAATGTATTGCTGGTGTTCCCGGCCATGCGTTGCAGACGCACCAGCGGGGTGTTGCCGATGCAATCGGCGATGGTTGGATACTGCAGGGTCATGGCGTGTTCGCGATCCAGACATGCGGGGGTCGCCTATCATACCGGCAATCGCCCCAAGCCCATATCACGCAAAGTGAGTTCGATAGGGCGAAATGGAATAAGCGGCCGATCCAGGGCGGGACGGCGATGCCATCGTGTTCACTCTGTGGGCGCGTGATCCGGTGTGTCCGTCGGGGATCCGGCGGCTGAAAGTCAGTCTTCGCGGGCAAGCGCGCTCCTACAGAATTGCGGCGTGCTGGGAAATCATTGAGCGCCCTCGAACCTGTGGGAGTGAGCTTGCTCACGAAGAGGCCGGTATGTCCGCTGGAGATCCATTGCCAGACAGTCAGCCTTTGCGACCCAGCGCGCTCTTACAGCATTGCGGCGTGCTGGGAAATCATTGAGCGCCCTCGAACCTGTGGGAGTGACCTTGCTCACGAAGAGGCCGGTATGTCCGCTGGAGATCCTTTGCCAGACAGTCAGCCTTCGCGACTCAGCGCGCTCTTACCGCATTGCGGCGATTCAGACGAGTGCTTCGACTTCTCGGGCGGGCAGGCGCATGGTCATTCGCAGCCCTTGGGCGGTGTTTTCTGCCCACATGTCGCCGCCCTGCAGGCGCAGGGAGTTGCGTGCGATGCTCAGGCCCAGGCCGAAACCGCCGTGACCCGGTCGGGCACCGTCCAGGCGGATGAAGGGCGCAAAGATCCGTTCCAGATCATTGTCGTCCACACCGCCGCCCTGATCCTCCAGCCACAGCAGCCAGTCCTCGCCTTGCCGCCTGCCGCTCAGTTGCACGACACCCTGCGGCGGAGAATGCCGGATCGCGTTGCGCAGGATATTTTCCAGCGCCTGAGCCAGCGTGTTGAGGTCGCCGCTGACCCAGCAATCGCTGTCCAGATCGCAGCGCAGCTGTCGCGACGGCCAGCAGCTCTCGAAGCAGGCGTTGTCCACCAGCATGTCCCACAGCGCCAGCACTTGAATGTCTTCGCTGGGCAGTTTCTCGCGCTCGGCGTCCAGCCACGCCAGGTGCAAGGTGTCATCGACCAGACGGCGCATGCCGTCCACTTCGCGGTTCAATCGCTCGCGCAGTTCCGGCAGCGTCTGGTCGCTGTCGCAGGCGACTTTCAGGCGGCTCAGGGGCGTGCGCAATTCGTGAGAAAGGTCGCGCAGCAACTGCTGCTGAATCTGCACGGTGGACTGCAACCGCGCGGCCATGTGATCGAATGCACGATTCAGCTCACCCAGTTCGTCACGGCGTGAGGTCATCTGCGGCGACAGCCGGTTGGACAATCGGTCCGCACGCCAGGCATTGGCCTGCTCGCGCAGCTGGTTGAGCGGGCGAATCAGCAGCCGATACAGCCCGACGCACAGCAGCAACGTGAACAGCGCCGGGATCAGGACATTGGTGAGCATCTGCCAGATCAGCGCGTGCCGACCGGGCTTGAAGCGCGCGGGCAACTCGATGACCAGACTGCCCGCCTGAGGGGCATCCGGGAAGGCGATCTTCAACCACGGGGCGGTCTTCTGTCGGGCGCTCATCGGCCAGTCGACACCGCGCATGAACGTCAGGCGCTGCATCTCACTGCCGCTCAGCGGCGTGCTGCTCAACGATTGCAGATCGTTGCCGATGACGCCGACCCAGCCCTGTTCGTGATGCCTGATCTCATCCAGCCATGCATCGATGCCCTGTCGCTGCCCCGTACGCCAGGCCTGCCCCGCTTCGGCGGCGTAGCGGTTGAGTACATTGCGCGCTTCGTGACTGAGGTAGGCGTTCTGATTCTCGATGTAACGGCCCCAATACCAGCTCAGCCAGATCATCAGCAGGCAAAAGGCGACCAGCAGAAACACCAGTTTCCAGAACAGCGAATGGCGACCGGGGAGGCGATTACCGGATTCACGCATCGGGTGCGGCCGCTGTCAGCACGTAGCCCTTGCCCCAGACGGTACGCACCTCGCGCGCTTGATAACCGACGGCCTTGAGTTTGCGGCGGATCTGGCTGATGTGCATGTCCAGGCTGCGGTCATGCTGTGAATAGCCGCGCTGCAACACATGCTGATAAAGGAATGGCTTGCTGAGCACGTCTTCGGGGTTGCGCCACAAGGTTTCCAGCAAGCGGTATTCGCTGCGCGTGAGTTGCGCCGGCTTGCCCTCGAAACGCACGTCGCTCAAGCCTTCGTCGAACGACAGCGCATCGGCGTCGGGCTCGTCGGCCAAGACCTGTGGCGAGGGCGTCGGGGTCTGAAAGCGGCGCTCAAGGTTCACCCGGCGCAGGATCGCTTCGATGCGTACCCGCAGCTCGTCGACGCTGAAGGGCTTGGGCAGATAATCGTCGGCGCCGTTGCGAAAACCGCTGATGCGATCCGCCTCCGCGCCCAGCGCCGACATGAGGATGACCGGCGTTGTATGGCGGCGGCGCAGGTGGGTCAGGATGTCCAGACCGTTCATGCCCGGCAGCAGAATATCCATGAGCACGACGTCGAAGGGCTGACGCTGCGCACGGTCCAGCCCCTCCGCGCCATCCTGGCACCAGGTGACCTGAAAGCCGCAGCGGTGCAATTGATCGTGCACGAAAGCACCGAGCACAGGATCGTCCTCGATGGCGAGTATGCTGGGGCGTTGAATGCTGGCGGGATTCATTGGCGTCTGCGAGTGATTCTCAAGCCGGCGATTATTCAAGATTGCGTCCGGCTGGGCAATGGCGATTGATCGGGAGTTGCGGCCTGTGTCCCTTCCCGTGGTTTTTTAGCCGGGATTCCTCATGCACAAGTGACTACACTGCGCAGTTATCGAGCCGTTTGGGCTGACATGGCACAGCGGTTGCCTGAATCCGTGCCAGGATTGCTGGAGAGAAAGTGTGCTGAACAAACTGGGCATCAAAGGCCGCGTGTTGCTGCTGACCCTCTTGCCGACCTGCCTGATGGCAGCGCTGCTGGGCGGTTATTTCACCTGGATGCAGCTGTCGGAATTGCAGACGCAGCTGTTCAAGCGCGGCGAAATGATCGCCAACGAGCTCGCACCGCTCTCGGCGTCCGCGCTGGGCAACGGTGACAAGCCGTTGCTGGAGCGCATCGCCGGGCAGGTCCTTGAACAAGCCGATGTGCGGGCGGTGTCGTTTCTGGATGCCGATCACAATCTGCTGGCCCACGCCGGGCCGACGATGATCAATCAGGCGCCGGTGGGTAACAGTTCGCACATGCTGCAGCGCTCGGAAAACGACGCCACGCGTTATCTGATGCCGGTGTTCGGGCGCAATCGTCATCTGACCGGCAATGTCGTGCCTGGTGAAGACGACCGCCTGCTGGGCTGGGTCGAACTGGAACTGTCCCACAGCGGCACCTTGCTGCGCGGCTACCGCAGCCTGTTTGCCAGCCTGTTATTGATCGCCGTCGGACTGGGCATGACCGCCGTGCTGGCGTTGCGCATGAGTCGCACGATCAACGCGCCCATCGCGCAGATCAAACACGTCGTCGCCCAGCTCAAAGACGGCAATCTGGAGGCGCGGTTGCCGCCGATGGGCAGCCATGAACTGGACGAGCTCGGTTCAGGCATCAACCGCATGGCCGCGACACTGCAGAATGCTCAGGAAGAGTTGCAGCACAGCATCGAGCAGGCCACCGAAGACGTCCGCCAGAATCTGGAAACCATCGAAATCCAGAACATCGAGCTGGACCTGGCGCGCAAGGAAGCACTGGAAGCCAGCCGGATCAAATCCGAGTTTCTGGCCAACATGAGCCATGAAATCCGCACGCCGCTCAACGGCATTCTCGGCTTCACTCACCTGTTGCAGAAAAGCGAGCTGACGCCGCGTCAGCACGATTACCTGAGCACCATCGAAAAGTCCGCCGACAGCCTGCTGAGCATCATCAACGAGATTCTCGACTTCTCGAAGATCGAGGCCGGCAAGCTGGTGCTCGATGCCATTCCATTCAATCTGCGCGACTTGCTGCAAGACACCCTGACCATCCTCGCTCCTGCCGCTCACGCCAAACAGCTGGAGCTGGTGAGCCTGGTGTACCGCGACACGCCGCTGTCGCTGGTCGGCGACCCGCTGCGACTCAAGCAGATCCTTACCAACCTGGTCAGTAACGCCATCAAGTTCACCCGCGAAGGCACCATCGTCGCCCGCGCGATGCTGGAGGATGAACAGGACGACAGCGTTCAGCTGCGCATCAGCGTGCAGGACACCGGCATCGGCCTGTCGAGCCAGGACGTGCGCGCGCTGTTCCAGGCATTCAGTCAGGCCGACAACTCGCTGTCCCGTCACTCCGGCGGCACCGGGCTGGGGCTGGTGATTTCCAAGCGCCTGATCGAGCAGATGGGCGGGGAAATCGGCGTGGAAAGCACGCCCGGCGAAGGGTCGGAATTCTGGATCAGCCTGACGCTGCCAAAAACCCGCGACGACCTGGATGACTTGCCCGCACCGCCGCTGATGGGGCGCCGTGCCGCCGTGCTGGAGCATCACGATCTGGCCCGCCAGGCGCTGGAACATCAGTTGGAGGATTGCGGCCTGCAGCCGATGGTGTTCAACAATCTGGAGAACCTGATCAATGGCGTGACGGTGGTGCATCAGACGCCCCATGCCATCGAGATGGCGGTACTGGGCGTGACCGCTCACGAACTGCCGCCCGAACGGCTGCGTCAGCAGATCTGGGATCTCGAGAACCTGGACTGCAAGGTGTTGGTGCTGTGTCCGACCACCGAGCAGGCGCTGTATCAGTTGTCAGTGCCCGACGCCTACACTCAACTGCAGGCTAAACCGGCGTGTACGCGCAAATTGCGCCGCGCGCTGTCGGAGCTGATCAACCCCAAACAGCTGCGCAACGAGGTGCCGGAGCCGATGTCCAGCCGGCCGCCGCGAATCCTCTGCGTCGACGATAACCCGGCGAACCTGTTACTGGTGCAGACGCTGCTCGAAGACATGGGCGCCAAGGTGCTGGCCGTGGACAGCGGCTACGCAGCGATCCAGGCGGTGCAGGACGAACCCTTCGATCTGGTGCTGATGGACGTGCAAATGCCCGGCATGGACGGGCGCCAGGCCACCGAAGCGATTCGCAGCTGGGAGACTGAGCGCCACGTCACGTCGCTGCCGATCGTCGCGCTGACGGCCCACGCCATGGCCAACGAAAAGCGCGCGCTGCTGCAAAGCGGCATGGATGACTACCTGACCAAGCCGATCAGTGAACGGCAACTGGCGCAGGTGGTGCTCAAGTGGACCGGGCTGGCGCTGCGCAATCAGGCGCCGGAGCGGCACCATGAGGTGGCTCAGGGCGGCGTCAACCTGCAGGTGCTCGATCACGAAGAGGGTTTGCGTCTGGCCGCCGGTAAAGCCGACCTCGCGGCCGACATGCTGGCGATGCTGCTGGCTTCGCTGGACACTGACCGCGAGGCGATTCGCAGCGCGCGCGAGGCCGACGATCACGTGGCGCTGATCGAACGCGTGCATCGTCTGCACGGCGCAACGCGCTACTGCGGCGTGCCGCAACTGCGGGCTGCGTGTCAGCGCACCGAAACGCTGCTCAAGCAGGACTCGCCGGACAGCGACAAGGCCCTGGACGACCTGGAAAAAGCCATCACGCGACTGGAGATCGAAGCCCGGGTGAGCGCTTGATACGAGTCAATATCCGTTTGAGGGTGATGGGTATTCTGTAGGCATGAGCTTGCTTCGGTAGAACACCAGTCTTCGCGAGCAGCTTGCTCCCACAAGGGTTTGGCGTTGCTGCTGCCCTTCGGGTGCGGCACAAAACCTGTAGCTGCGGCGTTTCTTAAAAACCAAGGAGCAACCATGCGTACCCTCCTCTACAGCAGCCAGACCTACGACCGCGAAAGTTTCCTCGCCGCCGACGTGCCTTCTGATATCGAGCTGCATTTCCAGCCTGCGCGGCTGACGCTCGACACGGTAGCGCTGGCCGATCAATACGAGGTCGTGTGCGCCTTCATTAATGACGACCTCGGCGCGCCGGTTCTCGAGCGCCTGGCTGCCGGCGGAACCCGGCTGATCGCCTTGCGTTCGGCAGGCTTCAATCATGTCGACCTGCCCGCAGCGAAGCGTCTGGGTCTGGAGGTCGTGCGCGTTCCGGCCTACTCGCCTCACGCCGTGGCCGAACATGCGGTCGCGCTGATCATGTCCCTGAACCGGCATCTGCACCGGGCTTACAACCGCACCCGTGACGGCGATTTTACCCTGCACGGTCTGACCGGATTCGACCTGGTGGGCAAGACCGTCGGCGTGGTGGGCACCGGCCAGATCGGCGCGACCTTCGCCCGCATCATGGCGGGTTTCGGCTGCCGATTGCTGGCGTACGATCCCTGCCCTGCCGAGCAGGTTGAAGCGCTCGGCGCGCGTTATCTGCCGCTGGAACAGGTGCTGGCCGAGTCGCAGATCATCAGCCTGCATTGCCCGCTCAACGAACACACTCGCCACCTCATCAACCGGCAATCGTTGAGCGGCATGCAACGCGGGGCAATGCTGATCAACACCGGTCGCGGCGCGCTGGTGGACACGCCGGCGCTGATCGAGGCGCTGAAAAGCGGGCAACTGGGCTATCTGGGGCTGGATGTGTATGAAGAGGAAGCGCAGCTGTTCTTCGAGGACCGCTCCGACCTTCCGCTGCAGGACGACGTCCTCGCGCGATTGCTGACCTTCCCCAATGTGGTCGTGACCGCCCACCAGGCTTTCCTGACCCGAGAGGCGCTGGGCGCGATCGCGCAGACCACGCTGGATAACATCCGCTGCTGGTCGGCCGGTACGCCGCAGAATCAGGTGTAATCACGCCGCCTGTGGCGTGAGTGTTTACGCGCGGGACCTCCGGATAACCGATGTTCAAAGGCTGCGCTGGCGCCTCGGTCAGTGAGCTCCCTGCCATGACGTCGCCCCTCGATCGACGCCCATCCTGCGCGTGGCGCCGGTTCGTCCGTCCGCCTACCGGCAGCGGGCATCGGCGATCTAAAGTGTTAGGATGCGCCGCCTATCTGGAGACCCTCATGGCCGAACACGATTTTCGCTACAGCATGCTCACCCCGCACCACACCCTGATCGAATGCCGCAGTCTGGCGGTCGGGCGTTATCAAGTGACCGGCAACGGTGGTTCGATCAAACACGACGACGTGTTGCTGGTCACCGTCAAGGGCAGCAAAGACCTGTACATGCGCCTGAACGTGGAAAAAGTCCGCCACCTGATCAACCCGCCCGGCCAATGGGTGGCCGTGGCCAACGGTCCGGCGTTCACCGAGCTTGCGATTCATCAGTGGAAGGTCAACTGCAACGGCTGTGGCAAAGAGCAGGACATCGAGTTCATGGTCGACGGCAAGGACGGCAAGAAAGCCCTGAAGCCCGCCGCCACCGCGCGCATCGCGGAACTGGGCTGGAAAACCGTCGGTGAGAACCATCTCTGCCCGGCCTGCGCGAAAGCCGCCGCATGAAAGGCCTTCTGCTGACGTTGCTCGCCACCACCTTGTTGACAGGCTGCGCGACGGACACCGATGCGCTCAAGCGCGATCATGGTTACGTGCTGGAGTGGATCGGCGAGCGTCCGCTGATCGATAACAGCCACCTGACCATGACCCTGGGCAAAGACGGCCGGGCGTATGGCAATGCCGGTTGCAATCACTGGTTCGCGTCCTATCAGCTGGACGGCGATGCCATCCACTTCGGCCCGGTCGGCAGCACGCGCAAGCTGTGCGCGCCCGCGCTGATGGAACAGGAACACCGGTTCCTCGAAGCCATCGGCAAGGTCGAGCACTGGGATGTATCCGAGGTCGAACAGCTGCAGCTGTGGCCTGCGCAGGGTTTGCCCCTGAGGTTCTGGCCCGAAGAGGGTTGAACGCCCGAGCGCAGCAGCGCTCGCCCGCGATGGGCTGGTGATGGCCGCCGAACAGGTCTCAAGCAAATCGCTATCGCGGGCAGTGCGCGCCTACAAAGGTGTGATCAGACCTTCCTGAATCAACCCTTGCCTTTCAACTCCGCCAGTTTCTGCGCCACGCCCGCGGCGGTCTGCTCACCCATCAACTGCTCACGCACTTTGCCCTTGTCGTCGATGATATAGGTGACCGGCAGCGCTTCGCTTTTGGGCAGGTCATACTGGTCGGCAGGATCCTGCGCCAGTACGGTGAACCTGATGCCCAGCGCGTTACTGGCGCTTTTCAGGTCGTCGCCCTGAAGGTTGTCGAAATTCACGCCGAACACGCTGACCTTCTGCCCGTTCATCTGATCGGACAGCTTGTTCAGCTCGGGGATTTCGGTCCGGCACGGGCCACACCATTCGGCCCAGTAATTGACCACCAGCCAATGTTTGTCGACCCGCTCGCTGGCCACCTTCTGCCCGTTCTGATCGGTGCCCAGATCGACCCCGCAACCGCTGAGCAACACACTTCCCAAAAGCGCTATTGTCGCCGCCAACCGCCTTGCCATGATGCTTGTTCCTGTATGGAAAACCGACTCGGACTGCGCCCCGCTGGCGCGCGATATTGGTCTTTGTCGTCACGCCTGTAGAATAGCCGCCACCTCACGCTAGATGCGACCTGCAAATGACCTATCTGACGCTTTATCACAACCCACGCTGCTCCAAGTCACGTGGCGCGCTGGAATTGCTCGAAGCCCGAGGCCTTGCGCCGACCATCATCCGTTACCTGGAGACCCCGCCGGACGCCGCGCAGCTGCGCGAACTGCTGGGCAAGCTGGGCATTGGCGCCCGCGCCCTGCTGCGCACCGGCGAGGACGAATACAAGGCCCTGAACCTGGCCGACGCCAGCCTGAGCGACGAGCAACTGATCGCGGCGATGGCGGCTCACCCCAAGCTGATCGAACGCCCTGTTCTGGTCGCTGGCGACAAGGCCGTGATCGGCCGCCCACCGGAAAAAATCCTGGAGATCCTGCCGTGAGCGCGCCCTACATTCTGGTGCTGTTTTACAGCCGTAACGGCTCGACCAGCGAAATGGCCCGGCAGATCGCCCGGGGCATCGAGATGGGCGGGATGGAAGCCAGGCTGCGCACCGTGCCAGCGGTTTCCACCGAATGCGAGGCCGTGGCGCCGAGCATTCCGGACACCGGCGCACTGTACGCCACCCTCGACGACCTGAAGAACTGCTCGGGCCTGGCGCTGGGCAGCCCAACTCGTTTCGGCAACATGGCCGCGCCGCTCAAATACTTCCTCGACGGCACCAGCAACCTGTGGCTGACCGGGGCACTGGTGGGCAAACCGGCCAGCGTGTTCACCTCGACCGCCAGCCTGCACGGCGGCCAGGAAACCACGCTGATGTCGATGCTGCTGCCGTTGCTGCATCACGGCATGCTCATCACCGGCCTGCCGTACAGCGAAGCTGCCCTGATCGATACCCAGGGTGGCGGCACGCCTTACGGCGCCAGCCATCACGCCGGGGCGGACGGCAAACGTCCACTGGATCAACACGAAACTACCCTGTGCCGCGTGCTCGGTCAGCGCCTGGCGAAAACCGCGCTGCTGCTGGATCCGTCGCGTGGCTAAAGCGCTCAAGGCCCTGCCCTCTCTGGAATGGCTCGAACCTCGGGTTCGCTGGAGCCGGGTGGCGGCCTTGTCGTGCTTTTTCGGGCTGATCGCGTTGCTGACGGCGTACTACCTGATCGTCGCCGACCTGCATGGCGCGCGGCCCTGGGTGATTCTTTCGATTGAACTGGTGCCGCTGCTGGTGCTCACACCGGGAATGATCAGCGGCAGCGCGCGCGGACATTCCTGGACGTGTTTCGGGGTGAACCTGTATTTCATCAAGGGCGCGCTGGCGGCCTACGATCCGAGCCGCATGGTGTTCGGCGTGCTGGAAATGCTGGCCAGTCTCGCGGTGTTCACCAGCGCCCTGCTGTATGTGCGGTGGCGGTATCAGCTCAACCGCAAGCTCGCCGCCTTGTAGAAGCGCGCTTGCCCGCGACTGCGGTGTGTCGGAGCCATCAACGGTTTCAGGCGCACCGGCGTCGCGGGCAAGCGCGCCGCTATAGGGGTATGGCTCAAATTTCGTTTTGGAGAGGGCATGCAAGACTACAAATGGCTCAATGAATACTGCTTGAATCGCTTTGGATCCGCCGCCGCCCTTGAGGCGCATCTTCCCAGTCCCGCCACCCCCAGACGCCTCGAGTCGATCAGCAACGATCGCTACCTCTCGACGCTGGCCCTGCGCGTGTTTCGTGCCGGTCTGAAGCACAGTCTGGTGGACGCCAAATGGCCGGCCTTCGAGCAGGTATTTTTCGGCTTCGATCCGGAAAAAGTGGTGTTGATGGGCGCTGACCATCTTGAGCGGCTGATGCAGGATGCGCGGATCATTCGTCATCTGGGCAAGCTCAAGAGCGTGCCGCGCAATGCGCAGCTGATCCTCGATATCGCCCACGAATACGGCAGCTTCGGTCACTTCGTCGCGCAGTGGCCTGTGACTGACATCGTCGGCCTGTGGCGCTACCTGGCCAAACACGGCAACCAGCTGGGCGGGCTGTCCGCACCGCGCTTTCTGCGCATGGTCGGCAAGGACACGTTCATCCCGACCTACGACGTCGTCGCCGCGCTCAACGCGCAGAATATCGTCGACAAAGTGCCGAGCAGTCAGCGCGATCAGGCGGCAGTGCAAGCGGCGTTCAACGAATGGCATGAGCAGAGCGGCCGTCCCATGTGCCAGCTGTCGATGATGCTGGCGTACACGGTCAACCACTGATCTTTTTTCGCGTCGACCTGCCGGGCAGTGGCTGTAAGGAATCGGAGGTCGTATACAATATCCGCAACTCCGTCACTGCCGAGCCATCCGCGTGCCCTTCATTCTCCCAGACGCGCCTAATTTAGGCGTCGCCCCCTCGGCGTCCGAGGTCATCTCCCGATTCCTGCGCGAATCGATCATTTCTGGCCAGTTCGCCGAAGATGAGCCCATTCGCCAGGATGACATCGCCCGCGTGTTCAACGTCAGCAAGATCCCGGTGCGTGAAGCGCTCAAACGGCTCGAGGCGGAAGGCCTGGTGCAGTTTCAGCGGAACAAGGGCGCGGTGGTCACGCGGATTTCCGAGCCCGAGCTGGCGCAGATTTTCGAGGTGCGCGTGCTGCTCGAGGTTCAGGCCATTCGACTGGCTGTGCCAAGGTTGACTCAGGCGCAGATCGAACGGGCGACGGCAATCTGCGACGAGTTCGTCGGCGATGACGATATCGGTCGCTGGGCCGAGCTCAACTGGGCTTTTCACACGTGTCTGTATGAAGCGGCGCAGCGGCCGTTTCTGCTGAACATGATTCGCTCGATTCACGACAAGGTCGAACGCTACCTGCGCGTGCAGATGAGCTTTGAAGAGGGCAAGGAGCGCGCCGATCGCGAGCACCGCGACATCCTCAAGGCCTGTGCCGATCGTAATGTCGACAAAGCTGCCGAATTGATCGAACACCACATCATCGGCGTCTGCCGAGCGCTTTACGCCCACCTGCCCAACGCCGCGATTTCCGAAATCTGACGGCATGCCGACTGTGCCGATTTCGTCATTCACAAGGACGAAATCGGTCAAGACCCCGAGGCGCTTTGACGCCAATCTGAAGACCGATCGTGCGCGCGATTGCAGTGCGTGCAGAGTCGTGCGTCTGACATACCGCAATCGCGAGCAAGCTCACTCCCGCAGGAGTGCGCGTCTGTCCACCGCTACCGCCAATCTTCTCCACCTTGGGGTGAATTCATGAAGCGCATCCAGATCCTTGATTCCCACACCGGCGGCGAGCCGACACGGCTGGTGCTGGACGGTTTTCCCGACCTGGGTGTCGGCAGCATGGCGCAGCGGCGGCAGTTGCTGGCGGATGAATTCGATGACTGGCGCGCCGCGACCGTGCTGGAACCGCGCGGCAGCGATGTGCTGGTGGGTGCGCTGCTGTGCAAACCGGTGGACCCGCAAGCCTGCGCTGGGGTGATTTTCTTCAACAACACCGGCTATCTGGGCATGTGTGGTCACGGCACCATTGGCCTGGTGGTGTCGCTGGCGCATCTGGGCAAAATCGGTCCCGGCGTCCACCGCATCGAAACACCGGTCGGGACGGTTCAGGCGACGCTGCACGAAGACCGTTCGGTAAGCGTCGACAACGTGCCGTCCTATCGCTACCGGAAAAACTTCATCGTCGATGTGCCGGGGCTGGGCAACGTCACCGGCGACATCGCCTGGGGCGGCAACTGGTTCTTCCTGATCGCCGATCACGGCCTGAGCGTGACGGGCGACAACCTCGACGCCCTCACCGATTACACCTGGAAAGTCCGTCAGGCGCTGGAGAGCCAGGGCATTCGCGGCGAAGACGGCGGCGTCATCGACCACATCGAGCTGTTTGCCGACGACGATCACGCCGACAGCCGCAATTTCGTTCTCTGCCCCGGCAAAGCCTACGATCGCTCGCCGTGTGGCACCGGCACCAGCGCCAAACTGGCGTGTCTGGCGGCCGACGGCAAGCTGCAACCCGGCGCGATCTGGCAGCAGGCCAGCGTCATCGGCAGCCAGTTCGAGGGCAGTTTCGCGTGGCAGCACGGGGAGCGGCAACTGGGCGACCGCATCGTGCCGACCATTCGTGGCCGCGCCTACATCAGTGCCGAAGCCACCTTGTTGCTGGACGACGAAGACCCGTTCGCCTGGGGTATCCGCGCTTGATCGACCGTCAGGCGATGCAGGGCAACGTGGCCGACGTGATCATCGTCGGCGGCGGCATCATCGGGGCTGCGTGCGCCGACGAACTGGCCAGCCATGGCCTGCGGGTGCTGGTGCTGGACTGCCAGCGCCCGGCCGCGACCGCTGCGGGCATGGGCCACCTTGTGGTGCTGGATCACAGCCCGGCTGAGCTGGCGCTGGGTGAATATTCGGTGCGGGCGTGGCGCGAGCTGGCGCCGCAGCTTCCCGACGACTGCGCCATGCGCAACAACGGCACCCTGTGGCTGGCGTGCAATGAAGAAGAAATGGCCGAGGCCGAACGCAAGCACCTGGCGCTCAACGCGTATGGGCTGACGTGTGAGCTGATGTCCGGGGCAGAACTGGCGACGGTTGAGCCGTCTCTGCGGTCCGGGCTGTCTGGCGCTCTGCGGGTCAAGGGCGACGGCATTCTGTACGCCCCCAATGCGGCGCGCTGGCTGTTGCAGCGTCGACCTGAACAGGTGCGCCAGCAGCGCGCTGAAGTCGTCGAAGTGCAGGGCCATCGCGTCCGTCTGAAAACCGGCGAGTGGTTGCACGCCACGGCGGTCGTGCTCGCCAACGGTATCTATGCCCGCGACCTGTGCGCCGACCTGCCGCTTCAGGCCAAGAAAGGCCATTTGCTGATCACCGATCGTTACCCGGCGCAGATCACGCACACGCTGGTCGAGCTGGGTTATGTCACGAGTGCGCACAAGGGCAACGGGCCTTCCGTGGCGTTCAACGTGCAGCAGCGGCCGACAGGGCAACTGTTCGTGGGCTCCTCGCGTCAGTTCGACAATCACGATCCCGAGGTCGACGCCGCGATGCTGGGACGGATGCTGCGCCGGGCGATAGAGTTTCTGCCTGACCTTGGCCAGATGAACGGCATTCGCAGTTGGACCGGTTTTCGTTCGGCCAGCCCCGACGGCCAGCCGCTGGTGGGCGAGCACCCTTTGCAGCCTGGCTTGTGGCTGGCGGTGGGACACGAGGGGCTTGGCGTGACCACCGCTCCAGGCACCGCGAGACTGCTCGCCGCGCAACTGCTGGGTCTGCCGCCTCCCCCCTCGCTGCAGGCGCACCTGGACGCGTACCTGCCGCAACGTTTTATCGGAGCCCACGCCCATGCCTGAATTGATCATCGACGGCCAGCCCCTGCGCGTCGCCCAAGGCACCACCGTTGCCGCAGCGCTGATGTCCGCGGGTGACCGCTGCAGTCGCACGTCGGTCAGCGGCCAGCGTCGGGCGCCGCTGTGCGGCATGGGCATCTGCCAGGAATGCCGGGTGAACGTCGACGGTCTGCGCCGACTGGCCTGCCAGACGCTGTGCCGCGACGGGATGCACGTGGAGACGCGACCGTGAGCCGGCCTGTCGATCTGCTGATCATCGGCGCGGGCCCAGCTGGCATGGCCGCAGCCCTGGCCGCGGCGCCCAGCGGCATCAACATTGCGTTGCTGGACGACAACCCCGTGCCAGGCGGACAGATCTGGCGTGACGGCCCGCAGGCGCAACTGCCCGGGCTGGCCAGTGACATGCGCGCGCAACTGGCCCGTCATCCCAACATTCATCTGCACAGCGCCTGCAAGGTCGTCGCCCTCGCCGGCCACAAACGGCTGCTGCTCGAAGACCCTGAACGGGGCTGGCTGCTGAGTTACCACAAGCTGATTCTGTGCACCGGCGCGCGTGAGCGGCTGCTGCCGTTTCCCGGTTGGACGCTGCCCGGTGTGACCGGCGCCGGCGGCCTGCAAGCTCTGATTAAAGGCGGCCTGTCGGTAGAAGGTGAGCGCGTGGTGGTCGCAGGCACCGGGTCGCTGCTGCTCGCGTCGGCCGCAACCGCCAGAAAGAACGGCGCAAGGATCGTGCGCGTCGCCGAGCAAGCCGGGCCAGGTGCGGTCGGCCGGTTTGCAATGGGGCTTTGGCAATGGCCGAACAAAGCGATTCAGGCGCTGACGTTGTTCAGCGGCGCTTACCGGACAGCGGCCCATGTCGTCGAGGCGATGGGCTCGGACCGCCTTGAAGCGGTGCGAATCCAGATGGGTGAGCGCGTCGAGGAAGTCGCTTGCGAACGGCTGGCCTGCGGGTTCAGCCTGGTGCCGAACGTCGAGGTCGCCAAGGCCCTGGGCTGTGAGGTGCGGGATCAGGCGATCGTGGTGGACAACTGGCAGGCGAGCACGCTGACCGATCATTACGCGGCCGGGGAATGCACCGGTTTCGGCGGCAGCGAACTGGCGCTGGTCGAGGGCCGGATTGCCGGGCTCGTGGCGATCGACCGTCAGGACCAGGCGCGTGCGCTGTGGCCCCAGCGTGAACGCTGGCAGCGGTTTGCCGACCGGTTGAACCGTGCGTTTGCCCTCGATCCGGCCTTGAAGCGACTGGCCGCGCCGGACACCCTGGTGTGCCGCTGTGAGGATGTGGCCTACGCGAGCCTCGTCGAGCATGGCACCTGGAGCGCTGCGAAACTCAACACCCGCTGCGGCATGGGCGCCTGTCAGGGCCGCATCTGCTCGACCGCCGCGCAAACCCTGTTTGGCTGGGAGCCACCGGTGTTGCGCCCACCGTTCAGCCCGGCTCGCATCGCGACGCTGGCGTGTCTGGACGAAGCGGAACCCGCGGCTTGATGCCGGTGAGGTCCGTCCTGCTTATTGCCGCTTTCTAAGCAGCGCCACATTGCCGCATGATCGACCCTGCCCATCCGTCCGGCCGCCCTGATGATGAACATGATTGACCTGCTGCCCGCCTCGCCCCTGCGCGACCTCGATCAATTGCTGACCAGTCTGGAACTGGTTGCGCCGTTGTTCGATGCAATTCCCGGCGTGGTGTTTTTCATCAAGGACGCCAAAGCGCGTTATGCGCTGGTCAACCAGACGCTGGTGCAGCGGTGCGGTTGCAAGGAGAAGCAGCAGATCGTCGGGCTGACCGCCGAGCAGGTTTTCCCGGCGCGGTTCGGCCCGCTGTACACCGCGCAGGATCGGCGGGTTCTGGCCGATGGCAGACAGCTGAGTGATCAGCTCGAGCTGCACCTCTATTACGGCAATCAGCCGATCTGGTGCCTGACCCACAAGATTGCCTTGCGCGACCATCAAGGGGCGATCATTGGTCTGGCCGGGATATCCCGGGATTTACAGACCCTGCAAACCACACACCCGGCGTACCAGAAGCTGGTCGAAGTCGATGCTTATATTCGCCAGCATTTCGCGCGCTCCATCACCCTTGAGGAACTGACCGCCATCGCCGGGCTGTCGATTGCCCAGCTGGAGCGCCACTGCAAGCGCATTTTCCAACTCACGCCGCGCCAGATGATTCACAAAGCGCGACTGGGCGAAGCGTCGCGGTTGTTGCGCGAGGACCTGTCGATCACCGAGGTCGCCTTGCGTTGCGGGTACACCGATCACAGCGCGTTCAGCCGGCAATTCAAGGCGTTGACGGGCGTGTCGCCCAGTCAGTATCGGGATGCGCAGCAGCAGAACTGATACCGCGCTCACCAACGTGCATCTATGAAGCACTGCGTGGTTTTTTGCTCCTTTATGTAACACCTCTGGTGCCCCGGCAGGTCCCTGCCCTGTCGGCAGGCCGCCCACCAAAGCCCTGCAGCGCGTGATGGCAAATCGGGCACGCACCGTGCATATGAAATATCGTATACGAAATTACTTATCCGGCCGTTCCATTACTTGCATCCACCGAGGCTTCTATGAAAAAGCATGCTGTTGCCGTAGCCCTCCTCGCTGTAATGAGTTCCTCTTTCATCAATACTGCCTTTGCCGACAAGCTCGATGACATCATCGACTCCGGCAAACTGCGCTGCGCCGTGACCCTGGACTTCCCGCCCATGGGTTCGCGCGATGACAAGAACAACCCGGTCGGATTTGACGTCGATTACTGCAACGATCTGGCGAAGGTGCTCGGGGTCACCGCCGAAGTGGTGGAAACGCCGTTTTCGGACCGGATTCCGGCCTTGGTCTCGGGACGCGCCGACGTCATCGTCGCTTCGACGTCCGACACGCTGGAGCGGGCAAAAACCGTGGCGATGACCATTCCCTATTTCGCCTTTCAGATGGTCGTCCTGACCCGCGACAACACCGGCATCGGCAAATACGACGACCTCAAGGGCAAGAACGTCGGCAATACCAGCGGCACCTATGAAGCCATCGCGCTGGAAAAAGATCAGAAGGCCTGGGGCAGCGGCAGTTTCCGCGCCTACCAGACGCAGAACGACACGATCCTGGCCGTCGCTCAAGGCCACATCGACGCGACCGTGGTCACCAACACTGTCGCCGCCGCCACGCTCAAATCCGGGAAATACAAAGGCCTGAAAGTCGCGGGCAACGCGCCGTACGTCATCGATTACGTGTCTCTGGCAGCCAAGCGCAACGAATACGGGCTGATCCATTACCTCAATTTGTTCGTCAACCAACAGGTGCGCACCGGCCGTTATGACGAGCTGTGGAAGAAGTGGGTCGGTGACGAAATCAAGCCGGCCAACCTGACCGTGCCGGGGGTTTATTACTGAGCGTGGAGTTGACATCCCCCTGTAGGAGCGTGGCTTGTCCCGCGACCTGCCGGAAACCGGCAGCAAATTCAGCGCATGCGTGGGGCCTGATACACCGCATGCGCAGGGTTACGACGACTACGTCGCCGCTCGCGGGACAAGCCACGCTCCTACAAGGGATCGCATCTGGTTTGACTACCTCATTCAGGAGCCCACGATGTCTGAAGTTTCGTTAAACGGCCGTTGTCTGGTCGCAGGCGCTGCCCAGGGCGAGCTGTTGTACGCCGATGTCGGCCTGAGCTTCTGGGGCGGGGTCGAGCCGTTCACCGGCGAAGTGATTGATCGCCATCACCCGTTGAGCGGCCAGATCATCACCGGACGGGTGCTGGCGATTCCCAGTGGACGCGGTTCGTGCACCGGCAGCAGCGTGTTGCTGGAGCTGATCCTCAACGGTCACGCGCCTGCGGCACTGGTCTTCGAGCGGGTCGAAGACATTCTGACCCTCGGCGTGCTCGTCGCTGAGCAAATGTTCGGCCACTCGATTCCGGTCATCAGCCTGGGCGAGGCAGGGTTCGCCGCATTACGCCCAGTGAAATTCCTGCGCGTCGACGGCGCCCGAGTCACGGCATTCGACAGCGCCCCGCCTGCACTGCCCGCTCAGTCGCCACGCCAGGCGAGTCGCGTCAGCCAGACCATCAATCTGAGCGAGATGGATCAGAGTTTTCTCGACGGCACCTATGGCAAAGCCGCACAAGTGGCAATGGGCATCATCCTGCGCATGGCCGAGCTGCAAGGGGCGACAGAACTGCTGGACATCACCCAGGCGCACATCGACGGCTGCATCTACACAGGCCCGGCGAGTCTGCGTTTCGCACGGCAACTGGTCGAATGGGGCGCCAAAGTGCGCGTGCCGACCACCTTGAATTCGATCTCGGTGGACAAGCGTCGCTGGCGCGAGCTGGGGGTCGATCCGGCGCTCGGCGAACCCGCCAGTCAACTGGGTGACGCGTACCTGGACATGGGCGCCCGCGTCAGTTTTACCTGCGCGCCTTATCTGCTGGACAGCGCGCCAGAGCTGGGCGACCAGATCGTCTGGGCCGAATCCAATGCGGTGGTCTACGCCAACAGCGTGATCGGCGCGCGCACCCTCAAGTACCCGGACTACCTCGACATCTGCATCGCCCTGACCGGCCGCGCGCCGAACATCGGCTGCCACCTGACGCAGCAACGCCTCGCCGCCCTGCGCATCGACATTCCTGCGCTCGACCGGCTGGACGACAGTTTCTACCCACTGCTGGGCTATCACATCGGCCTGCTCTGCGGTGCCGAGATCCCAGTGGTCTGCGGCCTGGAGCACGAAGGCCCGACCCTGGATGACCTCAAAGCCTTCGGTGCCGCGTTCGCCACCACGTCGGCTGCGCCCATGTTTCACATCGCCGGCATCACGCCTGAAGCCACCACCGTCGAACTCGCCCTGGGCGGACACCCTCCCGCCCGGACGCTGAGCGTCAGCGAAACCGATTTACTGCACAGCTGGCGCGAACTGAACAGCGCGCAGAGCCCGGAGGTCGACGCAGTGACGCTGGGTAATCCGCACTTTTCCCTGAGCGAATGCGCAAGCCTGGCAGCACTGTGCCAAGGCAAACGCAAGCACGAGCGCGTCGCCATCGTCATCACCTGCGGTCGCGCCACACTGGAGCGCGCGCAACAGGCCGGGTACGTCGCCACGCTGGAAGACTTCGGCGTGCAATTCGTCACCGACACCTGCTGGTGCATGCTCGCCGAACCGGTCATCCCGCCGACCGCCCGCACGCTGATGACCAATTCGGGCAAGTACGCCCACTACGCACCCGGTCTGGTGGGCCGCCGCGTGCATTTCGCCAGCCTTGCCGAGTGCGTCGAAAGCGCCTGCACCGGCGTCGCCAGCGGCCGTCTGCCAGCCTGGCTGCACGCGGCGGCCCGCGCGGAGGCTGCCGCGAATGTTTGACTACAACTTCCATTGGCGAGCGGCTTTCAAGGCCCTGCCGGACATGCTCGATGGCGCCTGGGTGACGTTCCAGACCGCCGCCCTGTCGATGATCCTCGGGGTCATCATCGCGTTGTTTCTGGTGTTCATGCGTCAGGGCAAGAACCCTGTGTTCCGCGGCTTCGCAGCCACCTGGATCTCCATCGCGCGCAACACGCCCTCGCTGTTTCAGGTGTACATCCTGTATTTCGGCCTTGGCTCGTTCGGTCTGCATGTGAGCTCATGGGTCGCCCTGCTGGCCGGCATCACCCTGAATAACGCCGGCTATCTCGCGGAGAATTTTCGCGGCGGCCTCAAGGCGGTGCCTGACACTCAACTGCGCGCCGCGCGCTCGCTGGGCATGAGCGCGCCGCAGGCCTATCGGCTGATCGTCATTCCGCAGTTGCTGCGCATTGTCTTCTATCCCCTGACCAACCAGATGGTCTGGGCGGTGCTGATGACCTCGATGGGCGTGATCGTGGGCCTGAACAACGACCTCACCGGCGTGACGCAGGATTACAACGTCAAGACCTTCCGCACCTTCGAATTCTTCGCCATCGCGGCGGTGCTCTATTACCTGATCGCCAAGTTGATCGTGGCCGTGGCGCGGCTGCTGTCCTGGCGCCTGTTCCGGTACTGAGGAGTCGAGCATGTTCAATAGCACGTTCAGCTGGAACGACCTGCAATTCATGCTTCAAGGCGCCTGGGTGACGATTCTGCTGACGGTCGTCTCGATGATCATCGGCACCCTGGCGGGCGTGGTCTGCGGCATGGCCCGCGCGCTGCTGCCACGCAGCACCATCCCGCTGGCCTGGTTGCTGGATGTGTTTCGCAGCGTGCCGCTGCTGATTCAGTTCGTCCTGTTCAATGCGCTGAAAAGCATCGCGGGCCTGAACTGGAGCGCGTTCGCCGTGGCCTGCGTCGTGCTGGGGCTGTATGTCACTGCGTATTGCACGGAGATCGTGCGCAGCGGCGTGCTGTCGGTTCCGCTCAGCCTGCGCCGCGCCAGCCGCTCGCTGGGTCTCACGTACTGGCAGGACCTGCGCCGGATCGTCATGCCAATGGCGACCCGCGTCGCCTTCCCCGGCTGGGTGAATCTGCTGCTCTCAGTCATGAAAGACACCGCGCTGGTGATGTGGATCGGCATCGTCGAACTGCTCCGCGCCTCGCAGACCATCGTCACGCGCATTCAGGAACCGCTGCTGGTGCTGTGCATCGCAGGCCTCATTTACTACGTCATGAGTCTGGTGATCGCCCGTCTGGGTGCCCGGCTGGAAACAAGGTGGCAGGAAAATGATTGAGATCGACAACGTACACAAATCATTCGGCGAGCTTGAAGTCATCAAGGGCGTGAGCCTGCAGGTGAACAAGGGCGAAGTGGTGTCGATCATCGGCGGGTCGGGCTCGGGCAAGTCGACGCTGCTGATGTGCATCAATGGCCTGGAATCGATCAAGAGCGGCAGCATTCGCGTGGACGGCACGGAAGTGCATGCCAAGGGCACCGACATCAACAAGCTGCGGCAGAAGATCGGCATCGTCTTCCAGCAGTGGAACGCGTTCCCGCACCTGACGGTGCTCGAGAACGTCATGCTGGCGCCACGCACGGTGCTGGGTAAAAGCAAAGCCGAGGCCGAAGCGCTGGCGGTCCGGCAACTGACCCATGTGGGGCTGGGCGACAAGCTCAAGGTATTCCCCGGCAAACTCTCGGGCGGGCAGCAACAGCGCATGGCGATTGCCCGCGCGCTGGCGATGTCGCCGGACTACATGCTGTTTGACGAGGCGACTTCGGCGCTTGACCCGCAGTTGGTGGGTGAGGTCCTGGACACCATGCGCATGCTTGCCGAGGACGGCATGACGATGATTCTGGTGACCCACGAAATCCGCTTCGCGCGGGACGTGTCCGACCGCGTGGCGTTTTTCCGCAATGGCCTGGTGCATGAAATCGGCACGCCGGATCAGGTCATTGGCAACCCGCAGCGGCCGGAAACGGCGGACTTTCTGCGGTCGATCAATTAAAGGATCTGAAGCCTGAGGGTCAGGCGCAAGGCGTTTGCAGATCAAAATTGCAGGCGTGAGCCTGCTCGCGAAGACGGAGTTTCAGTCCATTCATCTGCACCGGATGTACTGGCCTCTTCCCGGCTGAAGCCGGTCCTGCAGACGCTGCAAGCTTTGCGTAGGACCGGCGTCTTCCCGGCTGAAGCCGGTCCTGCAGACGCTGCAAGCTTTTCGTAGGACCGGCTTTAGCCGGGAAAGCGTCGGGTGTTTCGCCGCTGATCGAAGCGGGGCGCCATAGACAGCTGGCTTACTCCCACAGATTGTGCAGTGGCGTCAGGTAATACGAGTCCAACAGGAGGGTTTTGCGAAATGCGCTCATCGAAAGTGATTCATGTGGTCAGTTGTCACGCCGAGGGCGAGGTCGGTGATGTGATCGTCGGCGGGGTCGCGCCGCCACCCGGGGACACGATCTGGGAACAGTCGCGCTGGATCGAGCAGGACAACGTGCTGCGCAACTTCATGCTCAATGAGCCGCGCGGCGGCGTGTTCCGCCACGTCAACCTGTTGGTGCCGCCTAAGAACCCCAAGGCGCAGATGGGCTGGATCATCATGGAACCTGCCGACGTGCCGCCGATGTCCGGCTCCAACTCGCTGTGCGTGGCAACGGTGCTGCTGGACAG
This sequence comes from Pseudomonas sp. efr-133-TYG-103a, assembly GCF_030209235.1. NCBI lineage: Bacteria > Pseudomonadati > Pseudomonadota > Gammaproteobacteria > Pseudomonadales > Pseudomonadaceae > Pseudomonas > Pseudomonas sp. efr-133-TYG-103a. Next base: position 177,341 of record NZ_JARVSK010000019.1, read on the forward strand.
CGGCATTCTGCCCATGACCGAGCCGCAAACCCGCCTGATTCTTGAAGCGCCCGGCGGACTGATCGAAGCCATCGCGCAATGCCGCGACGGCAAGGTGCAGAGCGTCGAGGTGCACAACCATCCGTCCTTCGCCGATCAACTGGACGTGTGGATCGAGGTGCCCGGCCTGGGTTCGGTAGAGGTCGACACGGCTTACGGCGGCGACAGTTTCGCCATCGTCGACTCAGTGAAACTGGGTTTCTCGCTCACGGCCGACGAGGCGAAGGACCTGGTGGAAACGGGGCTCAAGATCACCCAGGCGGCCAACGAGCAATTGGGCTTCACCCACCCGCTGAACAAGGACTGGAACCACATTTCGTTCTGTCAGATCGCGGCCCCGGTGAATTACGCCGCTGGCGTGGCCAATGCCGCGAACGCGGTGGTGATCCGTCCCGGCAAGATCGACCGTTCACCGTGCGGCACCGGCTGTTCGGCACGTCTGGCGGTGTTGCACGCCAAGGGACAGTTGAAGGTCGGTGACCGGTTCATCGGGCGCTCGATCATCGGCTCGGAGTTTCATTGCAAGATCCAGAGCGAAACCGAAATCGCCGGCCGCAAGGCCATTGTGCCCAGCCTCTCGGGCCGCGCCTGGATCACCGGGACCCACCAGCACATGCTCGACCCAAGCGACCCGTGGCCAGAGGGGTACAAGCTGACCGATACCTGGCCGGTTGGCCTGAAGCTGTGATTTGAAGCAAGACGCAATACCTGTAGGAGCGCGCTTGCCCGCGATGCGTCGGATCAGACGCATTGAGGGTGAATGATTCACCGCATCGCGGGCAAGCGCGCTCCTACAGTCGATTCGCAAAGCACATCAACCAGGGCGAAATTCGTCCAAACCAAAACGTATACGAAATACCTTAATGCACAAGAGGAGTCACTCATGAGTCAGTCCGTATCCTGGAGCGGTGTTTTCCCCGCGGTCACCACACAATTCAACGAAGACTTTTCCCTCAACCTGGAGGCCACCCACAAGGTCATTTCCAATCTGGTCCGCGACGGCGTGTCAGGTCTGGTGATATGCGGGACCGTGGGCGAGAACACCTCTTTGAGCGTGTCCGAAAAAATCAGTCTGGTGGAGGCGGCCAAGGACGCCTCGGCCGGTCGAGTGCCGGTGATTTCCGGGATCGCCGAATTCACCAGCGCCAACGCCAGCGCTGTCGCCAAAGACGTACAGAAAGCCGGTGCCGACGGGATCATGCTGATGCCCGCGCTGGTGTATTCGTCAAAACCGTTCGAAACCGCTGCGCATTTCCGCACCGTGGCCGCCGCCACCGATTTGCCGATGATGGTGTACAACAACCCGCCCATCTACAAAAACGACGTCACCCCGGACATCCTGATTTCCCTGGCCGACTGCGACAACATTGTCTGCTTCAAGGACTCGTCGGGTAACACCAACCGCTTCATCGACGTGCGCAACGAGGTCGGCGACCGCTTCGTGCTGTTTGCAGGGCTCGATGACGTACTGGTCGAAAGCGTGGCGGTGGGCGCGGTGGGCTGGGTGTCGGGCATGTCCAATGCCTTCCCGAAAGAAGGCGAAACCCTGTTCCGCCTGGCCAAGGCAGGACGCTTCGCCGAAGCGATGGCCCTGTATGAATGGTTCATGCCGCTGTTGCACCTGGATGCGCGTCCGGATCTGGTGCAGTGCATCAAGCTGTGCGAAGCGATCATGGAACGCGGCAGCGCCCTCACCCGCCCTCCGCGTCTGGCGTTGCCGGACAGCGACCGGGCGTACGTCGAAGGGCTGATGAAGACCGCGCTGGCGAACAAGCCGGTGTTGCCGGATGTGGGGCTTTGACGAACCTGCTGAACGACGCTTGACCATTGTAGGCGTGAGCTCGCTCGCGATTGCCATTCGTCAGACACTGTTTTATCTCTGACCTACCGCAATCGCGAGCAAGCTCACTCCCACAGGATTCCGTGCGTTGCTTTAAATATTCACCACATTCACAAACCGCGACGCGGCAGTTTCGTCGATCTTCAGACTGGTGAAATCGAACAGATTGCGGTCGGCCAGTTGCGACGGCACCACGTTCTGCAGGCTGCGGAAGATCATTTCGGAGCGGCCCGGCGTCTTGCGGTCCCACTCCTGAAGCATGTCCTTGACCACCTGACGCTGCAGGTTTTCCTGCGAGCCGCACAGGTTGCAAGGAATGATCGGGAATTGCTTCATGTCCGAATACGCCTGAATGTCCTTCTCGGCGCAGTACGCCAGCGGCCGGATCACCACGTTGCGGCCATCGTCGGCGCGCAGCTTGGGCGGCATGGCCTTGAGGGTGCCGTTGAAAAACATGTTCAGGAAGAACGTTTCGACGATGTCGTCACGGTGGTGACCGAGCGCCATCTTGGTCGCACCGATTTCGTCGGCGAAGGTGTACAGCGTGCCGCGACGCAGGCGTGAGCACAGCGAGCAAGTGGTCTTGCCTTCCGGAATCAGCTCCTTGACCACCGAGTACGTGTCTTTCTCGACGATGTGGTATTCGACGCCCAGCTCTTTCAGGTAGGCCGGCAGCACGTGCTCCGGAAAGCCCGGCTGTTTCTGGTCCATGTTCACGGCAACGATGTCGAACTTGATCGGCGCGACCTTCTGCAAATGCAGCAGCACGTCGAGCATGGTGTAGCTGTCCTTGCCGCCGGACAGGCAGACCATCACCTTGTCGCCCTCTTCAATCATGTTGAAATCGGCAACTGCCTCGCCTGCAAGCCGACGCAGACGCTTCTGCAGTTTGTTCTGATTGACTGAAAGGGTGCCCATGGCGCTGATATCCGCTCGCTGTGACTCTGGAAAAGGACGGCATTTTACGCATAAACGCTGGGGCTGGTAATGCCTGTTGGTCCCTTGAACACTGCCCGGGTTCTGCGTATTCACGTGGGTGCCGTCCGGGTACAAATCACCAACGGCTATTAACAGCGTTCTTGAATGCGCCAAACACTCTAACGCCTGCGGTTTTCATCGCCTGCGGCTTTCTATACTGCCAGTGAGGTCGCCGCCGTTTCCCTTGCCAGAGCGTGACCTTGCCCTGACTGCATCAGGTTGTCAGGTGCGACGGTTCCCTCATGAGGAGTAGCGGGCATGATTCATCACGTTTTGGGGCTGTTCACGCACCCCGATCAGGAATGGCAACAAATACGTGGCGAAAAAGAAGAAAGCATCGGCCACATGTACCTCACGCATACATTGATCCTCGCGGCGATCCCGGCCGTTTCGGCGTACATCGGCACCACGCAGGTCGGCTGGGTCATCGGCGGACGCACACCCGTCATGCTCACCAGCGACAGTGCGATCTGGATGACGATCATGTCGTACATCGCCATGCTGGCGGGCGTCGCCGTGATGGGTGGGTTCATTCACTGGATGGCAAGAACCTACGACGCCAGCCCTAGCCTCGCACGTTGCGTGGCGTTTGCGACCTACACCGCCACACCGCTTTTCATCGGCGGACTGGCGGCGCTCTACCCGCACATGTGGCTGGGAATGATGGTCGGGGTGGCGGCGGTCTGTTACACGGTTTATCTGCTGTACGTCGGGCTGCCGGTGTTCATGGGCATCGACCCGGACGAAGGCTTCATGTTTTCCAGCTCCGTGCTGGCGGTGGGGCTGGTGGTGCTGGTAGCGATCATGGCATTCACGGTGGTGCTGTGGGGCATCGGGGTCGGGCCTGAATACACGAATTGAGGCCTGTCGGTCATCGATCCAGCGACCGTACGCAAAACCTGCAGGAGTGAGCTTGCTCGCGATTGCGGTCTGCCAGACACAAGGATTTCTCTGACAGATAGCAATCGCGAGCACGCTCACTCCTACACGGCTCGGGGGTGAATTCATGACCATTCGGCAGCTCAGGTTTTCGGCAGGGACGCGCTTTGCGGCATACTCGCCTCCTCTGGAGACCGATGAAGCATGCTCGAGCAACTCAATACCCGCGTCGAATCCTGTTACCAACAAGCCGAAGACTTCTTCAAACGCCCTTTCAAACGCCCTGTCGTCAGCCTCAAATTAAGGGGCCAGAAGGCCGGTGTCGCGCATCTGCACGAAAACATGCTGCGCTTCAATCCGCAGCTTTACCGCGAAAACAGTGAAGATTTCCTGCGTCAGACCGTGGCCCATGAAGTCGCGCACCTGGTCGCCCATCAACTGTTCGGCGACACCATCGCGCCTCACGGCGAAGAGTGGCAACTGATCATGCGTGGCGTGTATGAGCTGCCGCCCAACCGCTGCCACACCTATGAAATCCAGCGTCGCAGCGTGACCCGCTACATCTACCGCTGCCCGTGCCCGGAAAGCGATTTCCCGTTTTCCGTGCAGCGGCACAAGCTGGTGCGCAAAGGTCGGCGTTATCTGTGCCGCCGGTGTCGGGAAATCCTGGTGTTCAGCGGCGAGACGCGGGTGGAGTAACGCCCGCTTCTCGGCAGTCCTCACCGGCCCTTTCGTGAGCAAGCTCACTCCCACGGGGGATCGAGGCATACTTGAACTTGCTCGCGAAGAGGCTGGTGACTGCGCCACATCCGTCAGCCAATGACCCCGGTCGCACGCATGGCGCTGATTTGCTCCTGATCAAACCCCGCCTCCGCCAGCACCTGTTCGCTGTGCGCACCCACTGACACACCGATATGCCGGGGCGGTGCGAGGCCTTCGGAGAACTTCAGCGGGCACGCCATCTGTGGCTGAGCGCTGCCATCGCTCCTCGGCACCAGCGTGACCACCTGCCGGGCTTGCAACTGCGGATGGTCCACCGCCTCCGAGAAGCTCAGCACCGGCTCGACGCATGCATCAACCGCTGCGAAACAGGTCGTAAGTTCGGCAAAACTGCGCCGTTCGAACTCAATCTGCAGCGCTTGTTTGAGCGCCATCTGCTGGGCATGGTCCGATGAAAGTCCCGACTGTGCCAATTCGGGTCGCCCCAAAGCCTCGCACAGCGCATCCATGAACACAGGCTCCAGACTGCCGACCGCGAACCAGCGTCCGTCACGGCTGCGGTAGTAGTCATAGAAGCTGCCGCCATTGAGCATCTGGTCTTCCCGGCGCGGCTCGACGCCCGCCGCCAGGGCACCGGCGCCAGCCAAGGCATTCAGGCTGAAAGTGCAGTCGGTCATGCTGACATCGACGTACTGCCCTCTCCCGGTCTCATTGCGCGCCACCACGGCTGCCAGCAAGCCGATCACGCCGTGCAGCGAACCGCCCGCCACATCGGCGATCTGCACGCCCAGCGGCAAAGGGCCGCTGTCCTTGCGACCGGTGTGGCTGGCAATTCCCGACAGCGCCAGGTAGTTGATGTCATGCCCGGCACGGTCGCGATAAGGGCCGGTCTGTCCGTAGCCGGTGATTGCCACGTAGATCAGCTTCGGATTGATCGCCTGCAGCGCCTGATAACCGATGCCCAGACGCTCCATCACGCCGGGCCGGAACTGCTCCAGCACGATGTCGTAATCCGCGACCAGTCGTTTGACGACCTCGATCGCCTGCGGCTGTTTGAGATCCAGCGCCAGGCTGCGCTTGTTGCGGTTGAGGTACGCGTGGCTGGCGGACACGCCCTGGTCATGGGGCGGCAGCGTGCGCAGAAGGTCTGGCCGGGTCGGCGATTCGATGCGCAACACGTCGGCGCCCATATCGGCCAGCAACAACGAAGCAAAGGGGCCGGGCAGCAGCGTGGAAAAATCGAGGACTTTGAGCGAAGACAACGGACCTTGCATGCGGGCGCTTCCCTGGACATCAATGATGAGGGACAGCGTAGGTCGGGGCATTCGGCGGGGCAATGACACGATCCATCATCAAGACTTACACGAGGTTAGTCTGCCGATCTTGCAGCCAATAAAAAACCCGCCCGGGTTTCCCTCGGGCGGGTTTTTCACATCAGCCAGACGCTAAGCGATCAAGAGCGCCCTACCGTGGCAGAACCTTCAGCCACGCCCAGGTCGTCCTCTGGACGGGTTTCTTCGATGGCGCGACCGCCGCTGGCCAGTTCAGCCTGCATTTGCGGCACGTCCAGTTCCTTCACCCACTTGGCCACGACCAGGGTCGCGACTGCGTTACCGACCAGGTTGGTCAGTGCACGGGCTTCGGACATGAAGCGGTCGATACCCAGGATCAGCGCCAGACCCGCCACCGGCAGGTGACCGACGGCAGACAGGGTCGCCGCCAGTACGATGAAGCCCGAACCGGTCACGCCCGCGGCGCCTTTGGAAGACAGCAGCAGCACCAGCAGCAAGGTGATCTGATGGGTGATGTCCATGTGGGTGTTGGTCGCCTGCGCGATGAACACGGCCGCCATGGTCAGGTAGATCGACGTGCCGTCCAGGTTGAACGAGTAACCGGTCGGGATCACCAGACCCACGACGGATTTCTTCGCGCCCAGACGCTCCATCTTGATCAGCATGCGTGGCAGAGCCGATTCAGACGAAGAGGTCCCCAGCACGATCAGCAGTTCTTCACGGATGTACTTGATCAGCTTGAGGATGCTGAAACCGTGTGCACGGGCGATGCTGCCCAGCACCAGCAGGACGAACAGCAGGCAGGTGATGTAGAAGCACAGCATCAGCTGACCCAACTGCACCAGCGAGCTGACGCCGTAAGCGCCGATGGTGAAGGCCATCGCGCCCAGCGCACCCAGTGGGGCCAGCTTCATGATCATGTTGATGATGTTAAACATCACGTGAGCGAAGCGATCGATGAAGTCCAGGATCGGCTTGCCGTACGAACCCAAGCGATGCAGCGCGAAGCCGAAGATGACCGAGAACATCAGCACTTGCAGGATGTCACCGTTGGCGAAGGCACCGACGATGGTGTTCGGGATCACGTTCAGAATGAAACCGATCACGCTCTGGTCTTTACCGGCCGTGACGTAGGCGGCAACTTTGGAAGCATCGAGGGTCGAAACGTCGATGTTCATGCCGGCGCCCGGCTGAACCACGTTGACCACGATCAGGCCGATGATCAGCGAGATGGTCGACACGATTTCGAAGTAGAGCAGCGCGTAACCGCCGGTCTTGCCCACGGATTTCATGCTCTGCATGCCAGCGATACCGCTGACCACGGTGCAGAAGATGATGGGGGCGATGACCATTTTGATCAGTTTGATGAACCCGTCACCCAAGGGTTTGAGCGTAACGGCAGTGTCGGGATACCAGTGACCGAGTGCGATACCGATGATGATTGCAACGATCACCTGGGCATACAGGGATTTGTAGATTGGCTGACGAGTCGTCATTGCAGTTTCCTCAAGAGCATCGTTTGCAGCATTCCAGATGCAGCGACGCCTAAAGTGCGAACCCTCCTGCTCGGAGGGATTTGTTGTTGTCGAGCTGCTCTCAGGCAGACCTCTGCACCCATTAACGCAAGCCCCGTGCCATCGTTCGATAAAGCGCCAGAAACCCCAAGTGGCAAGGACCGTTCGCTGAATCCTAGTCTGAAATCGGTCGGCACGGTGGCGGATTTCCGCCCTTTTTCGACAAATAGGCGCTGTCATTGGCGGGTATCCGCCTTGCAGGCGACAACGATCGGCGCGACCCTGCGTTCACGCATCCGCAGCCAAAACACAAAAAGAGCAGCCCCATGCGCCATCGCACCATCGCCAGCCACTTCGCCCGGGCCGTTCTGCAAGGCGCGCGGCATTACGACCTCGATTGCCGGCCGATACTGGAGCAGGCGGGTATACAGCCTGAATGGCTGAACGAGCCACGGGCGCGGATCGCGCCGGAGCAGTTCGCACGGCTGATCCAGCTGGTCTGGCGCGCTCTGGATGACGAATTCATGGGCTTTGGCCGTGCGCCCAGCAGACGCGGCACGTTCGCGATGATGTGCCACGCCCTGATTCATTGCCGGACGCTGGAAAAAGCGCTGCAGCGCGGGTTCAGGTTTTATGGCCTGTTTGCGCAGGCCCCACGGCTGAGCCTTGAGCGCGATGGCGAATGGGTGCGGCTGTGCCTGGACGATTCGAGCCTGCGTGACCCGGAACATTTTCTCAGCGAGTCGCTGCTGGTGATCTGGCACCGGCTGGCGAGCTGGCTGATCGGCCAGCGTATTCGCCTGGAGCAGTCAACGTTCGCCTATCCGCGCCCCGCCCATGGCGCGGAGTACGAGCTGCTGTTTTATTCGCCGTTGCGATTCGATGCCGAGCGCACGGCCCTGACCTTCCATCACCGTTACCTGAACCTGCCGCTGCTGCAGGACGAGCGTACGTTGAAGCGGTTTCTCGAACGTTCTCCCGCTGACCTGCTCGCCCGCCCCGATGAGGGTGACAGCCTGAGCAGCCAGTTGCGTCGCCTGCTCAGCCGCGATTGCAATCAGTGGCCGGACCTGGAAACGGTCGCCGATCACTTGCACATCAGCGCGCAAACATTGCGCCGGCATCTGCGTGAGGAAGGCGCCAGTTTTCAGGGGCTCAAGGACGAGTTGCGCCGGGACATGGCGATTTACCATTTGGGTCAGCCAAACCTTTCACTGCAGCAGATCGCCGAGCAACTGGGGTTTTCGGAGCCTTCGGCGTTTCATCGCGCGTTCAAGAAATGGACAGGCCTCACGCCAGGAGCGTATCGGGCGCAGGCGGTTTGAAGGGCCTGAGCATATTGGGTAGGAGCGAGGGGTGTCCCGCGATCTGGCGCGCAGCGGCAGCATTTCCTGACAATGCGCAGGGATAGACGCCCAAGTGTCCGGATTGACGACTGCTGCGCAGCCGATCGCGGGACAAGCCACGCTCCTACAGGGCTGTGACGGATAGTTTAAATCGCAAACTGAATCCTGAACGCTGCGCCGCCCAACTCCGAATCCCCCAAAGTCAGCCCTGCGCCGTAGCTTTCGATGATGTCCTTGACCACCGCAAGGCCGATGCCCTGACCCGGGTTTTTCTGATCCAGGCGCTCGCCACGCTCCAGAATTCGGGCGCGCTGGTTGAGGGGGACGCCGGGGCCGTCGTCTTCGATGCACAGTTCGTCGCCCATCATCGAAGGCCGCCAACTGACCCGCACCTCACCCAGGCACAGGCGATAGGCGTTTTCCAGCAAATTGCCGAGCATCTCCAGCAGCGCGCCCTCCTCCATCTGCACCTGACAGTTGTCCGGCAAGTCGAGCACGACCGTCACCTGCTTGTCGCGATAGACCTTCTCCAGCGTGTTGCACAGGCTCTGAACGACCGGCTTCAACGCGACGTGATGGCGCACCAGACCACTTTTGCGCAGGCTGGCGCGCTGCAGCTGGTAACCGATCTGCTGACTCATGCGCTCGATCTGCGATTGCAGAATGCGCGCCTGCTCAAGGTCTTCGGGGCGCTTGGCGATCTTTTCACTGACGCCCTGCAAGACGGCCAGCGGCGTTTTCAGGCTGTGGGCCAGATCGCCCAGCGAGTCGCGATAGCGAATGCGCTGCTCACGTTCACTGCGCAACAGGCGGTTGAGCGAATCGGTCAGACGCAACAGTTCGCTGGGGTGTTCCTCACTGAGGCTCTCGCGCGAACCGGCTTCGACCTGATCGAGCTCCTGACTCATCCCTCGCAGTGCACGCAAGCCCCAGGTCAGGCCGACCCAGAGCAGAAGCAGCAACACCAGCAATGCGCCGCCGAAACCCAGATAGAGCTTTTCACGCAGACCGGAAATGGTTTCTTGATATTCACGCACCGGTTGCAAGGCGACGATGCTGTAGGCGGCATTGCGTCCGCCCAGCAGTTTGATTTCCACGTCATACACGAAGAATTCTTCGCCATTGGGCTGACGGATCTTGGCGAACTCGTTACCCCGACCGTCATAGCGCGGCTGATAGTCGATGGCTTCGTCTTCGGTGGCGCGGGACCGCCAGACCAGTTTGCCGGCGCGGTTATAGATGTAGCCCAGCAAGCGGCTGTCCGGCAGGCTGAACTGCTCGCCTGGCAGCAGCGTCGGCATCAACAGCCGATCATCCTCCACCCGCGCCGCGGAAATCAGCGTGGTGACGTCTGAGGCCAGTCGTTTTTCGATGGAGCTTTCCAGCGCCAGGCTGAACGCGCTTTGCAGCGCAGGCAACATCAGCAGCATGAAGATGACCGCCAGGGTCGCGGCGGCCAGCATCAGACGCAGGCGAAGCGAACGAATCATCGACAGCGCTCGGTGAAGAGGTAGCCCAGCCCGCGCACGGTATCAATCGGTTTGAAGCCGGAGGGCCCTTCCAGTTTGCGGCGCAGGCGACCGACCAGCACTTCGATCACGTTCGGATCGCGCTCGTCGTCATCGGGATAGAGCTGCTCCATGAGGCGCTCTTTGGGCACCACCTGCTGATGGTGGCGCATGAGGTATTCCAGAATCCGGTATTCGTAAGCGGTCAGCGCCAGCGGCTGTTCGTCCAGCGAGGCCTGCTTGCGGTTGAGGTCCAGGGTGAGCGGCCCGGCAATGATCGTCGATTGCGTGAAGCCGCTCGAGCGGCGCAACAGCGCATTGAGCCGGGCCTCCAGCTCTTCGAACTGAAACGGCTTGACCACGTAATCGTCAGCACCGGCGGCCAGGCCTTCGACCTTGTCCTGCCAGTTGCCGCGTGCGGTGAGGATCAGGATCGGAAACGCCTTGTTCTGAGCGCGCAACTGACGAATCAGGTCCAGCCCGCCAATGCCCGGCAGGCCCAGATCGATCACCGCCAGATCGTGGTTGAACTGCCCCGCCTGATACAACGCCTCCTCGGCATTGCCCACCGCCTCGACCACGTGGCCGCTCTCGGTCAGACGGGTCTGCAAGTGATGACGCAACAGGGCTTCATCTTCGACAACCAGCAATTTCATGACGCACTCCCAGGCAAAGGCATACCTCTCGATTCGTGGACCCCAACGACATTGCCAAGGCCGTCATGGTGACGACCCTGGCGACGATTGCGCAATCCGGACACCGGCAAAAACATCGGCGGCTTACAGCACACGGTGAACAGGCAAGTAGTTGTCTGGACTGTCGCTCAGGCTCAGCGACTCTCCAGCACTGACCGTGCGGGCGGGCGTGGCGTCGCTGAACAGTTTAGCCGCAGTACTTGATGGCATCTTCACATCGTAGCTCGCGAGCTGGGATTCCTGGCGGAGCTTGACACCGTTGACCTTCGCCGACAGGTTTTCGAAGCTTACGCAGTAGGGATGATCGACAGGTTGCTGGGTGAAACCCTCACTCCAGCCGCCGATGGCCGTGCTGACGCTCTGCGTCCGTCGAATGCCACTGGTTCTGTCGGTCTTTTCGCTGTTCTTGCCGTAGTCGATGCGTGAAACGTCAGCATTGCCGTCCGCGGCCTGTGCCGCCGCGCTGCCGCCGAGAAACGCCAGCGCCAGAAAAAACTTGTTGAACGTCAGCATGTGCAGGTCCTCCGGCGCCAGGCGCCTTGTCGGGTACGGTTTGAAGCATACGCAGCGAGCGCTGAACCCCTCCTGAACACCCACTGAACCCGAGCTGAACATACGAGCACCCTTCCGGTCGGAACTTGAGCGGCACAATCGTCTAGGCTCATCGCCAGACGAGCAACCGGACAAGGAGATTGAACATGCGTTTACTCATAGCCTTCACCCTCATGTGCCTGGCCGGCCTGGCCCAGGCAGAGGTGCAGACCCGGACCATCGATTACAAAAGCGCCGACGGCACTCGCCTGGTCGGCTACTTCGCGTACGACGACGCCATCAAAGGCCCACGCCCCGGCATTGTCGTGGTGCATGAATGGTGGGGCCTGAACGACTACGCCAAACGCCGCGCCCGCGACCTGGCCGTGCTGGGCTACAGCGCCATGGCCATCGACATGTATGGCGAAGGCAAGAACACCGAACACCCGAAAGACGCGATGGCCTTCATGCAAGCGGCCACGGCTGACGCAGCAGCATCGGCCAAACGCTTCGACGCAGGTGTCGAGCAATTGAAAAAACAGCCAGAGACCAACCCCAGGAAGATCGCCGCCATCGGCTACTGCTTCGGCGGCGGCGTGGTGCTCGACGCCGCGCGACGGGGCGAACCGCTGGCCGCTGTCGTCAGTTTCCACGGTGCCTTGACCACCAAGACGCCCGCCAGACAAGGCGTGACCCAGACGCCGATGCTGATTGAGCATGGCGACAACGACACCATGGTCACGGCGCAGAATGTCGCGGACTTCAAGAAGGAAATGGACGCGGCCAAGGCCGACTACAAATTCGTCGGCATCGAAGGCGCGAAACATGGCTTTACCAATCCCGACGCCGACAAGCTCAGTCACGGCGACCATGGCGGCCCGGACATCGGCTACAGCCAGGCCGCCGACATGAGTTCGTGGGCAGACATGAAAGCGTTCCTGAAAGAGCAGTTCGCGAAGAACTCGACCTTGTAACGATTCAGCGAGCCATGCCTTGCAGGAGTGAGCCGACCGTATTTAACGCGCTCTTCGATCAACGGCGCAGCACCCGACGCCTTCCCGGCTGAAGCCGGTCCTACGAAAAGCTTGCAACGTCTGTAGGACCGGCTTTAGCCGGGAAAAGGCCGGTGCATTTGGCAGAAATGCGGCAGTCGCGAGCCAGTCGTGCGAGTCTGCTCGCTCCCATGGGACGTGTGGGTGGCCTGGAAATTTTGCAGCGCTGCTAACCCTGTGGGAGTGAGCTTGCTCGCGATTGCTGTCTGTCTGTCTGTCTGTGGCATTCAAAGCGGCGTAAACAACGCGATCGCAAGCAAGTTCACGCCCACCGTTGGTGGCTTACGTGTGGCGTGCCCTGATCCAGTTCCGGCAAAATGCCGTCCATGAGCTCATCCCCTGATCTTCCACTCTGCTGCCCCGCTCTCACTCATCACTGGCCGCTCCCTCAGCCATTGGCTGATGTGGTGTTGGTCAGCACGCCCTTCGATCCGCACAAACTGGCCGATGGCGATTTTCAACGCTGCTTGATCGATCCGCCTGCAAGCATTCAGCGCTCGGTGGCAAAACGGCAGACCGAGTTTCTTGCCGGCCGCCTGTGCGCCCGCGAAGCCATGCGCCTTTTGGACGGCCGCACGCATGTGCCACCGATCGGCGATGATCGCGCGCCGGTCTGGCCGGAGGGCCTGTGCGGTTCGATCACCCACAGCACCGGCTGGGCCGCCGCCATTGTGGCCCGTCGTCAACATTGGCGCGGGCTGGGCATGGATGCGGAGCAGTTGATGAGCAACGAGCGCGCCGTCCGCCTGGCCGGGGAAATCCTCACCGCCGACGAGCTCAAGCGCGTGGCCGCAGGCCCGGAAGATCAGGTCGCCCACCAGGTGACGCTGACGTTTTCGCTGAAAGAAAGCCTGTTCAAGGCGCTTTATCCCCTCGTGCTCAAGCGCTTTTACTTCGAGGACGCCGAGTTGCTGGAGTGGTCGGACGACGGCCGCGCGCGCCTGCGGCTGAAGATCGATCTCAGCGCCGAATGGCATGACGGCAAGGAGCTGGAGGCGCAGTTCGGCGTGCGCGACGGGCAGTTGTTAAGCCTGGTGGCCATCCCCGCGTGAACGGAAAACCACTGCAGGAGCGCGCTTGCCCGCGATTGCGGCGGCTCATCGAACACTCACTCATCTGACGGACCGTGATCGCGAGCAAGCTCACTCCTACAGAGATCTCCGGGTATTCTCGAACTCTCCGGCCACGCCCAACTCCCGTAGGAGCGCGCTTGCCCGCGAAGACTGGTTTCCAGCCACTGCATCTTCGCCGGACACACCGGCCAATTCGCGGGCAAGCGCGCTCCTGCATGGGTACGCAGGGCTGACTGGTACAAAACCTGTGGGGCAAGCTCGCTCATGAAGGCTGACTTCCAGACACTGCACCTCCACAGCATGCACTGGCCTCTTCCCGGCTGAAGCCGGTCCTACAGACGCTGCGGGCTTTCGTAGGACCGGCTTTAGCCGGGAAGGCGTCGGGCGTCACGCCGTTGATCGAGAGGCCGTTAAAGACAATTGGCTCACGCCTACAGGCGTCACCGCGATCGCGAGCGCGCTCCTTCCTACAACTGTTATGTCATTGTTCGGTGTCGGCCCCGCGCAACGGACAATGCTCACACCGTCCGACCCACTCAACCCGGTAACTCAGACAGCAACTGCGCCGCTGCCTGACCCACTGCCCGTTCTTCCCTTCTATATAAGTGATCGCATTGAACAGCGGATTGCGTTTCCCGTCCGGCCGCAGCCTTTCGCGCAACAACTCGTAACCCGACGCCAGCGACACATCGCTGACCGCCGCCAACTCCCGCAGGCAGGTTTCCAGGTAATCCCCGGCGCTGCTCCACAACACCCCCGGCGCCACGCTGCCGTAAGCGCTCAATCGGGCGATGACGTGTTGCAGATTGTCGAGCAAAGGCGCAAACCGCACGAACGGATCTTCCGAGGCAGACGTTTCGTACGCCGCTGCGTAAAACTTCACCCCGTCGAGCACGCCCTGTTCATTCACGGCAAAAGCCAGTTGATCCAGCTGCATGGGCCAACTGACCCGTTGCGTCAGCGTCGCCACCACCACCGGCGGGATCAACTGCATGGCGTAGAACTTGAACCACTGCGACACCAGCACCGGCAACACGCCCGGCATCAGTTCAGGGCCGTAGACCTTCAGCAGCAGGCGATCCAGCGTGTCATCGCACAACAGCTCTGGCAGAGGCACGACAGGACGCCCGTCATCCGCGACGATGGTGTCCGCAAATTTAGCCAACGGGCCGTCAAACACACAAACGCTCAAACGTCCTCCTGTTGTCGCGGCCAGGAAAGGCTGAAGCACGCGCCGCCCAGGTGCTGACTGCGCCCGATCAACGCGCGCCCGCCGTGCCAGTGAATGATCCGCCGGACGATCGACAGCCCAAGACCATGCCCGCCGGAAGCCCGCGTGCGGCTGTCATCCAGGCGCATGAACGGCGTGAAAATCCGCTCCCATGCCGTTTCCGGCACGCCGGGGCCATCGTCGTCGACATCGACGCGGCAGCGCGTCTGGCTCAATTGATAGCCGATACAGACCTCGGATTCCGCGTGCCGCGTAGCGTTACTCACCAGATTCTGCAACGCGCGGTGCAGGTAACGGGGTTCGGCCTCGACCCAGGCTTCGTTGCCCAGAGCGGCATCTTCGTTGACCACCAGGCACTGGCCGCGGGTGACGCGAACGTTGGCGCGCAGTGGCGCAAGCTCGGCGATCACCTGATCGATCAACGCGTCAAGGTCGATCCGCTGGAAATTCAAGGTTGGCGCGCCCTGCTCCAGACGCGCATAGGTCAGCATCTCGTCGACCAGCTTGTCGAGGTCCTGAATATCGTTGTCCATGCCGACCATGTATTTGTGCCGCGCCTGGGGCGTGCTCGCCTCGCCGATCATCTCCAGACCGAAGCGCAGGCGCGCCACCGGCGTACGCAGCTCGTGGGACACCGCCCGCACCAGTTCACGCTGAATGGTCAGCGAACGCTGCAAATGCTCGGCCATGCCATTGAACGCCGAGGCCAGACGCCCCACCGAATCGGCGCCGCTTTCCGGCACGCGGGTTTCCAGGCTGCCTTGGGCGATCCGCGTCGCGGCGGCCTCCAGCCCGCGCAAGCGATGCTCCAGTCGGCGCACGAGTAAATACACCACCAGACCGATCAGGCACAGCCCCAGAAACGCGATGAGAATCAGCAGTTCGGGCGGGTAAGGATTCATCTGGTACAGCGGGCCGATCTCCAGCACCCACTGGGTTTTACCGACGCCGGACAGCACGCGGATGGAATCGCCGCCCTTGCCCAGCGCCATTACCGTATCGCCCTCCTCGATGCGCCGACGCTGATCGTCGTCGACGTCGGCCTGCTCCAGCCTGATCAGGTGCAGGTCGAAGCCGAAACCCTTGCTCACACGCAGGTTTTCCAGGCGCATCGGCTGTTCGTCAACGGGCACACGCACCAACTCATCGAGCAGCAGAAAGAGCGTCGCCCGGGCCAATTGCTCACTGATCTGCTGCACTTCGCCGGTCAACAGCAACGCTGCCCCGCTGTCTGACGAGCCCGCCGGCGCGACTTCGCGAAAGACCCGGGCGGCATGGGGGCCGGTCTGTTCGACGATAACCTGGCCACGACTCAGCCGATTGCGCGCCCCGCCATCCAGATGCGCCTGGGCGGCGGCTTGCAGCGCCAGCGGAATGCCGAGCAACCGTTCCCACACGGCCAGCGCACGGGTGCGTTCGATGCTGTCCATGTGTTTCAGGTTGTCGGCCATCAAGGTGAAGGTGCCGTGGGCCAGTTGCTCGCGGTATTGCTCGCTGCGCACCTTGTTGACCAGGTGCAGCGTCAGCACGCCCAGCAGGGCGACCAGCACCAGAACGCCCAACATGCCGCCGTAAATGCGCAGAAAGATGGAGTGCATGGGTCAGCCGTTGAGCATGACGTGACTCATGTCCCTGGCCGCTTCCGGTACGAACAGATAGCCCTTGCTGCGCACGGTCTTGATCAGGCGCGGATGGATTGGATCGTCACCGATGCGCGGACGGATTCGCGAAATGCGCACATCGATCGAACGGTCCTGGCCGTCATAGCCGACGCCGCGCAGCGCTGTAAAGATTTCCTCACGGGAGAGAATGCGACCGGCGTTGGCAACCAGCAGCCACAAGAGGTCGAATTCGGCGCTGGTGAGGTCGATGCTGTGGTCGTTGAGCCAGGCCTCGCGCAGCGCGTTGTCGACCACCAGAGGGCCGAACGCCAGACGGCGCTGCTCTGGAGCGGGCGTTTCGGCCGGCTCGGTGCGCCGTAACAGGGCATGAATGCGTGCCAACAGCACCCGAGGGTGAACCGGTTTGCCCACGTAATCGTCGGCGCCCATGTCCAGACCCTGAATCTGGTCGCTGTCGTCGGTGCGGGCCGTGAGCATCAGGATCGGTCCCTCGTAGCGACTGCGCACGTTGCGGCAGATGCTCAGGCCATCTTCGCCGGGCAGCATGAGGTCGAGAATCACAAGGTCCGGCTGCTCGTCGATGATCCGCTGAGCAGCGCGCGCGCCATCGCCTTCCAGACTGACGCGCAGGCCGTTGCTTTCAAGGTAATCGCGGGTCAGCTCGGCCAGCCGCCGATCATCCTCGACGATCAGCACCTGCCAGGGTTCTTGGTGCACGGACGGTGTCTCCTGGTGATTGTTCTTATTAATAGTGGCGCGGGACATCCATTGTAGGAGCGTGGCTTGTCCCGCGATCTGTTGCGCAGCAACAGTCAAACCGGAGAATGCGTTGTGCCAGACAACACCACTGGCCGATCTTACGACCGGTTCCCGGCCGATCGCGGGACAAGCCACGCTCCTACAGGTACAGCGTTCAAAAGGTATAGCGTCGTTAAAGAGGTACAGTGTTGATCCGTCGCAATAGTACCCACTCGCCCAACATGACACACGACATGCCAAACCACCCGTCCGTCGCCCTTGCCAATCCCTTATTTCGTGATAGGGTTCGCGCCCGCAAAAAACCCGAAAATTGATTTCTACCCCTGAAAAATCGCCCATCCCAGTCGCCATGCGGCCTACACGCGATTTCCCCGATTCGCACACAAATTACACACAGCTTTATCCACAGGTGACACGTTGCAATTGGTGTCCGAAACGCATTATCTTGTAGCCCGTCGCTGATGAAGACCCTACATGTAGGGTTTGACTCGAAAAACCAAACACAAGTGACCGAGAGATTTCAAGCATTTTTTCTCGTGTTCAAAGGGCTGAACCACCCCCGGTTTTACCGCCTGACCGCTTTCACGCGAATGGCAGACAGCAAGCGTCACGATCTGCGCGTAGCGGTACAAGTGTTGCAACACAAGTCGAGCATTCTGCAACAGTTTTTTCCGGGCGACGGGCTCAGACCCGCACCCTTCTGGACTTCGAAACCAAGGACGGTCAATCAGCCTTTCCCTCCGTTTTGAAGTTTCTGGACTGACGTTTGTCGGTCAACTGCCTCAAGACGGAACGGTGGATGCCTCTGGCGTCCAAATAAACATAGAGAACGTGGAGACACCCATGCAAACAGACACAACTCGCGAGAATCCGCAGGCCATTGCGCCGCAGACAGGTGCGACCCAGCAGGACCTGTCCGCGACCGCTCCGGGTCAGCTGCGCGTGATCAAGCGTAACGGCACCGTTGTTCCGTACACCGATGACAAGATCACCGTCGCCATCACCAAGGCCTTCCTCGCAGTTGAAGGCGGCACCGCCGCCGCTTCGTCGCGCATCCACGACACCGTTGCCCGTCTGACCGAACAGGTCACCGCGACTTTCAAGCGTCGCATGCCTTCGGGCGGCACCATCCACATCGAAGAAATTCAGGATCAGGTAGAACTGGCGCTGATGCGCGCTGGCGAGCAAAAAGTGGCTCGCGACTACGTGATCTATCGCAACGACCGCTCCAAAGAGCGTGCCGGTCGTGGCGGCGAAGCGCCTGTGCAGGCTCACCCGTCGATCCGCATCACCACCAAAGACGGCAGCCTCGCGCCGCTGGACATGGGTCGCCTGAACACCATCATCACCGAAGCGTGTGAAGGCCTGGCCGAGGTTGACGCCAACCTGATCCAGAACGAAACCCTGAAAAACCTGTACGACGGCGTGGCCCTGACCGACGTCAACACCGCACTGGTGATGACAGCGCGCACCTTGGTCGAGCGTGAGCCGAACTACTCGTTCGTCACCGCCCGCCTGCTGATGGACACCCTGCGTGCCGAAGGCCTGGGTTTCCTGGGCGTCGCCGAAAGCGCCACTCACCACGAAATGGTCGACCTGTACGCCAAGGCACTGCCGGCTTACGTCGCCAAAGGTATCGAGTTCGAACTGCTGAACCCTGTCCTGGCCGAATTCGACCTGGAAAAACTGGGCAAGGCGATCAACCACGAGCGCGACCAGCAGTTCACTTATCTGGGCCTGCAGACCCTGTACGACCGTTACTTCATCCACAAGGATGGCGTGCGTTTCGAACTGCCGCAGATCTTCTTCATGCGTGTGGCCATGGGCCTGGCAATCGAAGAGAAAGCCCGTGAAGACCGCGCCATCGAGTTCTACAACCTGTTGTCGTCCTTCGACTACATGGCGTCGACCCCGACGCTGTTCAACGCCGGCACCCTGCGTCCGCAGCTGTCGAGCTGCTACCTGACCACCGTTCCGGATGACCTGTCGGGCATTTACCACGCCATCCACGACAACGCCATGCTGTCCAAATTCGCAGGCGGTCTGGGCAACGACTGGACGCCGGTTCGTGCGCTGGGCTCGTACATCAAGGGCACCAACGGCAAATCCCAGGGCGTCGTGCCGTTCCTGAAAGTGGTCAACGACACTGCCGTTGCAGTAAACCAGGGCGGCAAGCGCAAAGGCGCTGTCTGTGCCTACCTGGAAACCTGGCACATGGACATCGAAGAGTTCATCGAGCTGCGCAAGAACACCGGTGACGATCGTCGTCGTACCCACGACATGAACACCGCCAACTGGATCCCTGACCTGTTCATGAAGCGTGTCTTCGATGACGGCAAATGGACCCTGTTCTCGCCTTCCGAAGTTCCGGACCTGCACGACCTGACCGGCAAAGCCTTCGAAGAGCGTTACGAGTACTACGAAGCGCTGACCGAGTACCCAGGCAAGGTCAAGCTGTTCAAGACCATCCAGGCCAAAGACCTGTGGCGCAAGATGCTGTCCATGCTGTTTGAAACCGGCCACCCTTGGCTGACCTTCAAAGACCCGTGCAACCTGCGTTCGCCACAGCAGCACGTCGGCGTGGTGCACAGCTCGAACCTGTGCACCGAGATCACCCTGAACACCAACAAGGACGAGATCGCGGTCTGCAACCTGGGCTCGATCAACCTGCCGAACCACATCGTCAACGGCAAGCTGGACACCGACAAGCTCAAGCGCACCATCGACGTAGCCGTTCGCATGCTCGATAATGTCATCGACATCAACTACTACTCCGTGCCTCAGGCGAAGAACTCCAACTTCCGTCACCGTCCGGTCGGTCTGGGCATCATGGGCTTCCAGGACGCGCTGTACCTGCAGCACATTCCTTACGGTTCCGATGCTGCCGTCGAATTCGCCGACCGCTCGATGGAAGCCGTCAGCTACTACGCGATCCAGGCTTCCTGTGATCTGGCCGACGAGCGTGGCGCCTACGAGACGTTCCAGGGTTCGCTGTGGTCCAAAGGCATTCTGCCGCTGGATTCGCAACAGATCCTGATCGAAGCCCGTGGCCAGAAGTACATCGACGTCGACCTGAACGAAACCCTGGACTGGGCGCCCGTGCGTGCTCGCGTTCAGAAAGGCATTCGTAACTCGAACATCATGGCCATCGCGCCGACCGCGACCATCGCCAACATCACCGGCGTTTCGCAGTCGATCGAACCGACCTACCAGAACCTGTACGTGAAATCGAACCTGTCGGGCGAGTTCACCGTGATCAACCCGTACCTGGTTCGCGACCTCAAGGCTCGCGATCTGTGGGACTCGGTCATGATCAACGACCTCAAGTACTACGACGGTTCGGTTCAGCAGATCGAGCGCATCCCGCAGGAGCTCAAAGACCTCTACGCCACCGCGTTCGAAGTCGAAGCCCGCTGGATCGTCGACGCTGCAAGCCGTCGCCAGAAGTGGATCGACCAGGCTCAGTCGCTGAACCTTTACATCGCTGGCGCATCGGGCAAGAAGCTGGACGTGACCTACCGCATGGCGTGGTTCCGTGGCTTGAAAACCACTTACTACCTCCGTGCCCTGGCCGCGACCAGCACCGAGAAGTCGACCATCAACACCGGTAAACTGAACGCCGTTTCCAGCGGCGGCCACGGCCCGGACGACTCGGCGATCACCGCCCCGCGTCCAGCCGAAGCAGCCCCGGCCGGTCCGGCGCCAGTGCCAAAGGCCTGCGCCATTGATGAGCCGGATTGCGAGGCTTGTCAGTAATAAACACGCTGGACGCCGCACGTTTCTGAGCGGCGTCCGCGTTGTTGCCGAGTTTTTCGGCCTCCTCACGTACTGACGTACGCTCCGGGGTCCAAAAAACTCGGCGCCTAGCGGTCACTCGCTCAGACTCGCGCTCTTCATGCAGCGCCAGTTAAAAAAGCAAAATCAGGGGCTCAGTCCCCAAGACTTCATGTTCTTTGCGTGCAACGCCTGATACGCAACCAACACTCAAGATCCATCAGGTCAGTCATCTTTCACTGACCCTCACGCAGGAGCCTCATCACCATGCTGAGCTGGGACGAATTCGACAAAGAAGACGCCGCTGAACCCGCCAAAGGCGCCAACGCCGGCCACGCTTCAGAAGCGGCCATGGACAAACTCGACAGCGCCGGTGGTGCGGCCGCGCAGGAAGCACGCGCTGCCAACGCCAACGACTCCGCCGCCGTCGCCCGCGCCAAAGCGGCCCTGAACAAACTCGACATCGCCGAAGGTCTGGCCGAGCTCGAAGGCTCCGCCGCCCGTGTTGCCGTCGACGAAAAGCGCATGATCAACTGCCGCGCCGACCTCAACCAACTCGTGCCTTTCAAGTATGACTGGGCTTGGCAGAAGTACCTGGACGGCTGCGCAAACCACTGGATGCCGCAAGAAGTCAACATGACCGCCGACATCGCCCTCTGGAAAAACCCGGAAGGCCTGACCGACGACGAACGCCGCATCGTCATGCGCAACCTGGGCTTCTTTTCCACCGCCGACTCCCTGGTTGCCAACAACCTCGCGCTGGCCGTGTATCGCCTGATCACCAACCCTGAATGCCGCCAGTACATCCTGCGCCAGGCCTTCGAGGAAGCGATCCACACCCACGCCTACCAGTACTGCATCGAATCGCTGGGCATGGACGAAGGCGAAATCTTCAACATGTACCACGAGATCCCGTCGGTCGCGAAAAAAGCCGCCTGGGGCCTGAAATACACCCGCGCCATCTCCGATCCGGAATTCAACACCGGCACCGTCGAGACCGACAAAGAACTGCTGCGCAACCTGATCGCCTACTACTGCGTTCTCGAAGGCATCTTCTTCTATTGCGGCTTCACCCAGATCCTCTCCATGGGCCGCCGCAACAAAATGACCGGCGTCGCAGAACAGTTCCAATACATCCTGCGCGACGAATCCATGCACCTGAACTTCGGCATCGACGTGATCAACCAGATCAAGATCGAAAACCCGCACCTGTGGGACGCCGAACTGAAGGAAGAAGCCTCGCAAATGATTCTGCAAGGCACCCAGCTGGAAATCGAATACGCCCGCGACACCATGCCTCGCGGCGTACTGGGCATGAACGCAGCGATGATGGAAGACTACCTGAAGTTCATCGCCAACCGTCGTTTGAGCCAGATTGGTCTGAAGGAAGAATACCCAGGAACCACCAACCCGTTCCCGTGGATGAGCGAGATCATGGACTTGAAGAAAGAGAAGAACTTCTTTGAGACGCGAGTGATTGAGTATCAGACGGGTGGGGCTTTGAGCTGGGATTGATTTGATTCCAGGTTAGTGCTTCAAGCGAAAGGGCTGCCAGTGATGGTGGCCTTTTTTTGGATCCAGCCGCCTGACAGTAAAATGCCGAACCAGATCAGCGGGATTCTTCCCGTGTTTTTGTAGGATATTTCCTAGACATTTGTAGTGGCCATTACGTATCGTTCAGTAGATTTTTTATCTCGGCGAGCCTATGGACACTGAAGCTATCAAGACAAAAGCAAGGAATCCGGTATGGAAGCGCGACGAGCTAGTTCTGGCTCTAGAGTTGTACATGAAACACAAGAGGGTTCCCTCTGAAAGTCATCCAGACGTCATTGCGCTTTCAGACCTGCTTGGCGTTCTAGGTAAAAAAGCCAGCATCGAGCAGAACCGTACCTTTCGAAATCGAAATGGTGTGGTGATGAAGCTTGCCAACTTCCAGCGCCTAGACCCAGTCTATGTTGAGCTCGGATTCAAAGGGCTTTCAAGGGGCGGAAAAAACGAACAGATCATATGGGACGAATTCGCTGCTTTTCCTCAGGAACTTGCGGCGACCGCGGAAGCTATTCGATCAGAAATTATGCAACTCAAACAACGGACGCTCTTAGTTGAAGATGACGAGGACTGGGTCGTGGAGGCGCTTGAAGGGAGACTGCTTACTCGTGCTCACAGATACCGCGAAAGAAATAAAGCCATTATTGAGTCAAAAAAGAAGCAAGCGCTAAAGACCCTAGGACGCCTTGCGTGCGAATCATGTGGATGCGATTTCGAAAAAACGTATGGTGAGGTGGGGAAAGGGCTCATAGAGGTACACCACACTAAGCCACTTCATACGCTAAGAGCCGAAGCAAAAACAAAACTCGAGGATCTGGCATTGCTGTGCGCCAACTGCCATCGAGTTGTGCATTCGCAACGAAAGTGGCTGAGTGTTAATGAAGTAAGAAAAGCTTACCGACTAAATTCTCGCCTTAATCAGCCGCTACCCCCTTTAACTAAACCTGCATCGCTGTCCTAGTGCTGCCCGTTGACTAAACGCATGTCAGGCCAACTCATAGCCAAGTAACGTGGACTATACCGATGTGCTGCTCACTACCTCGCCACAATCCTCAGCATCCTGCGAGCTCAGCTAGCGCAATTCATCGGCGGCGCATGCCACGGTCACGACGACGCACACAGCTTCCCGGCAGGACGCTGGCCTATCGTGAAGATCGTCAGTGATGCGTAAACCTCGTCCACGTAAGAAAAACCCAGAACAGAGATAGGAAAACTCCGGATTTTCTCGACGACGGCTGGGCATCCAAAAACGCCGGCAAAGTCACGACCTTGATGTCGAACCGAGCCAAGGATGTGGAATGAACCGCCCGATCTTTACCACCGCGTGGGCTGCCTCGCGGCGCATTTACGACCCTTCTGACTCTGGAGGACACGTTGGCACCATCATCGGCGGCTATGTAGCCAAGAACATCGGCAACCCTGACCCCTCGCAGCGTTGGAGCAACACATGCGCTGTACGCATGAGCTATATCTTCAACGAAGCGGGTTTGACGATCCCGGCCATTCGCGGACAGACCGTCTCGGGTGCCGACAAGCGCCAATATTTCTTTCGAGTCAGAGACCTGATTACTTTCCTGCAGCATAGGTGGGGTCATCCAGAAGTGGTGCAATATCCGCCACCAAGCGAGTTCGAGGGTCGCAAGGGAGTGATCCTTTTCGAGGTGTCAGGCTGGTCTGATGCACAAGGTCACGCGACACTGTTCGATGGGCGCCGCTGCTACGATCAGTGCTACTTCAACTCACCGGAAGCGTTGTACCGAACTGACCGCGCCAACTTCTGGAGCTTGGCATGACTCTGCGCGTGACTGCGACGACGGTCCTAGCGCTGCTGTCGGTCTGCTGCTCAATGGCCGGCGCTACCGACTCCCCGCAAGCCAGCGCTCGCACTCATGCCCAGAATTACAAAGACCTGGTTCTGGCGACCTGCATAGCAACTGCGTACCGAGACGAAAAACAGGCTGCTGCCGATGCGGGCAGCAGTGTCAGCGCGTTGCGGGACTGGACTTATTACGACTTGGAGAAAGCGCCTGATGAGATCAGGGATCTGGTCGATCATTTCCTGTCCAGGGACTACCACAATCCATTGGCAGAACTGGAAGCCCCCGGCACCCGTTTCGATCTGCTGAAGTGCCTGGACTTGTTTCACAGCGATGAGTTGGAGCAGCAGACAAACGCTTGGTCGTCGATCCTCAACACGCCGTGATACAGGAACGTGGCGAACTTCAGGCTCCAGATGGACGTTAATTGCCATCCAGTGGTTTAGCGGCGAGTCATGTCTCGGAGAGCCAGCAAACTCCGCCCAATCCCCGGAACCCAATCCACCTGCTCACCCACTCACTGCGCAGAATCGCGCGAGCTCCGTGCTCGCCTGTCCATCAAACCAGTCAGACAAGGCGATGACCATGATGCCAAGTGTCTCCAATGCCGCCTCAATCCGGCACAGTCCAGGCGTTTCAACCGCAGCGGCGGCGACTCAATTCAAGTCGATCGACTCGGTAGGCGAATTTCTCGGCGAAGGAAGCCAGAAGGACGTTTACCATTCTCGGCAGAATGCCACGCAGTGCATATGCCTGATCCGGCCTGGCACGACCGGGACTATCGCGGAGGGCGACTGCGCGGCTAAAGAGCTGGAAATGACGAAGAAGCTTAAGGACTTGGGGTTTCCGGTCGTCGATGCACATGAGTTGGTCACGCATGACGGCAAGGTGGGTCTGTCGAAAGACTATATCCACAACGCTTTGGACTCGGAGGATGTCATCAATCGTCGCAAGCCCATGCCTGAGGACTTGGCGTTCAATAAAAATGTGTTGAAAGACTGCGACGAAATTATGTCCAGGCTGAGAAATCACGATCTGCACATTGAAGACCTGCAGTTCATTATCGACGGGCATGGTCGGGTGCGGATCAATGACCCAAGGGATGTGATCAGATCATCGCCGGAGAAGAGCATCGACAAAGTGCGCCAGTTGCGAGCCCTTGCATTGGAGAACACGTTGGTCGACAGCGACAGCGACTGAAACGTAAGGCATGCGAGGGAGTGAGTGACCTCAATGAAGCGGGTCACTCACTCGTGCGCGACAATCACTTGCGCAACACGATTCATATGAGCGCGCAGTGCCTGAAGGCAAGCAGCATTATCCCTTCGAGCGCGCTCGATACGCCTGAACCATGTCTTTGGTGACGTCTTCCTTGAAGCACAGTGGCGAGTATCCCCCCGCGCGGTTATAGGCGCTCCGTTTGCCGCAGCGGCTGCCATTGCGAGCCGAGTTGTAAGGACATGGGCAGTTGCCGGGGTAGGAAGAGATCGAATCTTCGATGAGAATCTGGGCAATGGCAGCGTCGGTGAGGCGGGCGTCCTTCGCGGAAACGGTGAAGGCGCTGAGCAGTGCGAGGGCTGCGATGAAGCTGATTCCTACCTTGGTCATGGCTGTTCCTTAGCTGTACGGACGAAAATTCCGCCGACGTTTTACCATGACATCAATAAGCCACTATCATGCTTTTTTTCTATAGAATGACGGCGCTTTCCTGCTATTGCAGATGAGCCTTCTGACAGACGTTTCTCTGAATGTCAGAGTTCGTTTATGAGGGTCACGCTGCAAGCATCGCTAGACCTAGAGTTCTGCCGCGTTATTGATCACCTTCTTCCTCAGGATTTGTAACAGACCACGGATATGGCCAAGAAAACTTCTGCTGTCGAAGCGTTCATTTTTCTCGCAAGCAAGCTGCCTTGGTGGGCGAGCATTGCGCTTGCCGCTGCCTCGGGAATGTACCTCCACGCCCTTGCCACAGCTGCCCCGCCGACGATGAGTGACGTTCGACATATCGATACGGTGCTGACTCACTCGGTGTTCAGCGGACTGGCGACGTTCGGGCAGTTCTTTGTGCCGGTGATTTTTGTGGCGGGCGCGGTTGCCTCGAT
This sequence comes from Pseudomonas sp. efr-133-TYG-103a, assembly GCF_030209235.1. Classification (NCBI taxonomy): domain Bacteria; kingdom Pseudomonadati; phylum Pseudomonadota; class Gammaproteobacteria; order Pseudomonadales; family Pseudomonadaceae; genus Pseudomonas; species Pseudomonas sp. efr-133-TYG-103a. The sequence goes on from NZ_JARVSK010000019.1 coordinate 203,661, forward strand.
CTTCAGACGCCGCAAACGCAGCCATCTTTTGAATTCAGTGAGCACGGCAGGCGGTCATACCCTGCTGACCATCAGCTGGCACGATTTCGAGCTGTTGGTAGGTGAAGCCTTGCGGCGCCGTGGTTATGCCGTGCAGGAAACAGGTGCGAACGGACCTGATGGCGGCGTGGATCTGGTTGCGCGCAAGGATGGCGAAACGTATCTGGTGCAATGCAAGCAGTGGCGCTCGATACAGGTCGGCGTGCCGGTGGTGCGTGAGCTTTACGGCGCCATGGCTGCGGAGGGCGCGGTAGGCGGTTTCGTCGTGACCAGTGGGACGTTTTCCAAACCCGCGCGCGCATTTGCCTCGGGGCGCAACGTGCAGTTGATTGACGGCGAGCAGTTAAAGCAATGGATTGCCGAAACGAAGAAGCGTCAACCGCCCCCTCGCCCGGAGGCGACCGCCGAGCGCGTCGAGCCAGCAGTTAAGCCAGCGGTTGAGCCAGTGGTTGAGGCGCCGACGGCCAAGGTAAAGCCGGCGGAATCAGTGGCTGACGTGGTTGAGCCGACAGCGCCGGCCTGCCCGTTTTGTAAGAAAACGATGGTGACGAAACTGGCACGCACCGGGAAAAACGCCGGCGGGCATTTCTGGGGATGCGTCGATTATCCGAAGTGCCGGGGGATTCGGCCACAGTTCGCGCCAATGAAGGTGCAGGGTTTGCCGTAAGCTTCAACTGATTAATTCCCTCCTCTGCACATAACATTTTTTCTAAAGAATCTTTACCTGGGTTTCATTTGATCCGGCGTCGCTGTGTTCTTACAGTGGCGTCACCTGATCGAACTTGCACGAGCAAGAAGGTTTATTCAAATGTTTAAATCCATCGGTATTGCCAGCGTACTTATTCTTTCTTCTTTATGGGTTGCTCCTTTCGCAATGGCTGAAGAGTCCCCAGCGTTTGTCGCGCGTAACGAAGCGCTGCACGCGAGCTTCGAGCAGCACGAAGAGGCCTTGGCCGCCAAGGCCAGGGAGCAGGACAAGACTCAGCAAGCCTCGACTTACAATCCACAAACGGAGAATGCCAAACATACCTGACCTGTACGTTGATTCATCGTGTCGTTTCTGTTGTTTCTCCGCGTCGTTGCTCCCGGCGTGGGGCCTCAAAGCTCCAAACTTCAGCCGCTGACCCCAGCGGCTTTTTTTCGATTCAACGAAACATGATTTATATCCTGGCTACTTTTACAAGTTGCCAAAAACGAAGCCTGTCCCCAATAAGACCGACTGCAAATCCTTCGATAACGGCAGAGCATTCAAATGATGCCCGTAGCATGCAGGCGCCCCTGTCAGGCAAAATGCCGATCCTATGTAGGACTTAGCCGCCAAAGGGGTAGGAATGCGCTTGTTCAAATTGAAGACTGCCTTGATTTGCATCGCGCTGGCGATGGGTGTCGGGGCGGCCGGTGTACAAGCCGCGACCGACACGCAGGGGTCGTCCAAGTCGTCGAAGACCGCGCACTCTTCCAAAACGACGAAGTCTTCGAAGACCTCCAAACCTACCAAGTCGTCGAAAAAACCAAGCAAACCTGCAGGTCAGAAAGTCTCGATGCTGGGCGGCAAGTTCCTGTTCTATCTGCCTAAAGACTACGTCAAAGGGCCGATGGAAGAGATCGACGACAAGGCGAAGGCCGCTGGCGTAACCGGTTCGCTGTACATGAACAAGCCCGCGAAGCGCGTGGTGATCATCACCGAAACGCCGCTGCCGGACGGTAAGTCTGTTCCTTCCAACGATACCGAAACGCTGGACACCATCATTGCCGAAACGCTCGTACAACAGCAGTCCAGTTACCGTGATTTCAAGAAGCTCGGCGAGAAGAAGATGGTCAGAAAAGGCCTCGGCCTTCGTCAGCTGGATATCGCGGGCGGCGTGGACGGTGGCAATGTCCTGAGCACCACGCTGACTGCCGCCTCGGGAACGCGCACTGCAATGGTCAATGTGATTTCGCTCGCCAAGGACGCCAAAGCGCACGCGCAGCTGATCAAAAACATGACCGGGAGCAAGTGAGCGGCCTGTCTGAAGGACGCGCCCCCTGCGGACACCGACTGCAAGAAGCCATGTCCGCTGGCGTATTCAGATGGATTGCAGGATGGAAGGGGCAATAGGGTCTACGCTCTGCCCATCCGATCAGCCTGATTCGTCCTCAGGCGACGACCGGCGATGCGAAATGGACGAATAGTGGCAAATCGCTCTTCCTTCCCTTCAATCGGCAAGCGACACTCTGGGTCATTGGTCGTGGCCGATGTTTCAATCCGGACGCTGTGTCATCACCCGGTGAAGCGCTATGAGCACCTCAAGCCACAAAGGTCTTTCATTTGCACGGCGTCTGCATCTGCCGCGCAGCGTGGGCTTGGGCATGGGTTTTTTCACCGTGGCCGCCGCGTTATATCCTTCTCATCCGCCCACGTGGGTCTGGGTGCTGATGGTGCTGCACGCTTACGTCTGGCCGCACTTGGCGTATTTTCTCGCTCGCTATTCCGACAAGCCCTACCAGGCTGAGCGCCGCAATCTGGTTTATGACTCAGTGGCCGGTGGTTTCTGGGCTGGCGCCATGGGGCTGAACCCGCTTCCAGCGGTGGCGGCGTTATCGATGCTGGCCATGAACAACATCGCCGCGGGCGGCCCACGAATGCTGGCAATTGGCTCGGTGGCGCAGGCCAGCGGCGCGCTGCTTTCGTACTGGATTTTCCGCCCGGAACTGTTTCCGCCCGTCACCCAGATTCAGGTGTATGCCTGCCTGCCGATGCTGGTGATTTATCCGCTGGCTCTCGGTTTGCTGTCCTACCGCGTCGCGGTACAACTTTCCAACAGCAAGAAGGCGCTGGAGAAGCTGAGCACGACCGACAGCCTGACAGGTCTGATGAACCATGGCGCCTGGAAGGATCTGCTGACGCTGGAATTCAACAAGAGTCGGACGCTGGACAGGCACAACAGCGTTGCGCTGATCGACATCGATCACTTCAAAACCATCAATGACACCTATGGCCACATCATCGGCGACAGCGTGCTCAAGCAGTTGAGCAACGCCCTGTCCGCCAACCTGCGGGAAACCGATCTGGCCGGACGCTACGGCGGCGACGAGTTTTGCGTGATCCTGCCCGACACCTCACTTGCGCAAGCCACCGACATCCTCGAGCGCCTGCGCCGCACGGTGAACGAGCATTCTCACGCCGCCCTCCCCGACCTTAAATTGAGCCTGAGCGTCGGCATCGCGGCCTACGGCGCCCATCTGAACGATGCGGGCATGTGGCTGCATGAGGCCGACATGGCGTTGTACAAAGCCAAAAGCACCGGGCGCAACCGCGTGACATCGGCGCCGCCCGGCGTAAGGGCCTGCGAATCAGCGAGTGCCGAACTTGAGTGAGTCAGCGTCGGAGGCGAGCGAGGGTCTGGAAGAGCGTGGGGAGTGCGTCACCTATAAGGTATTTGTTAATTACATCACGCACCGCCCCGGATTCAGCTTGAGCGCGGATAGCATCGGGCGGAAGCAATTCCCTCGTTTCTGCATTTTGTGCTGAAGTTAACGCACTGTTCAAAGGCCATTTGGCCTTCAAATCGTAGACCTCCGTTGAAAGCTGCTTTACCCAGTTCTTTTGATTGGGTTGAAAATGAGAGAAGCGGCCACCAAAGCTTTCTGCAGCCGTCCCTACCGAAGAAAACTTATTGACCATCTGTTCGACAAATTCAAAGTTCAGATAGGTTAGCGCGCTGTAGCGTGGATCTAAGGCGTGCCGTAAAAAACCTTTATCCAGCTGCGTCGTCTCGAACTCATCGCTTTGAAGGATGCGCAAGGCAGTGGCCGCATTCTTTTCCGTAAACAAATAGGTGACTTCGTGCCCCACAAGATCGAAGTTCATACCTGGGCTCTGCGGCAGAGTGCGTCGACCATTATCATGCAACCTGTAATTCGCCATACTGCATGCCAAGTTGTCTACATAAGCAAGATCCGCCCCTTCATCATTCGCATACTGATAGGCATCGCTCAACAGTTGGCGGTCATCCCGCGTCAAGAAAGGCATAGGATCTACTGCCTCTAGCCACTTTGACGGATGGCTTACCGCTGGCTCCTGAGAGTGTCCACCAAACAGCCGTGACATCAATATCGCCTTACCGCTCAATGACACGGGTGTTGCTTGCGAAACGGGGACATCAATAGGGGAACTTAAAGATATCGGCCGGACATCTCCAGCGCTCTTTACCGAATTAACTATAGATGTGGCACTACTCGAAATTGAAATACTCATGCCTAACTCCCACTTAAGCCGCCCTCTGTCAGAGGACGGCTTCTCAGTTAATAGCTCAGGTTGAAGCGTACCCAATCTTCGCCGGAAGGCTGGATGTTCCGAACGGTGCCCGCCGATGAGTAATGACGAATAACAGCGATAGATCCAGCCCCGAAACGTTTTCCTCTGAAGCGATAGGTTGTGCCTGAAGAATTAGGAGCAATCGCCTCACACTCGTCAGGATTACCTCCGGATCCATAACAAAGCTCTACCGTTTCACCCATACTTTGAGGAAATCCGGTAGTACTCCACTGAATAGAATCAAGGGTATATGATGAGCGGGGTCTCGTATCCACAAATCCAATTGGGAACGACGCTCCCCCGATACCCGGCGAAACAATTATTCGATGAGGCATCTTCGACTTCGTCACCGAATGCTCCCCCGCTACCCCCGCCATTGACACAACCACCAACGCTAGTGGCAATAATTTTTTTATCATCATCGATATCCTTATTCCTCATTATTCATTTATTCGAGACGAAGAGATCTTGTGATCAGACTCACTATTAATTCCCACATCTGCTTGCTCTTTATGGCACTGGCACTTAATTGACTACTCCATATCGACCTCCTTCCGAACGAATCCACCGTTTATACCGAATACCTCAACTCCATTGAGCGCGGCTCGTCCAAGGGTTACCTCTCGCTTTGTTTCCGAGCCGTTGACCGCAGATCGATAACTGACGAAATGTTTCCCGCCCTCCTCACCAATTGCTTCAGCCGGCAGGACAATAGCGTTGGGGTTCTGGTAGGTGAGGATCGACAATCGAGCGCTCATGCCCAAACGCAGGCGCTGCTGTCGGACGGGATCAAGTGCGGGTACTGCCACCGTGACGTGGTAGGTAGCGCTATCGCTCTGGATGTCATCGGCAATCGCCTGAGTGCTAACAGTACTGACGATGCCCTGCAGGCGGTCGTTGAAACCATCGCCGCTGATCTCTACGGACATACCTACACGTAATTGGTTGACGTCAACCTCGTCAACCCTGGCCTGCACGCTCAGCCGTTCGAGATTGGCAAGACCAAACAACGGCTGCCTCTGACTCAACCGCACGCCGGGCTCCACCGGCTTTTCGGCATTACCAGCCTGGCCGGCAGGAAGGCGGACGATGATGCCGGCAAACGGCGCCCTGATTTCGCTTTGTTGTTGCAGTGCAAGCAAGGAGCTGTGCCGAGCACGGGCGTTAGCCAGCTGCAACTCGGCGACTTGCTGATAATCGCCCTCCCCCCGCTTGCTCACCAACATCAATTCGGACAGGGCCGCCTTCACCTCAACACTTTGAGCCTTGACTTGCTGGGTGAGGTTATCGACCTCCATTCTGGGAACGATGCCTTGGCGAAGCAGCATCTCACTTTCCGCCAGCTTGCGCCGCGTGTCGGCCAGGCTGAGCTGGCTGCTGTTCAACGACCGCCGCGCCCGGACCACCTCCTCGCCGTCCCCCCAGCCTGCCAGGATACGTACTGCGCTTTCGGCCTTGAGGCGCTCGGCTAGAGACTCGCGAATCTGCATCTGCAGCAAATCGGTATCGAGCTTGACCAGTAACTGCCCCCGCGCAACAAGTTGATCGTCGGCAAACCACTTGTCCTGAAGAATACTTTCAAAAGGCGCCGACACAGTCAGCAAGGCCCGAGGCACGATGCGCCCGGTCACCGCGAGTCGTTGCTCGAGCGGCTCGGGAACGACGGGCAGCCAGGGTTGTGTCTCAATCAGTTCGGGGGGCTCGATCCAATACACTACGCCCACGCCGCCAACCACCAGCAGACTTACTAGTAAGAGCATTGGTCTGATTCTGGACACGTCAGTCATTGAGGGCGATCTCCCAACTGTCCAGCGTCATGCCCAGACGCTCATCGAGCTCGGTTTGCGCGTTGAGATATGCGATTAGCGCACTGAGCACTGCGTTTTCCGAACGCCGAAGATCCGCTTCGAAACTGAGCACCTGAAATGTGCTGGTGCGACCGACCTGGAGTTTCTGCCGCTCTGCACTAAGTTTGCGCTGGGACAGCGCGCGACTCCGCAAGGCGATCTCATACTGGCGCCATTGACTTCGCATGCTCCGTATCGCATCGCTGACCTCGCGTTCTAGCGATTGCCGGGGATCAGCTTGCTGCAGCGATTGGCTGTCCACTGCGACCTGAGCGTTGACTACGCGCTGGCGCTGGCTCAGGTCGCCGATTGGAATTTCCAGCCGCAAGCCGGCGTAGCTCGTCCAACGTCGGTCAACGCCATGTCCCGTGTCGGACGAAAACCCATGACGATCATGCCCTGCGCCAGCGATCAGAGAGAGATCCCACAATTGTTGATTCTTCGCCACCATTAGGTCGATGTCAGCGAGTTCTTCGGCGATTCGCTGCTGCAGATGTCTGGGTTGACGCGTCAGCGCGATTAGGAGTGCCTCGTTCTGGTCGATCTCCACTCGCTCAGCGGTCAGCGCCTCGCTGGCGTATAACGGAGTGGAAACATCAAGCGCTAATAGTTGCGATAGCGCTTGGCGACTGGCTTCAAGATGATGTAACGCCTGCTCGACGCTCAGTTCTTGATAAGCAAGGTCTGCCTCATTCTGCAGGCGATCAACCCTAGCTATCCGCCCGGCGGCGATCAATGCATCATTAACTTTCAGTTGTTCGCGAGACCTGACAAGCGCCTCGGCCACGATACGTTGCTGTTCCTGAGCCTTGAGTAGCTCGCGATACGACGCAACGATTTGAGTCACGCTTTGGGCCACCGAAGCTTGCAGCCCGAGGCTATGACTATGCTCGGTCAATCGTGCGCGGCGCCGTGGTGCAGTGACAATTTCGTACCCAGCGTTTTTTAGTAGCGGCTGAATCACCTCAAAACGCAAGCCTCGGTGGTCTTTGCGACCATCCAGCGCTGCGCGATTAAACCGCTGCGCCCAGGACAGACTAAACTGCGTCCCCCATTCACTGCTCAGCGTAACCTTCGGCGCGACGCTCATTTCGTGGGCGCGATCATTCGAGCCGTGTTGAATCAGTTGCTTGCTGGCAAGCATCAATCGTGGCGAGAAAAGCGCTTCACTCACTTGCAAGTCGAACTTATGTGCCACCCGCTCTAAATATGAACGACGAATGTTGCGGTTGCCACGTAAGCCGAGTGCCACTGCGTCGGCCAGGCTCAGTGGCACCATCTGCGCCTGAACGGACACCGGTAACGAATGACTCATGCTTGGTGCCGACGGGGTCTTCCAGCTTTGGCTCTCAGCACGCGCCTGCCCCCCAGTGAGGGCGTTGACCAGTATCATCAGCGGCGCGGCGCATCCCATCAGGCGCAACCGGCGTCGGCTTCGACAGGCGGCTGTCCACCTCTCTTCGACTGTACAACACGTCATGCCAAGGAATCCGCGCAGCGCTGGGTCAGCTTGAGCAACTCGACGGGCGACACCGTCTCCAGCAAGGCAACCAGGCTTTCGCTCAGCGTCAGAGGGCCATATAGCCCTTCTTCGCGGTCCAGATGCGCTTGCTGGACTTCGCGATAAGCACCGGGGTAGATGCTTTTTTCGACGGGCAGCAAGCGATCGAAATGCTCCAGCAGCCCTCGAAAAACGATGCGCCGCTCCACCACGCCGCGAGTGGTGGCGATCAGTTTGATGAAGAAATCCGAATCGCTCTGGCGCATGGCTTCATACGCGGCATAGCGCTCGACCAGCGTGTACGCGCCGGTTTCATCGAACACCACACAACACAGATCGTGGCGCGCACGACCGCTGAAAGGATTAACGGCGGCGCCGCGACGATTGCTCTGCGCCAGCGCGAAGGCCACTGCGCGCTCCGCCTCCTGTAAACGCTGCGGGCTGTCGAGCCAGGTCAGATCGTCGAGCGCCGGCGCCTGCCGTCCCAGGCGCTCGACCTCTGCACTGAAGGTGGCGAACAGGCCCTGCGGACCAAACCATTGTTTGTGGAGTGCATTGAGTTGGTCTCTGGATAGCGCGGCCTGCTCGTCCACCAGCCGGTTGAATTCAGCCGCGACCCCGACGTGATCAGATCGCGAACGAAGCGGAGCCGAAGGCTGTAAGGTGGCGCTTTGAAGTGTCATCGGATCATTCCTTTTTGTTGTTCAAATGTTGTTCGGCAGCATTGCTATGGCCGCAAAGTCAATCTTCCCGCAGAGCCTTCGCCGGCGAGAGCCTGGCCGCAACTACTGCGGGATAGCAGCCGGATAACAGGCCTATGCACAGTGAGGTGCCCACACCTACCAGCACTGCATCGAGCGAGAGGATCGTGGGCCAATTGCTGGCGCGGCTGAAGAGATAAGCGATCATGCAACCGGTCAGAGCCCCAAGGAGTGCGCCGAGCAAAGAAAGACAGCCGGCTTCCACCAAAAAAAGGACATAGATGTCGGACGGACGAGCGCCTAGGGACATCCGTATGCCAATCTCGCGCCGACGTTCACGAACACTCATAAGCATGACGTTCATCACGCCGACGCCCGCCACCATTAGCGAAATGCCCCCGATACCCGCCAGCAACCAGGCAAAAGTTTCAGCCTGACGCTTGAAGCCGTCGAGCAGCTGCCGTGGCACCTGCACGCTAACTTCCCGGCCCCCGAGCATGCCGCTTAACTGAAATTCAAGCGCTTTGGCTGACTCTGTAAGATCGGTATTCGGACGCGCCTTGGCGATAACATTGCCGGTGCGCGCTGCCGGTGAAAGTCGCGCCGTGCTATGGGCTGGAATGAACACGGAGGAATCGACGGAAAGCGGCAGCAATGGATTGTGCGGTTGCGCCGCTAGCACGCCAATGATCTGGAACTGGTAGTCCCCAATCCGCAGCGAATCACCGGATAGGAGCGGCTGCCCTAGAATGTTCAGTGCAGCGGCAACCTCGGCGCCGAGCACGACGAACAGTTCGTTGCCATCGAAATTTGAGATGAAGCGTCCGCTTGCAAGTTTGAGGTCCATGACCTCTGGCAGCGCGGCTGTGGTACCGATCACAGAACCGTCGAAATGTGCACCTGCACGACGGAGCCTGATTGAGTATTGGCTTATCGGGGCGGAGGCGATTAGCGAATTCAACCGCGAGAGCATCTGTCGCGTGTCGAGCACCCTAGGAAGTGGTAGCTGGCGGTTGGCAAAACCTGGGAAACCGACCACCAGCGTGTCAGTTCCCAGCCCCTTAAAGACGCGCATCGAATCCTCCGACGCACTCCGGCCGATATCAAGCAATGCCACGACAGATGCGCTACCAACAACGATCCCCAGCAACGCCAGCAACGAACGGTGGCCCATGCTGAGCAGGCTTTCTTGCGCCTGGCCCAAATGCCGCCCTAATGTTCGCAAGGCATCGCGCTCAAACAGCATGGTCGGAGCGCTCCAGTAACTGGCCGTTAATGACCTCGATCCGACGCGCAAAACGCTTGGCGAGGCTGACATCATGGGTCACTACCACCAACGTGACCCGATGCTCAATGTTGAGGCCAAGCAGTAACTCAATGATTTCGTTGGCGCATTGCTGATCAAGATTGCCGGTGGGCTCGTCCGCGAGAATAAGTGTCGGCTCACCAATCAACGCCCTTGCTATTGCCACGCGCTGGCGCTGTCCGCCAGATAATTCTGCTGGCCTTCGATGTACGCAATCAGCCAGGCCCACCGCACGCAGTTGCTGCATGGCTAGATCACGAGGGGACTTTCGCCGCTGCTGGCGATAGGCGAGCGGCAAGGCAACATTGTCCAGTGCGCTTAGACGCGGTAGCAGATTGAATGATTGAAAGATGAAACCGATGCTGCGATTACGCCAGTGCGCAAGCATATTGGGCGACGCGGTCGTGACATCCCGCCCGGCAAACCGCAGCTCGCCGCTGGAGGGGCGCTCCAGCAGACCGAGAATGTTTAACAGCGTGCTTTTACCAGAGCCAGACGCTCCGACAATTGCGCAGGTATCGCCCCGATACAACGTAAGATCGATGTTATGAAGAATCCCAGCCGCATTCTTTCCCTCGCCATAACGTTGACTGATACCGCGCAAAACAAATAACGCAGCCGAAGTATCGCTCGACATCTGATTCATGATCTTTTCTGCCAATTCATTGATGCACGCGAGTTGCAACTTCACAGGCACGCGCCCGTACCGACCCAAATAATTGCGGGCGTCGCAATATTTATAAATGCTCAGTCTTCAATCGGTTTTATTATGCGCGCCTCACTCGGCGATACAATCCGTCAAATGTAGGGGTGTATGGATTTTCTTCTTACGCAGCCCGGGCACATGCAGCGCCATTAATTGGGCCCGGTTTTTGACCTCGTTTTTCTTCAGCAGCGACGAGACATGGTCCCGCGCCGTGTAATCGCTGATACCCAGCCTCTGGGCGATGTCCTTGTTGGTGCAGCCCAGCAGCACCAATTGCAGGACTTCCTTCTCTCTCGGCGTCGCTCTGCTCGATCGTTTTCGTTTGCGGTCTTGTTCCATCATCGGCCTGCAATAACCTCCATTAGTTGCCTTCCCTGGCATTGAACAGCTCATCGGCACTGATACAGTTTTATTGAGTAAAATTTTCGAGCGCGCACAACTTCGACTATCGATCAGGCGAAGGGTTAATAATGAGCACAACAAAGGTAATTATTCCTACAGCACGCAAGGACAACTCCTTGCTGGCCTGACCAATAATCGCCCGCGCAGTAATTAATCCTGGCGCAGACCAAAGTTTGGCCCAGTTATATAGAGACAGCTTGTATAGACAGGCACGATAATACTTACGAATGATAATTACAATCATCTGTTACAAATCAGGTGCGTTGATTCACGGCGTTCACGCGCCCGGCGATCAAACCGGTCAAGGTGCAAATCACGCCGGGCGGGTGCAGGACCGGGAAAAGCGTTTCAGGAGGAAGGTTGAGCGAAAAGTTTCGCCGCGCGCTCGCGGATTTCATCGGGAGTGAGGTCCTCCTTGTGCGTGCCGATGAACCACAGATGCCCGAACGGATCACGGACGCTGCCGCTGCGGTCGCCGTAAAACATGTCTTGGACCTCGCTGACCACTGTCGCGCCCGACTCCACGGCGCGCTTGAATTGCGCGTCGACGTCAGCGACATACAGGTGCATGGCGAAGGAGGTTTGGCTGCCGGGTGCAGGGCTGACGAACCCGCCTTGATCACAAGGCTCAGCGAGCATCAGGCGAGAGTCGCCGATTTGCAGTTCGGCGTGACCGACCTTTCCGCCCGGCCCGTCCAGCCGGAACATTTCCTGGGCATCGAAGGCTTTTTTGTAGAACTCGATGGCTTGGTCGGCGGGCGAGACGCCCATGTACACGGTCAGGCTGTGCTGGCCGTCGGGGATAGGTTTGACGCTCATGGCAGGCTCCAGAGGCTTTAGCCTTCTCAGATGGTTTCGGTGCGGCGCAGGTTCGCTCACCCGATGACCGCCTCGGGCGATCGCTGGCGGGAAGCGCCGCGCCCTGCGGCCGCGCCCATCCCGCCCCTGTCTGAAACCTGCTCCACCGATCAAGCGTAGTTCTGCCAGAGCAATCGTCCGGATTGCCCGACGATCAGTTGCCCGTCGGCGCCACCATCACGTCGTCCACCTGCATGCCCTTGCGCATGCCGAAGAACATCGCGGTCAGCAGGCCGACCGCCCCCATAATCACGCAATAGCCGACGCAGACCCACGGACTCCACGGCATCAGCGCGATCAGGGCCAACGGCGTGGTGCTGGCCCAGAGCGCGTAGCTGACGTTGTAGGTAAGGGAGATGCCGGAGACGCGAATGTTCGCCGGGAACAGTCCGACCATGACCGACGGCACGACGCCGACGATGCCGCAGGCCAGACCCGCGACGGCATAGGCCAGGCCCACGGGCAGCCACTGGATGACCAGACTGGCGTACAGCAGACCGACGCCAATCGGCAGCAGCAGGCTGTACAAGACGACGCCGCGCCAGGCGCCGATGCGATCGACCAGCCTGCCGGCCAGCACACAGCCGATGTTCAGAAACACGATGCCGACACTGCTGAGCGCGAACGTGTCGCTAGGGCTCATGCCGAAGCGCTGTTGCATCACCGTCGGCGTGATCACCACCAGGGTCACCACCGCAGAAGTCAGCACGCACGTCAGCAACGCCGCAGGCAGCAGCGACTGGCGATGTTCACGAATCACCGCGCGCAGCGGCAGTTCGGTCATGCCTTCGCGCTGGGCGTGCAGCGCCATGAAGACCGGGGTTTCGCTCAGCCAGCGGCGCAGCCAGACGCCAATCACACCGAATACGCCGCCCAGCAGAAACGGGATTCGCCAGGCGAAATCGAGGATTTCTGCGTGGGTGAACACTCGCGCAAGCCAGGTGGCCGTCAGCGCGCCGATGAGATAGCCGAAGGTGAGCCCGGCCTGCAGCACACCTAAGGCGTAGCCGCGGTGGCCTTTGGGCGCATGTTCAGCGACGAACACCCAGGCGCTCGGCACTTCGCCCCCCACGGCTGCACCCTGCAGAATGCGCAATGCCAACAGCACCAGTGGCGCCCAGTAGCCGATATCGGCGTACGTCGGCATCACGCCGATCAGCAGGCACGGCAGCGCCATCATCAGGATGCTCAGGCTGAACACCCGCTTGCGCCCCAGCTTGTCGGCGAAATGCGCCATCAGGATGCCGCCCAGCGGACGCGCCAGGTAGCCCGTGACGAAGATGCCGAAGCTTTGCAGCAGGCGCAGCCACTCGGGCATTTCAGGCGGAAAAAACAGCTGGCTGAGCGTCAGGGCAAAGAAGACGAAGATGATGAAATCGTAGATTTCCAGCGCCCCGCCCAATGCCGCCAGGCCCAGGGTCTTGTAGTCGCCCCGGTTGATCGGTTGTGGACGTGGTCGAAGAATGGCTGTCATGAAAGACCCCAAATCACAGGTTGAAACGGCAGTTAAGTGCGACAAAGGCGCGCAGGATAACAAAGCTTACAGATTGAGGGCGGTTGGCAGACGGCTGACGTGACGCCACTTGCGTCCGATCACAGGGTGTATGCGCCGGGAGTCGTGCCGAATTGGGCGCTGAAGGCGCCGATAAACGTGCTGACGCTGTCGTAGCCCAGGCGCTGCGCGACGCGGTTGACGCTGTCGCCTTGTGCAAGCAGTTCCAGCGCGCGCTTCATTCGCGCGACGATGCGCCATTGCACCAGCGACATGCCGGTTTCGGCGCGAAAGTGCCGGGTCAGGCCGCGCCGCGACATGCCTGTGCGCCTGGCCCAGTCGTCCAGGCTCAGTTTGTTGGCAGGATCGGCCACGATCGTCAGCGTCATTCCCACCAGATGCGGACTGCTGGGCATCGGCAGAAACAGCGGCTCGGCGGGAGAAATCTTCAACTCGTCGAACAGGACTTCCAGCTGACGATGCTGCGGCGGCGTGAGTTCGCCAGCGCTGTGCTCGATCAGCGCGCCGCTCCAGCCGCCGATGCGTTCCAGCAAGGCGCGGGACAATGACGTCATGTCAAAAACCGTGGGAGTGGTGGGAAACAGCGGGCAGAGGTCGGGGCGCAGGTAGATCATCCAACCTCTGGCGGCCTCATGGATCCGCGCGGCATGGGCAACGCCCGGAGGAATCCAGCCGATGCGACGCGCCGGCACGACCCAACTGCCGGTGTCGAGCTCGGCCGTAATCACGCCTTCCCGGACAGCCCACAACTGGCCTTCACGGTAACGGTGCAGGCTGTCTTCGCTGCCCGACTGCAAGGGCGCATTGACCAATACGGGTCGGCCGTCCTGGATGCGACGTTGCAACGGGTACTGTGCTGGCATGGCCCGATTTCCCGGTTGAGAGGCTTGCCGACGTTAGCAAGCCAGAAGGACCGTTGCCAGTGATACGACAGGTTTCCGCGCTTGCTCAGTGAACGGAATGGGCCGGTAATGCCCGCTCCATGTACAGACTGCGCAACGTAATGCCGCTGGGGTGTTCGTAGGGCTCGTCACGAATAGCCACAAAGCCCATTGCTCGATAAAAGTCGGCGGCGTTGAGCGACGCATAGAGATGAAGCCGGGTGAAGCGCTCTTCGGCGGCAATGGCTTCCAGCGCGTGCATCAGACGTCGCCCGATGCCCTTGCCGATCAGTCCGGGTTCGACGAACAAGGCGACAACCTCGCCGGTCTGCCGGTCGAGAATGCCGTAGCCGAGCCACTGGCCATCCTCTTCGGCGATGACTGCGCATCCGGTGGCGAGCAGTCGCAGGTAGGACTCAGGCGGCGGCGAAGCGCTCCAGACGTCGATCTGTTCGGGAGAATAATGACTGGCACACACCCTGCGCACGGCCCGCGTACGCAGCGACCACAACAACGGAATATCGGCGATGCTGCCTTTTTTCAACTCGATCATCTTCGCTCCTCGCCCTAAAAACCCACGAACCGCCCTGTCCATGTAATGCCACCGCTCAGGCGACAGAATGCGCTAATGAGCTTGCGGGCGAAAGCGCCGAGCTCGGATCTTGAATTTCGGGGGAATAGCAGGCCGTGGCTCGGACGCACGCCCTGTAGGAGCGAGCTTGCTCGCGAAGGCGTCATTCCGACCGACACATCTCCAGCGGATGCAACCGACCCCTTCCCGGCTGAAGCCGGTCCTACGGGCGCTGCGGGCTTTTCGTAGGACCGGCTTTAGCCGGGAAAGCGTCGGGCGCTCCGCCTCAGAAACTGACGGTCGCTGACAGGCGGGCCGTGCGGGGGGCGCCGAGGAAGATGTAGTCGTCGCCCAGGTATTCGCCCACGTCGCGCCAGTAGCGTTTGTCGAACAGGTTGTCGACGGTCAGCCGGAACACGGTGTCGTAGCCGTCGATGCGGGTGCTGTAGCGGCTGCCGGCATTGAACACCGCATAGTCGTCGACCTTCACCGAGCCTTCCCGGTTGGCGTACTTGCTGGAGCTGTACTGCATGCCGCCGAGCAGCGCGAGTCCCGGAATCGGCAAGCTGTAATCGGCGGACAGGCTGCCGCGCACTTTCGGCACGTTGATCGCCTGGTGGCCTTCGTATGCGGCGGTGCCGCTGTCTTCCACGCGCGCGCGGATGGCCGCGACGCTGGCGGCGATCTGCAGCTGCGAAGTCAGCCAGCCGTTGGCGCTCAGCTCCAGACCGGTGTTCTTCTGCTGGCCCTGCTGGACGAACACCGAACTGATGCCGTCATCATTGGGCCTGGAATACTGGTACGCCTGGCGCGTCTGAAACACCGCCGCGGTGAAGCTCATCCGGCGCCAATCGTACTTGACCCCGGCCTCGAGCTGACGGGAGATCGTCGGCGCCAGAATTTCGCCCGCGTTGCTGTCGAACACCGACGCCGTGCCGCCCAGCGAGAGGCCTTTGCTGTAACTGGTGTAGAACGAAACGTTGTCGACCGGTTTGTAGATCAGCGCGGCCTGCGGCAGGAAAATCGAGCGCTGCGTGTGACGATTGTCGCTGCCGTCTTCGTTGTAGGCCTTTTCATCGAGACGCACCTGCCGCCCACCGATGACGGTCTGCCAATGCTCATCGAAATGGATGCGATCCGTGGCGAACAGGCCGTACTGACGGCTGTCCAGACGCCGCTCGGTATGCCCGACCGACAGGTCCGACGGATCGAACGTCTGCGGCGTGTCATGGATATTGCCCGAGCCCACGTATTCGCTGAAATACGGCCGGGTGTCCACAGTGCGGCGGAATGCGCTGGTGCCGAATGTCAGTTCATGCTTGAGCCAGGCCGTGCTGAACAGCCCGCTCATCGACGCCTCGACTTCGTCATTGCGTCGGGTGTCGTCGGGGCTGCGGAAGTCGTAGATGTCGTAACCGCCGCCTGGGGTGAAATGCCCCGTTACCGGTTCGCTCGGGCAGTCGCTCTGGAAATAGCAGCCGTAAGCGAACGCGCTGTAATCGTCGATCACCACGCGGCTGCGCGAGGCGCTGAGGCTGGCCTTCCAGTCATCGTTGAAGCGGTACTCGTAACGGCCGCTCATATTCAGCGAGTCGATGCCGACCGGGTTGGACCAGCTTTGATAGCCGAGCAACTTGCGCGGCGAGGCATCGTGAGGCAGCTCGGTGCCGCCCAACAGTTGATAGCCCGGCACCGATCGCTGCTCTTTGGTCTGATACTCGACGTCCAGCTGCAGCGTCGACTGATCGTTGATGTTCCAGTCGAACGCCAGAGAGGCGAAATCGCGCTTGCCGTCAGCATGCTCGACATACGAGCGAATGTCTTCGTGCGCAAAGTTGGCGCGCAGGCCGAACTGCTTTTCGCTGCCGAACCAGCCACCCACATCCGTGGCCAGGTAGCGCTCGCCATGTTCGTTGGTGGAGACGGTCACCGAGCGCACGTCTTCCGGGCGCTTGGTCTTGTAATTGACCACGCCGGCAGGCTCGGAAACCCCGCTCTGCAAGCCCGACAGGCCTTTGAGCAGTTCGACCTGCTCCTTGTTTTCCAGCGCCACGTTCTGCTCGCCAGTGATGCTGCGGCCGTTGATGCGGTAGCTGTTGGCGGCGTTCAGAGAAAACCCGCGGACGACGAAGTTTTCGTAGTAACCCACCGGCGCGTAGCTGTCGCCCACTGACGCATCGTTACGCAGCACCTCGCTGAGCAGCCTGGCCTGCTGATTCTTGAGCATTTCCTGACTGAACACCGAAATCGAGGCGGGTGTATCGATCAAGGGCGCCTCGTTGAAGCCGCCGACCGACGCGCTGGCAGCTTGATAAACCGACTCCTGTTCGCCTGACACATTCAGCGCATCGAGCGTCAGCGGTTCGGCCTCCTGCGCGGCCAGCCAGGGCGATGCGAAAGCGATGCTCAGCGGCAACAAGCGACGCGTGAAGCCTGCGACAGGTCGGGACGGGGTGTTCATCGGCGGCGGAATTCCTGGTTGATAGCGGTCGGCGGTGAACGACGCGCAGGCGAATCGGCGGCGCATCTTTTACGTTCTGCGCCGGATTTTTACAACCTCGATATAAACCTCGCGCGCGCCTCGAAATGTCAGGGCAGCCTCCTTTACACTCCGGGCTTACCTCTTCATGGACGCTCCCCTATGACGCCCTCGCTGCTCCTGGCCGTGCTCGCCTCAGGCTTCATCTACGCCATTTCGCCAGGCCCCGGCGTGCTCGCCGTGTTCGGCATCGGCGCGTCCAGAGGGCGCCGCGCCGGGGCGGCCTTTCTGTGCGGGCATTTGCTGGGCGATGTGATCTGGTGCAGCACGGCGCTGGCCGCGATCATCGGCGCCAGGGTGATCGGGACGACGGCGTTCGATGTGCTCGGGCTCATAAGCGGGGTATTTCTGTTCTGGCTCGGATGGCGTGCCCTCCGCGCCGGACGCAGCAGCGACGACCCGACCAAAGCGCCGGCGCGGCAGCCTTTCTGGCACGGCATCATGTTCGGTCTGACCAACCCGAAGGCGTACCCGGTGGCCGTCGCGACCTTCACGGCTCTGCTTTCCAGCCGCGCCGACATGCTCAACTGGTCGATGTTGCCGCTGCTGATCCTGATCAGCACGCTGGGCGGCATCGCGGCGTACGGCATCATCGTCGGCGTGGTCGGCGCTCGCCACGTGCGGTCGGTCTATCAACGGCACGAACTGACCATCACGCGGCTGTGCGGCGTGATGTTCATCGGTTTCGCGATCAATGCGCTGATGCATGCCGTACCAGGGCTTCTGCCGCGCAAGCCCTGATCAGGCGCTTACTGCGCCAGGCCGACCTTCAACAACTTGCCGTCGTCCTCGTCCGTCAGTACGTAGAGATAGCCGTCCGGGCCCTGGCGCACATCGCGAATGCGCGACTTCAGCTCGCCGAGCAGTCGCTCTTCGTGCACCACTTTGTCGTCCTTGAGCTCCAGCCGGATCAACACCTGAGCCGACAGCGCGCCGATGAACACGTTGTGATCCCACTGTTTGAAGCGGTCGGCGTCATAGAACGCCATGCCGCTGATGGCCGGGGATTTTTCCCACACATGAAACGGATTCTTCACGCCCTCGACAATCTTGCCTTTGGCCTCGGAAATAGGCTGGCCGGTGTAATCGATGCCGAACGTGGAGATCGGCCAGCCATAATTCGCGCCCCGTTCGATGATGTTGATTTCATCGCCGCCCATGGGCCCATGTTCATTGGTCCACAGCGTCCCGCTCCATGGGTTGAGCGCGGCGCCTTGCTGATTGCGGTGGCCGTAACTCCAGATTTCCGGGCGCACGTTCTTCTGGCCGACGAAGGGGTTGTCCTTGGGTACCGTGCCGTCGGGGTAAAGCCGCACGATTTTGCCCTGCAGCTTGTCCAGATCCTGCGCGGTCGGCCGGTTGTTGTTCTCGCCCAAGGCAATGAACAGGTAACCGTCCCGGTCAAACACGATGCGCGAACCGAAGTGATTGCCCACTGACAATTTCGGCTGTTGCTGGAAAATCCGCGTGAAGTTCTCCAGCCTGGTCATGTCTTCGGACAGTCGCCCGCGCCCCACAGCGGTGCCGCCGGTTTTGCCATCGCTGCCGGCCTCGGCATAAGTCAGGTAGACCATTCGGTCTTTGACGAAATCAGGGGAAAGCTCGACATCCAGCAGCCCGCCCTGGCCCTGCACCCAGACCTTCGGCACACCCGAAATGGGTGCTGACAGCTTGCCGTCAGGGGCCACGCGCCGCAGGCTGCCGGTGCGCTCGGTCACCAGCATGCCGTCGTTGCCGGGCAAAAATGCCACGGCCCACGGATGCTGCAATCCACCGACGACTTCATCCACGGTCAATGTGCCCTCCTCGCTTTGATAAGTGGCTGCCGACGCGTGTATCGACAGGCCAAGCAAGGCGCACGCACTCACAGTGGCAATCAGGGTCCTGCGGATCAACGAGCTATGCATCATGGGCGATTCCTTTTTGGCGGGGAGCGAAAGTGGCGGTCACGATCATCGTTTTCATTGAACGCGGCGCGGTGCGTCGGTGGAAGGCGCCGCAGGCGCAGGCTGGCGCGCCGGGTAGCCATTGCCGATACCGCCGTTTTCGAGGGTCGGCGGCCGCGGCTGAACTGGCCGCAAATCAGGGCCGCGCATGCCGGGCGTAATCGACTGGGTGCCTTGACGGCTGTTGGGGTTGGCGCGGCGGATGGCGCCATTGTCCGGCGTAGTGTTCGATCGGCCAGGGTAGTTGGCCGCAGCCAGTTGCAGGGATGAATCCACCCCGCGCTCAGCGGCCTGCGCGGCACCGGCGCAAAGCAGACCGGTCAGAGAAAACATCACGAGACGTCGCAGGAAACTGTTCATCGGTTATCTCATGTGGGAGGGCGATCGAATGAGTCACGAGTCCGGTGTTTGATGACGATCGAGCGCGTAGGTTCGCGCCGCAGGGGTGGCGTAGCAACGCGTAGGACGATTCGCTTTGTAACAAGACTAGTCTGTCGCTGGGTGATGGGCAGTCGGTCGGCTGCTGCACAAATCTTCCAGACCCGACCGTCCGCTGTTGATAAGGTAAGCAGCGACAGCAACGCATTCGCCCGCAGCGCGAGGGTATCGAGCGGATGCGCCGTGCAGTTCGTTTCGCCAAGCCGTTCCCTTCAGGAGCCCCGGATGTCCAACCGCAACTGGATCGATCTCAAGCAGGACGCGATGTCCGGCATCGAGACCGTGCGCGCGCATTTCGAGGGCCACGCCTACGACCCGCACTGGCACGACAGTTATCTGGTCGGCATCACCGAACAAGGCGTGCAGCAATTCAATTGCCGGCGCCAGCAGTACAACAGCACGCCGGGCAAGGTCTTCCTGCTTGAGCCCGGCGACATCCACGATGGCCACGCTCCCGATGCAGGCGGCTTCACCTATCGCACGCTTTACCTCGAACCCGCCTGGCTCGATCGGGAGCTGCGCGCTCAGTTCGAGGAAGCGCCGGACAACGCCAGCCTTAGCTTCGCCGAAACCCTGGCCGAGGACAGCCGTCTGGCCGTCGCGACGGCCAATGCTTTCCAAGCCATGCACCATGACGAACTGCGCATCGTGCGCCAGACCGCTCTGGATCAGTTGCTGTCGAGCCTGACCAGCCATCTGCGCTGGCGCACGTCGATCACGCCCGATCCGCGCCTGCCGCTGGTGGCACAAAGGGCTCGCGATTACCTGCACAGCCACCTGCATCAGGACATCGGCCTGGATGATCTGGCCCGGGCCACTGGCGTAGACCGCTTCCGCTTGAGCCGTGCATTCAAAGCGGCGTTCGGCCTGGCGCCCCACGCGTACCTGATTCAGTTGCGCCTGACCCGCGCCAGGCATTTGCTGGCGCGCGGCGAACTCCCCGTCAGTGTCGCAGCGGCACTCGGTTTTTCCGATCAGAGCCACATGGGCCGCTGGTTCCAGCGCGCTTACCGCATGACCCCGGCGGACTACCGCAGGCGCTGCTCAAATCTTCCAGACTGACGACCCGGGCGGCAGCGATCATCGATTCATGATCAATAACTGCCGAGTGGTCCCATGCAAACCTTGCTTCCTTTTCTGCTGTTCGCCTTCGTCGCGTCAATCACCCCCGGCCCGACCAACATTCTGGTGCTGACCAACAGCTCGCGTCACGGCATGCTGCGCACCCTGCCGATCGTGCTGGGCGGCTGTGCTGGCGCGGCATTGCTGGTGTTGCTGGTCGGCACGGGCCTGGGTGACCTGCTGGCACGACATCAGTCGATACAGACGGCGATGTCGTGGATCGGCATCCTCTGGCTGACTTGGCTGGCGTGGCAGATTTTCCGGGCACCCGCTGAAGCGGTCGAGCCTGATCGCACCAAAGACACCCCGCAACTCGGCCTGTGGGGCGCGGCCAGCCTGCAGGTGGTCAACCCGAAAACCTGGATGATGGCACTGGCCGTGGTCAGCGTGTTTGCCGGAACCGGCGCTGACCGGATGCTGCAAGTGATGTGGCTGTCGCTGGCGTTTTTTCTGGTGTCGGTCCCATGCCTGATCGTTTGGGCCTACGTGGGCGTGAGCGCGGCGAAGCTGTTCCGCTCGGCGCGCAGCATGAAGCGCTTCAATCAAGCCATGGCGCTGTTATTGCTGGCCTCCGCCTGGCTGACGCTGGTGATGTGAGGCGCACTGGCGGGCGTGTTTTAATGCCTGCTTTCAACGCCGATCAGGACGCAACATGGCGCCTTTCTACGATGCACGCGGCAACATCTACGCCGTCATTTCCCCTGAGACCCTGCGTGCCATGGGCGTCAACGTGCCGGAGTCAGCCGCTCAAGCCGCGTCGGCCCGTCAGCACTGGACGTCAGCGGCCATCAGCGCAATCTGCGACTGGCCTGCGGGGCAGCGTCCGGAAGGGAGCAAAGCCCACCGCTCGGATGGCTTGCTGGTAGGTCCCTTCCCGAGCGTTGCACCTTTGCAGGGCGTTGCGCCGTTCGACGTGCTGATCGTCAACACCGACGGCACCCTCGCCGAGCGCAGCGGCAACGGCCTGACCATCTTTGCCCAATCCCTCACCGACACTGGACTGATCAACGCCGGCGAAAGCTTCACCCTGCACGTTCATCACGACAACGCCGACTCCGCCAGCCCGCAGCCGACTCAGGTGGTCCCTGCAGTCGTCAACGGCGTGAGCGGGTTCTGGCTGGACATCGGCACCCCGGGGTTCGGCCCGCAAGCCGTCGGCGCAAAAGGGGACGGCGTGACGGACGCCCTGCTCGGCCCGCATCGGGTCAGCCGGGTCGAACGACTGGCGTGCCTGCACCCGGCGTGGCACAGCAGCGTATTCGTGAGGGTCGGCAATCCGCACTGCGTGACACTGGTCGCCGACATCGAAGCGCTGCCAGGTTTCGAGCAATTGCATGAAAACCCGTTGAACGATGCCTTGACGCGCATCGCCTTCGCCGCCGGGGCGCTCGGCAGCGGCGATCCCTGCCCGGCGGGCGTCAACCTGCAATGGGCGGCCAGGCTGGGCCCCGACCGGATCGCCGCCAGGGTGTTCGAACGGGGCGAAGGTCCGACGGCGTCGTCAGGCACCAGCGCCAGTGCAGTGGCTTCAGCGGCCTGGCGATGTGGCTGGGTCAGAGCGGGGCTCGTTGAAGTGGTGATGCCGGGCGGGACAGCGCCCGTTCGACTGATCGAGCAACAGGGTGATTTGGCACAAGTGCAGCTGTTCGGCGCCGCGCGCCTGCAACGCTGAATCGTTGCCACAACGCCGCGCAGGCTGCGGCGACGTACGACGCTTGTGCCAAAGTGCGAACCTGCGCGCAGGATCATGGGAAAATGCCACTACCGCGATTGCATCGCCGCCGCATTTGTCTATGCTTTCAGCAATTGTCGTCCGCCATCCGTTTGAATGGCGGACCAAAGGTCAGCTAGTCATCGACTATGGACGTCAGGCGCCGACATGGAATCTCCGTTTCTCTCCCGATTTCTGCGACCGTTGATCGTTTCGATGCTCATCAGACGACCGGTCGACACGCCTCCCGTACAGCACGCAGGCCTCTGGCCCGGCCGTTTCAGCCCTCTTCTGCATACTCGATCAAACATTGATGCCATCCCGCCATGACTCAAGGCGGTTTTCCGCAGGTCGACTCTTTGGTTAGCCAATTCAGGGAAGACGGTCCTCCGACCGCATTTCGCAATTATTGAGGTACATGGCAGATGTTCAATTCACACCGCAAGGCCGTTGAAGCCGAGTTGCAGATGTCCACTGCGGCGCTGAGCCAGTCTCAGTCCAAGCTTGCTGCTATCAGCCGGGCCATGGCGATGATCGAATTCACGCCTGACGGCATCATCCTCGACGCCAACGAGAAATTCTGCCGCGCCATGGGCTATGAACGCGACGAATTGGTGGGCAAGCATCACCGCATCTTTTGCGAAAAAGCGTTCTATGAGAGCGAGGCATACTCCAGGCTCTGGCGCGATCTGGCACGGGGCGAGCCGGTGTGCGGGACGTTCATGCGGCTGGACAAATCCGGCCGGGAAATCTGGCTGGAAGCGGGTTATGTGCCGGTTTTCGATGCGGGCGGCAAAGTCCAGAGCGTCGTCAAGATCGCGTCCGACATCACCGCGCGCTCGCACAAGGAGCATGAAAACCAGAGCATGATCGATGCGATCGGACGCTCGATGGCAATCATTGAATTTTCCCCGGACGGCCGCGTGCTTACCGCCAACGAGAACTTTCTGCAGACCATGCATTACTCGCTGAACGAAGTCATCGGGCAGCATCACAGCATTTTCTGTACCCGCGCTGAAGTGGAGTCGCCGGCCTACAAGGCCTTCTGGGCGTCACTCAATCGTGGGGAATATCATTCCCATCGCTTCGAACGGGTGAATAAGCTGGGGCAGACGGTTTATCTGGAAGCCTCCTACAACCCGCTGTTCGACGTGAAAGGCCGGCTGTACAAAGTCGTCAAGTTTGCCAGTGACATCACCGAGCAAGTGACGGTCCAGCGCCATGCGGCGGCCACGGCCCATGACACCTCGGTCCGCAACGACGCCAGCGCGCAAAAGGGTTCGAGCGTGGTGCAGCAGACTGTGGAAGTGATCGAGCAGATTTCCAGCGACCTCAATGAAGCCGCGCGAAGCATCGATGCGGTGAACAAACAGTCGGAAGTCATCGCCAGCATCGTCCAGACCATTCGCGGCATCGCCGATCAGACCAACCTGCTGGCCCTCAACGCCGCCATTGAAGCCGCCCGTGCGGGCGAGCATGGTCGCGGGTTCGCTGTGGTCGCCGACGAAGTACGCGGCCTGGCCGCACGAACGAGTAAAGCCACGGTTGAGATCGTCGACGTGGTGCGGCAGAACAATGAACTGGCTAAAAGCGCGGTTTCAAGCATGCAATCTAGCCTCAGCCGAACCGGCACCGGTGTGGAACTGGCCAACGAAGCCGGAGAAGTCATCCTGGAAATCCAGCAAGGCTCCCGCCACGTGGTGGATGCCATCAGCCAGTTCAACTCGACACTGCAGCTGGATTGACGTCGGGCTGCGGTGATCGAGGCAGCAGTCCTCGATCACCGCGGCGGTTCGCCTGCCGATGGCGGGATCTCAGGCGTTGTATCAAGCACGCTGATTTACATTGCTTGAACACTATTTAGCTTTTCTGAGTCAGTTCAATGTCGTTCCAATCATCAGATATCTACGAACGCGTTACCATCTGACCAACAATCAACATCATCCAAAGTCCCCCCAAGAGAAATCGCTTTCTGCCTGCACTTCGTAGCCGAAATCTTCCGATGTGTAATCCCACCCGATAAACACCGCATCATTCCTACGCCATATCAAGAATCGCACGACAGCACTGTTTATTGTCATTCAGATCCGGACGGGTAAGCTGAAAACGTCGGCAACAGCCAGGCATCTCATTAGCTGTAGTTAACCAACCACTTCAAAACAGCAGGCCTGCCCGATGCTTGATATCTCAGAGGGTGAAAAGAGAAAAAAATCGACAGTGGTGTTGCTGTTGACCATGGTCTTGCTGGGGGTTTTTCCCCTCGATGTGATTCTGCCTTCTTTTCCCGCACTGTCAGCGCACTTCGACACGCAGTCTTCAACCATAGCGCTGTCGATCAGCATCTTCGCCGTCGGCTTTTCGATTTCTCAGTTTTTTCTTGGACCGCTCTCCGACAGGCTGGGGCGCAAGCGCCTGCTCATGCTCGGGCTAACGGTTTCCATCGTCGGCGCGTGGGGATGCGCAAAGAGTACTCAGTTCGAGACGTTTATAGCGTTCCGCATCGCTCAAGCGATCGGTTGCGGCTGTTTCGTTCTGAGCAACGCGCTGGTTCAGGATATGTATGAAGACACTGAACGAGAACGCGTGAGGATATTGATGACGACAGCCAGTGGCCTGTTCATTTCCACATCGCCGTTATTAGGCACCTTTCTGCAGAACGCCTTCGGATGGGCAGGCAGTTTTTACCTGTTTACGCTGATCGCCATTCTGGTAATCATTCACGCGACATTCGTTCTGCCTGATTCAATGACCACGCAGTCGACGACGCGGTTCTGGAAGTCATTTAACATCATCGTTACGAATAGCCGGTTCATGGGCTTTTCGTTCATCTCTGCAATTGCGTTTACTTGCCACTTCTCCTTTATCGCCATCTCACCCGTCATCTTTCTGGATGGCTTCGGGCTCTCGCAGCTTCAGTTTTCGTGTGTGCTGTTGTTGTATGGCGCGGCGTACGTCATTGGGGGGATTACGGCCGGCCGTCTGCAGAAGCTCGTCAGCCAGTCGCAACAATTGCGAATCGGGTTGGGGCTGACTGGATTGGCCGGTTTGACACTGATGGTGCTGCACCTCACGATTGAACGCAGCTTCCTCACGGTTCTGCTGCCGATGATCATTTGCACCACCGGCACGACGATCGCCCGCCCGGCAGCGACGTCGCGGGCGATGGAGATCTTCCGCGAGCGCGCCGGTGCTGCGGCTTCCATGCTCAATACCACCGTATTTGTGACCGGGGGAATCATCAGTGCAGTCGTCAGTTTGACCGTCGGCAATTTCGAATGGGTGCTGGCTGCAGGTTTTGTCGTGTCGAGTGGGATCGGCTTGGCAATTGTCCGCAGGCTATACCGATCGTAGCAGTGGTTGCCGGCTGCCTAAGCAGTCCCGACTCTCTCCACCACGCCAACGCGTCGGGCTCACCGCTGCGACCCGGCAGATCGCCAGCGGTAAGCCGCCTTGACGTGTTCGATATCGGAAATTACTCGCCGATGTCTTCGTTCCACAGCTCTGGCTTGTCGGCGATGAATTGCTTCATCAGCGCGATGCAGATGGGGTTGTGGACGACGTCGACCTGGACGCCGCGCGAGCGCAGCAACGCTTCTTCGCCCATGAACGTCTCGTTCTCGCCGACGATGATTTTGCGGATGCCGTAAAGCAGGATGGCCCCGCTGCACATCGCGCAGGGTGACAACGTGGTGTACAGCGTGGCCTCGCGATAGACCTGGGCGGGTTGGCGACCGGCGTTTTCGAAGGCGTCCATCTCACCGTGCTTGATCGCGCTGCCTTCCTGGACCCGGCGATTGTGCCCGCGTCCGATGATCTTGCCGTCGTGGACGATGACCGAACCAATCGGAATGCCGCCCTCGGCCAGCCCCTTTTGCGCCTCGTCAATCGCAGCCTGCATGAATGGGTCCATGATCCCTCTCCCGTATGGTCAATAAATCTGCAGCCCTGCTCGTGCAGGGTCAGGCGGGCTCAAGGCTTGGCTTTTTTCAGCGCGTTGTCCAGTGCAGTCGACACATAGACCTTGAGCAACTCGCTGGAACGCTCTTTCATGTCCATGCCGACATCGCGCTGTTTGGTGCGAAATTTATTGGCGATTTCGGGCTCCGGATCACCGATGTCCAGCGCCTGAAGCTCTTCGGGCGTGAATGACGCGGCGTAGGCAGCGGCCAGATTCCGGTCCCATTCCTGCTGATACTGAGGCTGCAGGTACTGAAGCTCGTCCTGCACGATTTCCTGCGCCTTGGTCCGGCCGACCGCCTCGACGATGGTGGAGAACGCCACCGTGCGTGACGCAACCTGATAGCCGAGCCAGCCGAGGCTTTCTCCCAGATGGCGGTCCTTGACGAATGTCAGCGCGCTGTCTGGCACGGGCGCTGCCGGCGCCGCTTCCGATGCCCTGGCCTGGGCAGCCGTCGCGAGCAACAGGCTGAGCATCAGCGCGCTCGCCCCCTTTGAAATCGTCAACGCAGTCGATCTGCAATATCCCATGTCCTCTCCCCGGCGACTTTTATCAGTGTGATCAACTCATTGACGGCTCGGTGTCACGTTCGGTGAAGCTAGCAGTTGAGGCCTGCTTTGCCAGTCCTCCAGGCGCGCGTTATCGGTCAGCTCAGGCGCAAGACGGGTTTGATGACGACCATTGCTGCGCGCTCATGCGATAGATCCTCACGCCCTGACGGTGGTACTGGCTGTGCACGAAGCCTTGGAAGCCGACTTTCTGTATCACCCGAACGGACGCCACATTGGCGGGCTGGACGATAGCGATCACTGAATCAACACCGGCGCCTGCGAAACCCGCTTGCAGCGCGCAACGCGCCGCCTCGGTGCCCAGTCCTCTGCCCCAGAACGCTGACGCCAGCCGATAACCAAGCTCGACCTCGTCGGCCCCATCCACGCGCTCAGCATTCAGACCGCAGAATCCGGCCAAGGTTGAAGAGGCATTGTCCACCACCGCCCACGGCCCGAAACCGTACTGGCGGTAGGAACGGCGGCACCACTCGATGAATTCAGCCGTGGCCTTTTCCGACAGAACCCCGCGTACCGAATGACGCATGACCTCAGCGTCGCCAAGTATCTGCGCCAGCGCCTGCGTGTCGTCAGGGATCAATTCACGCAGCGTCAGACGCTCGGTGTGCCGGGAGAAAACGTGATGAGTCATGATCGCTGATCCTGCGGGCATAAGCCTTGAGCATGGCGCAGGCTGGTGCGTGTGACTGGCGGCAGAGAGGTGAATGCCTGCCTTCACGGGGGTGGGATACCGGGCTGTCAGGGGTCCGATGACTGACGGCCCGGCACAATCCTGTGGCGTTTACCCTGGCGGCCTTACAACGCCGCCGAGACTTTCTGCGCGACGTCGGCAGGCACCCAGGCTTTCCAGATTTCCGGGTGGTCTTTGAGGAAGGTCTTGGCCACGGCATCCGGTTCCTGGCGCTTCTCGCTCATGACACCCAGCGTTTTGTTCAACTGGTCGATAGGCAGGTCAACCTTTTCGAAGAAGCTCACCAGCTCCGGATACTGCTTGTGAAAAGGCTCCGAGACGCCGATGGCCAGATGCGCCGCGAGTGAACTGGAGCCGATCGGATTCGGATTGCTGGCATCGGACAGGGTTTTCCAGGCGGCTTCGTTGAACGGCGGCTCTTCCAGCTTGATCAGCTTGAAGCGTCCAAGCAGCGGCGTGGGCGACCAGTAATAGAACAACACCGGTTTGCCACGACGGATCGAGGAGGCAATTTCGGCATCCAGCGCGGCGCCCGAGCCCGTGCGGAAGTTGACGTAGCTGTCGTTGAGTTTGTAGGCCTTGAGTTTCTGCGTGTTGACGATCTCCGAGGTCCAGCCGGTCGGGCTGTTGAGGAAACGCCCCTTGTCCGGCGATTCGGGATCCTTGAACACGTCCTTGTACTTGGGCAGATCGGCGACCGATTTCAGGTCCGGCGCCAGCGGCTTGATGCCTTTTTCCGGGTCTCCCTTGATCACGAACTCCGGCACCCACCAACCCTCAGTCGCGCCTTTGACGATGTTGCCCAGGCCGTGCACCTTGCCTTCGGATTCAGCCTTGACCCACGCAGGGCTGCGACCGGCCCACTCTTCGCCGATCACCTGAATGTCGTTTTTAGCCAGCGCGGCTTCAAGGCTGACGGTACTGCCGGGCAGTTTGTCGGTGGGGTAGCCGTAACCTTTTTCGACGATGGTGCGCAGGATCTCGGTGATCAGGCTGCCACTTTCCCAGGTGATGTCGCCGAAGTGGATCGGCGCTGTCTTTTCTGCGGCGTTCGCTGAGCTCGCCAGCGCAGCCAAGGCCAGCAGCGAGCCGCCCAGCCAGTGTTTGATCGATGTCATCGTTGTCTCTCGTGGCTCAAGAATAGGAAAGGCCCAGTTGGGTTTAGCACAGCTCACGCTTCATTCCAGACAAGCGCGCCGGCAACAGGTTTCAGCTTTGTCCATGTAAGCACTGACCGAGCTTTGCGAGATGCCCAGTTGCACGGCAATTTCGGGGTAGGTAAGGCCTTGTGTGTGGGAGAGCACGAAAGTCGCTTTGACCTTGAGCGGGAGACGGTTGAGGCGCCGGTCGATGCGGTCGAGGGTCTGCAGCGCGGCCGCCAGATGCTCAGGGGAAGGCGCCTGCTGTTCCTCCTGCGCCAGCCCTTGCACATAATCGCGTTCCAGATCGCCGCGGCGCCAGCGCTGATAAATCAGGCGCTGGGCGATGGTTGTCAGCAGTGCGCGCGGCTGACGGATCGGCACCACATTGGGCGACGCGAGCAGTTGCAGGAAGGTTTCCGAAGCGATGTCTTGTGCGCATTCGCGAGACTTCAGCAGCCGACGCAGGCGCTCGCACAGCCACGCATGGTGCTGCACGAACAACTCGCTGAGGTATTGGCGATGGGTAAGATCGGCGCCAGCCATGAGACGTCCCCTGACGTGTTCTTGTTATCCCGGGAGTGCCGGTGGCGCCATGCTAACAAGTGCCGTTATGCAGTAAAAAGACTTAAAAGTGCTTCTTATAGACGAATCGGAAATAAATGAAATCGGCGGAAATTCTTAGCTCGCGCCGACGCGGTGGCAGTCGCGCTCACCGGATCGAACCGCCTAAAGCGTGCTCAAGCCCTGCCTTTGGGCGTCACGTTCATAATCGAGCAGGACCTGATAATCGCCCTCGGCCGCAGGCACCACTTCACTGATCGCCAGCGTTCGTGCGACGTCCGGCAGCGCTTGGAGTGCCTGATTGAGCGCCCTGCGGATCGCAGCGCCGTCGTTATCCAGGTGGGTGATGTACGGCAGGCACGGTCCCGCCGCCGTGCGGGCAATCACCTTGATGCCAGCGACCTCCTCACTGTGGTCGCGTGCCAGATAGTCGAACGTCACACTGTCAATGGCGGCAAGATCCCCCTCTCCGGCCTTGATCCGGGCCAGACTGTTGCGGTGCCCGCCGGACAAGGAAACCTGGGCAAAGAACCGGCCGTCCTGCTGCAACGGCGCCAGCGTGTGACGGAACAGGTTCATGCCCGAATTGGAATCCCGCGAATTGAGCAGGCCATGGCTGCCGCGGAAAGCCTCAAGCGTCTGACGCGCATCGTCGGCACGCGCGACCAAAAGGCTGCAATGGTTGCCGTCAGCGCTGTGGGCCAGTTGATACACCGGTCGGCCGACCACCTGAACCTGCCCGCGCAATGCGGTCATCAGTGGATAACCGCAGGTCTGCGCGAGCAGCAGTTGCGGCGATAACCACAGCTGCTTCAAGTCCAGCGCCTGCGCATCCAGACGCTCCACGCCGAGGATGTCCAGCGCTCGCAGCAGCCACTTTTCCTGCGCCTCATGGACGCGCGCTGGCGCGACATACATCAGCAGTTCGGCAAATCCCTGGGGCATGTTCGAGTTCCGGGTCTAGACGTAAGGATGCTGTGGGCTGTCGATGGGACTGAAACTGTGACGCCGGAACAGTTCAGCATATCCGGGCACCAGAAAACCACCGCTGCGTGCCAGCCACTGCTCGCGACGGGCGCGATAGACCTGCGGAATGTGGTACCAGGAAAGCCCCGGCAAGTCGTGATGAACCAGGTGCAGATTGAGGTTCAGAAACAGCCAGCCCCACGGCCATGATGCCTCGTTGATCACGGTGCGCTGCTGCGGTTGTTCGCTGGGCCGATGCTCGTAATAGGAGCGGACCATGGAAATCGCCAGCGCTGGAACGGTGCCGAAAGCCAGGTAATGCAGGCTGGACAACGCGCTGTAACGCTCGATGAAACCGAACATCAACACCAGAAAGAACCCGTGCGTCACCCACATCGCCCACGCCTGTCGCTCGCCTTGCTGCAGCCGCGTTGCTTCCCCGACGATCAGGCCGTAGAGCGCCAGCGGCACGCCAAACACCAGACGCCCCGGCGGCGTTTTGTCCAGCCAGCGCAGCAGACGCATCGGCGCGCCAGTCTGCTGCCAGCGGGTCTGGCTGAGGTAACGACTTTCCGGATCCCGGCCCGGAATGGTCAGGTCCTCGTCGCAGTGGTGCTGCAGGTGGGTGTCACGGTACAGCGTGTAGGGATACCAGACCGCGAAGGGCGCGTAACCGAGCATTTTGTTCAGCCACGCACGGCGAGTCGGATGGCCGTGAAGCAGCTCATGCTGCAGCGACATCCACAGGATCAGCAGCGGGATCAACAGCAGCGTGGTCGGCCACACACCCAGCGTCGGACTGAGCAGCATCAGCGCAGGCCAGCCGGCATACACAGCGATCAACAGCAACCACGTCGGCCACTCCGTGCGGCCAGTGAAGCTCGTGCGCAGGCGTACGATCTCATCGCGTTGCGCGTCGTCCAGATAGTTGGGCATTGCCGGTTCCTGCAGTGGGGCTGATACAGGGATGTGCATCGGCGCAGGAAAAACTTGTAGATCGATTGGTTATGACGGTAGAACGAAGCCCCGAGCGCTACGCTGCGCAATACGTCCCCAACCTTGTACGCAGATGTCCACGATCCGGTTTCACGCCCTGCCCGACCTGCAACGTCCCCTGCTGGACAAGTTCTACCGTGCCCAGCGTTCCTCCATGCGCAGCAAAGGCGAGGCGCAGTTCTGGGTCGCCAGGACAGGCGAAGTGGTGGGCGGCCTGTGCCTGACGCCGATGGTCGAAGGGCACTGGCTCACCGGGTTATTCGTCGCGCCATCGATGCGCGGACGCGGCGTTGGCGCAGGTCTGGTGAAGGCGGCCGTCGCGCACGTCCAGGGCTGCGTCTGGTTGTTCTGCGAGCCGGATCTGGTCGCAGGCTTTTACCGGCGGTTGGGTTTTGTCGAAACCGAAGACCTGCCCCGGACCCTGGCCGATCGGCTGGCCCGTTATCGCCAGACAAAGACGCTGGTCGCACTGGTTTACCCCGACGTCGCAATCCTTAGATCCGTTGGTGCGGACCACCAAACCAAATGTGCCATTCCCCGCTGAATCCCGCGTGCTAGCCTCGCCCATCACTTCTGATCGAACGGGATGCACATGAAACGCACGCTTCTGGCTTTGTCCCTGGCAGCACTCATCGGCCCGACGCTGGCCACTGCCGCAACACCCGCGCCAGCTTCAAATATCAGCCATGCGCAGTTCGCGCCGCTACTTGCCGGCGACTGGCGCGTGCCGCAGAACGCAGCCCGCGATCAATACCGCCATCCCGAGCAGACCCTGCAATTCTTCGGTCTGCGCGATGACCAGACGGTCATCGAAATCACCCCCGGCAACGGCTGGTACAGCGAACTGCTGGCGCCGCTGCTTAAGGAAAAGGGTCATTACGTGGCGGCAATCGTCGCGCCTTCAGTCAGCGACTACGCCAGAAAATCCGCCGATGGTCTGAAGCAGAAATACGCCGCCGACCCCGCGCATTACGGCAAGGTCGAGGTCGTGGAATATGCGCCAGACGCCCCGGTCCTGGGCAAGCCGGGGTCTGCAGACACGGTCCTGACCTTCCGCAATGTGCACAACTGGGTCGATGCCGGCAACGAAGCGGCAACCTTCAAGGCCTTCTATGAAGTGCTCAAGCCCGGCGGCACGCTGGGCGTTGTGGATCACCGCGCGAAAAGCGGCACGACTGCGAAAGACAACGAGAAGAACGGCTACCTGCCTACGGATTACGTGGTCAAGCTGGCGCAAAACGCAGGCTTCACGCTGGCCGGGGAAAGCGAGATCAACGCCAATCCCAAAGACACCAAGGACTACCCGGACGGCGTCTGGACCTTGCCACCGGCCTTGGTCAAAGGCGATCAGGACAGGGCCAGGTACCTTGCAATCGGCGAGTCGGACAGGATGACGCTGCGCTTCATCAAGCCCGGCAAATAGGTGAGCCCGGAAGACCCGAACTCAATCGTCGGCGTTCGGGTCCATGTCCGGGAACAGCACTTCGGTGAAACCGAAACGGCTGAAGTCGGTAATGCGCGACGGGTACAAACGGCCGATCAAGTGATCGCATTCATGCTGCACCACCCGTGCGTGGAAACCGCGGGCGGTACGCTGAACAGGCTTGCCGTCGGGATCGAAACCTTCGTAGCGGATGTGTTCGTAACGCTCCACCACACCCCGCAGCCCAGGCACCGACAGGCACCCTTCCCAGCCTTCTTCCAGCGTTGGCGCCAGCGGTGTGATCAGCGGGTTGAGCAAGATGGTCTGTGGCACGGGCTCGGCATCGGGATAACGCTCGCTGCGCTCGAATCCGAAGATCACCAATTGCAGATCGACACCGATCTGCGGCGCGGCAAGGCCCACGCCACCCACGCTTTCCATGGTCTCGAACATGTCCTGAATCAACGTCTTCAACTCGCGAGAGCCGAACATCGATGCAGGCACGGGCGGCGCCACGCGGAGCAGGCGCTCGTCACCCATTTTCAGGATTTCACGAATCATGGCAGAACCTTTCGACTGGGCGGATGCGCCGGATAAAGGCGCATCCTGCCACATTCTCGATCAGGGTTTGTCGGTCTTGAGCACCTGAGGCTGCTGTTCGTAGTCGTGATCGTGGCGATGATCACGACCCAGCCCGGACAGGTGCTGCTTTTCGTAGGCGGGCTCGTAGGAGGTTTTGCCGGCGCCGGTGGCGCTGTCGTTTTCGCCCGCCTCGCGCTCGCCTTTGTCCTTGCCCTCGTCGGACATGTGCTCGATCACCGCATTCATTTCAGCGCCCAGCAACAGCACCGCAGCCGAGATATAGAAGTACAGCAGCAACACGATGATCGCTCCGATGCTGCCGTACATCGCGTTGTAATCGGCAAAGGTCTTCACGTAATAGGCGAAGCCCAGGGAAGCGACGATCCATACCACGACGGCCAATACCGAACCGGGCGTGATGAAGCGGAAATTCTGCTTAACGTCCGGCATCACGTAATACATGATCGCCACCGCGACCATCAGCAGAATGATGATCAGCGGCCAGCGCAGGATCGTCCAGAGCGTGACGATGAAATCTTCCATGCCGATCTGCGCAGCCAGCCAGCTGATCACTTGAGGCCCGGTGACCATCAATGCGGCAGCGGCCAGCAGCATCCCGGCAATGCCGATGGTGTAAAGCACTGACAATGGAATGCGCTTCCACACCGGCCGTTCTTCGACCACGTCGTACGCCGCATTCATCGCGCTCATCATCAGGCGCACGCCCGCCGAAGCGGTCCACAGGGCGATGACGATACCGATGGACAGGAGCCCGCCTTTGGATTGCTGCAGTTGATCGATGACGGGGTTGACCTGATCCAGCGCCTGAGGCGGCAGCACCAGCTCGGACTGTAATCGCAGCCAGCTGAAAAAGTCCGGCAGGTGCAGGAAACCGATCAGGGCGATGAGAAACAGTAGAAACGGGAACAACGAAAACAGCATCTGATAAGCCAATGCCGAGGCGTACGTCGACATCTCGTCATCGAGAAATTCTTTGACCGTTCTGACCAACACCGTCGTCAAACGCAGCTGGCGCAAATCCGGGAATATCATGGCGTCTCCTTTCGCAACGTAGACGTATCTGAAGCACATTTACCTATACGAGCGGGCAAACGCTTTGAAATTCCGTGTGCCCGCTGCAACGGGCCGGTTTTTTACAGACAGTTAAGCAGCTTTGCCATACCCGATGCGTTTCAAAAAACAGCACCGGACACAATAACGGCCATCCGAGGATGGCCGTTATGGGTGAAACGTGTATCCGCTTCAGGCTCATGCGCCTGAAGCGAAGAGGCCTCAGGCCTTGTCGACGCCTTTCTTGACAGCGTCTTTGGCCTTGCCGGCCGTCTGCTGCGCTTCACCTTTGATTTCCTGCGCCTTGCCTTCTGCACGCAGTTTGTCGTTGTCAGTCACTTTGCCGACGCCTTGTTTGACGTTACCGGCTGCTTCGTTGGCCATACCTTTGACTTTATCGCTGGTGCTGCTCATGGGAAATTCTCCAGTGTGAGATTCCGGAAGCGGAATCGGGTGTCATAACCTCGACGTAGTGATTGACTGGCCTCCCGCGATCAGAGTTTCAATTATTTTCTCGGCGGCCATGCGCGAGGCGGTCGTACATTTCGTCCCGTCCGCCAAGTTTGCCTTTAGTTTTGTCCGAGAACCCCGGAGAATGCGCGCCCGAGCCGGGCTGTGCCTATCATGCAACACCAGGTTCACGAGACAGAGATCCACAGGAACGTTATGAAACTCGACAAGCAGCAGGCCATCGCGCGCCGCAACGAACAACTGGGCGGCGCTGTGCTCGGCACCAACAACACCCATTTCGCCACTCTGGACCCCAAGCGCAATATCTGGTGGTTCGACCTGCCCGTCAGCCGCCTTGCAGTGGGCCAGTACGAATGGCTGCACCTGCTGCTGCATACACCGGCCACCGACGAGTTGATCCACCTGAAGGTGACCACCCGATTCCTGCGCGAGAACAAGGACGGCGTGGTTATTCGCAACGAAGGCAAACGCAAGTCGACCGTCAGCCTCGAGCTGTCCGCCGACAAGGACTCCTACCTCAAGGACATGCGCCCCAACGGCGCCAGCCTGAGCTTTGCAGGCTTCGTGCAGAAATAAGCCCGGGGGCCGGAACGCCGGCTCTCACATTCACTGACGTGAATGCCGCGCCCCGGCAATCTGATGCGCGGGGCACGACAGCAGGGTTCAGACCAGCTCGATGCGGTCGGCGTGAATGACGATCTGGCCTTGTTTGTATAAGGCGCCGATGGCTTTCTTGAAGTTGCCTTTACTGACCCCGAACAGATTGCTGATCACTTGCGGATCGCTCTTGTCGCTGACCGGCAACACACCCTTGTTCTCGCGTAACTTGTCGAGGATCTTCGCGGTCAGGCTGCTGGCAAGCTGTTCACCCACTGGCTGCAGGCTCAGGCTGATATTGCCGTCGCTGCGCACTTCCTTGATGAAGCCTTTTTCCTGTTTGCCCGAGCGAAGGAACTTGAACACTTCGTTCTTGTGGATCAGGCCCCAGTGCTTGTTGTTGATGATGGCCTTGAAGCCCATCGCCGTCTCTTCGGCCACCAGCAGGTCAACTTCCTGCCCGACCGAATAGTTGGCCGGCACTTTGTCCAGGTAGCGGTCCAGGCGGGTGGTCGCGGTGATGCGGCGCGTGTGTTTGTCCAGGTAAACGTGGACGACGCAGTAATCGCCGGCCTTCAGCGGACGTTTCTCTTCGGAGTAAGGCAGCAGCAAATCCTTGGGCAGGCCCCAATCGAGGAAGATTCCGATGCTGTTGACTTCAACCACTTTGAGACTGGCGAATTCGCCCACCTGAACTTTGGGTTTTTCAGTGGTGGCAATTAACTTGTCATCGCTGTCCAGGTAAATAAAAACGTTGAGCCAGTCTTCATCTTCGCTGGGAATATCTTTAGGGATATAACGATTGGGCAGCAATATTTCGCCGTCCTGCGCGCCGTCCAGATATAAACCGAAGTTAGTGTGTTTGACCACTTGCAAACTGTTGTAGCGCCCGACTAAAGCCATGTCCAGATACCCTCATTACGTGGGCGGCATTCTACCCGAGTTTGCGAGCGGATTGCCGCTTGCCCCGCACGGGTTTGATCGGGGGCGCCGCAGGCCTTGAAAATCAACGCCTTGGCACGGATGAGCGACGCAATGCATCGGCTGCAAGGGGCCATTCGTCAGGTCGCGAATCGGATTCAGGGCGCCATCGCGCATGAATTCGCGGACGGCATCATCACAGAGTTGGCAATTAAAACAGGCATTTACCGAATATTTTCAGGAAATGATTTGCGTCTTGTCGACTTATCGGTATAGGGTTTGGCGCCAATATTTGCCGAGCAATTTCCTGCGCATTCAGATAACATGGCCGGCCGTATTAATTTTATATAGGTTAATAGCAGCCATGCGCGTAAAAGCATCCAACTCGAAAGCCAAGCCAGCTCCAGCCGTTGAGACCAGTGATTCGATCAACGCTCAGATCGCAGCTTTCCTGAAATCCGGCGGCGAAATCCAGCAGATCGCCAAAGGCGTCAGCGGCCAGACCTTCGGCCCGTCGAAACAGATCTCCCTCGGCAAAAAGTAAAATTTTTCCCCGCCCCCGCGGTCGACATCCAGGCGCTTTGAACACAAAGCGCCAGGTCCATCGATCCTCGCTGCACAAAGCTCTGCTTTACTGTCCGTCATTGACCGCTCGTCGCTGTCCCGGCACGGCATTCGGCTGAATGACCAGACAGACAGGACGATGCCCTGATTTTCCAGTCGTCCCTGCGGAAACCCGATATGAAAAAATGGATGTTCTTCGGCGCCCTGTTCTGTCTCGGTCTGGGCGGTTGCGCGACTCATGGGTGTGACAACACGGTCGCGGGCAGTTCATGCCGGGCAGACTATCTGCTGTATCAGAACGACATGTTGCAGGCCAAGTTGCTGATCAATGAGCGTCGTCAGGAAAATTACGAGCTGGCCAGCGCTCTGCTGCAACGAGCCGCCCGCGAAGACAGTACCGGTGAGGCCGAGTTTTATCAGGCGGTGCTGATGCTGCGGCAGAATGCCGATGAGGCGCAGGTCAACGACAAGCTCAAGGACTCCGCCGATCGCAAGTACCCACTGGCCGTTGCGTTGATGGCCCAGCGCACTGCGACACAGGATCAGGCCAAGGCTATCCGGTACCGCGCGCAGTACGACGAACTCGATGTGGCGAAGAGTGGATACCCTTCATTTTCCGAAGCCTTGATCGTGGTCAACAAGCTGATTTCGCAGGGCAACTGATCGCAAAGTTCACATTTTCTGCATCGAATCGATGAGCGGTCGAGTCGTCGCGGCAATCGGCGGTATGCTTGCGACGCTCTAGCTCGCGGTTCCTATCGAGCCAATCGGCGTACCGATAAGACACCTTCGATCCCACTCCTCTGAATCTGAAAGGAGTGAAGCATGCCTTATGCTCGCTGTTTTACACGATGGAGCGTTGCGCTGTTCACCGGCGCGATGTTTGTGCATCAGACCGCCAGTGCTCAGGTCATGGTGCGGGAACTGGGTGACTTCAGCCTCAAGCTGGGGACCACACCCAGCCGGACGATGGCGCAAGGTCTCGTGACGCCAAGCGGTGGCGACACGGCGTTTCACGGCGGCCTGGACCTGACACACGACAGCGGTTTCTATTTTGGCCAGTGGTCGCCCAGTGCAGGCCTTACACCGGACACGGCGCTTGAAGTCGATTCTTACATGGGCTTCAAAAAGCCGTTCGACAAAACCCTCGGGTACGAACTGGGCGTGATCCGTTACAGCTACCCGAACACCGATCAGCTCGACAGCCACGAGCTTTATGCCGGATTCAGAATCTTCGACAGCCGCATCGGCACAGCTTTCAGCACCGATGCGGGACGTCAGGACAGCACGTTGTTTCTGGACCTGGGCAGTCTCATTCCCTTGGGCCTGGACCTGCGCATGCAGTACGGCAACCATCAGCTCGACACGCCGTCGGTGATCGAAGGCGGCGGCGTCGTCAGCACTTACAACGACTGGTCGTTCAATGTGTCGCGCCCCTGGATGGGCATGGACATGAACCTGATCTACAGCGGCTCGAGCCTCAACGGCGCCGATTGCAGCGCGTACAGCGGCCATAACACCCAGTGCGAAGGCGCGGTCACCCTGAAGGTGGTTCGCTCGTTTTTCTGATTGGCTGAACTGGCATGAACCGACTTGCTCTATAACTGGGAAGTGAACGAGCAAGGAGCTGTCATGCGGAGCGTGCTGAAGACCTGTATGTCGTTGTGCCTGAGCCTGATGCTGGTGGCAGGCTGCAGCCAGATTGGTCTGACCTACCGGCATCTTGATCTGATCATTCCCTGGTCGTTGAACGACTATCTGGACATGAATGCCGCACAGAAGGACTGGCTGGACGACCGCCTGAAAGAACACCTGAGCTGGCACTGCACCACGCAGATTCCGGGCTATCTGGATTGGCTGGATCGTCTGCAGAACATGGTCGAAACCCAGCAGGTCAACGAGCAGCAGCTCGAGGCTCGCACTGAAGAGGCACGTCAGGCCATTGCAGCGGTTTCCCGAGAGATCACCCCTTCAGCCGTTCAGTTGCTCCGCCAGCTCAACGATCAGCAGGTTGCGGAAATGGAATCGGCGTTCGCCAAGGACATGCAAAAGCATGAGGCCGAGTTCGTCGATCAACCGCTGGACAAGCAGATCCGTGATCGCGCCCAACGGATGGAAAAACGCCTGAACCCCTGGATCGGCAAGCTCAGTCCCGTGCAACGAGACCGCGTGATGCAGTGGTCGACATCGCTGGGCGAGCAGAACCGACTGTGGATCGACAACCGCGCTCACTGGCAGTCATTGCTTGTCAGCGCCGTCAAACGGCGCCAGGCGGCAGATTTCGATCAAAAGATTGCCAACCTTCTGCAAGATCGCGAGACCTTCTGGACGCCCGAGTACCGCCAGGCGTATGACCACACGGAACACGCCGCCATTTCACTGATTAGCGACCTCGTCGCACAGAGTTCGCCGGATCAGCGCCAGAAGCTGCTTGAGAAAATCGCTGATGTGCGCAAGGACTTCAAAGATCTGGCCTGTTTGAAAGGGGCGAAGAAAGCGTCCTGAACCAGGACGCCTTCGCTTCGGCAGTGAGTTTGATTGCCCGTCGGGAGCCGGCCGTTCAGATCGCGCCAGGCGATGTCTGAGGCTGCGACGCAATGCTGTCAAACTTCTCAGGATCCAGCGGATCCGCCTGATTATCCAGCGCCTGACGCGGGCCGGTGTCGCCGGGAATACCGCTGTCGATCATGGCCAGCAGGCGTGAACCGCGTGGAGTCAGGACAAAGTTCTCACCGTTTCCGCCCTCCTCCTCAGGCCGCGATTCAATGAATCCGCGTTTCAACAGCAACGCCTCAAGGTCGGCGGCCTGGCTTTTCAGCGCGTCCAGATTGCCCGCACTCTCGCCTTCGGCAGCTTTGGCCGCCGCATGTTCTTCGGCATATTTGCGAGGCGCGAATGTTTTATCGGCGCTGTTCTGTACTTCATGCAGCAGACGCTCGATCAGGTCCCAGTCGTAGCTTTTTTTGTCAGATGCATCAGACATAGTCCAACCTCCAGCAGGGATAGTTACCCGTGACGTCCCGTCATCGGGCTTGGTGCTCTGAAACTGTGACCGAAGCCGTCGACCGCCGTTCAGCCCGCTGGCCGGGCGGTCGGGCGCTGAACTTTTGCCTGAACGCCCCTCTCCACTTCAGTAAGCCCGCAATGGATACCGAGGCAATCATGAAAATCCTGATGAGCATCACCACTGCGCTGACGCTGCTTGCAGCCGTGCCGGTGTGGGCCTGCACACCGGAAGAGGCGGAGGCCAAACGCGAACAGCTGGCGCAGGAGGTGCAAAGGCTGACGCAGCAGAACCCGGCGAAGGCCAAGGAGCTGAATCAAGAGATCAAGGACATGCAGCTGGAGACAGCGGCCAAAGATGTTCCGGACAAATGCCAGTTGATCGATCAGCGCTTGAGAGAGATGGACGAAGCGGCGAAGAAAGCGCAGGGCTGAGTTCAACCCGCTGCCTGCCGCTGACAGGACACTGCAGGCGCCCACTCACGCCTGCAGAACGTCACGTGATCCATGCCCGATCCGGCGCATGGATCAACGAGGCCTTATTCGGAAACCGGCGGACGGGTGACGCGTTTTTTCAACGGCGCCATGCCGTCCTGGCTGACCAGCGATTCGGCCTTCGGACGATTCACCGTCTTGCGCTTGGTCGGGCCCTTGGCGGCTTTTTTCTTCTCGGTAGCCTTCTTGTCGCCTTTCGCGTCAGTCTTTTTCTTCTTCACGCCCACCGCTTTGCCCGAAGCCTTGACCTTCTTCGGCCCGGTGTAGCTGCCTTTGACTTCCTTGATGGTGCGGCGCTCGAACTTCTGCTTGAGGTAGCGCTCGATGCTGGACATCAGGTTCCAGTCACCGTGGGTGATCAGCGAAATCGCCAGGCCTTCTGCACCGGCGCGGCCCGTGCGGCCAATGCGGTGAACATAATCGTCACCCGTGCGTGGCATGTCGAAGTTGATGACCATGTCCAGGCCTTCGACGTCCAGACCGCGAGCGGCCACGTCGGTGGCGACCAGAATCTTCACGCCGCCCTGCTTCAGACGATCGATGGCCAGCTTGCGATCCTTCTGGTCCTTGTCACCGTGCAGCACGAACGTCTTGTATTCCAGCGCCACGAGGCGACCGTAAATGCGATCGGCCATGGCCCGGGTGTTGGTGAAAATGATCGCTTTCTGGTAGGTCTCGTTCGCCAGCAGCCAGTGCAGAACCTGCTCTTTGTGCACGTTATGGTCGGCGGTGATGATCTGCTGGCGGGTACCCGCAGCCAGTTCGCTGACACTGTTGACTTGCAGATGCTGAGGATCCTTCAACACCTTGGCGATCATCTCGCGCAGGCCCGACCCACCGGTGGTGGCCGAGAACAGCATGGTCTGCTGACGGTTGGCGCACTCGCCCGCCAGACGCTCGACGTCTTCGGCGAACCCCATGTCGAGCATGCGGTCGGCCTCATCGAGCACCAGCAGCTCCACCTGTTTGAGGTCCAGATTGCCCGCATTCAGTTGCTCGAGCAGGCGACCCGGCGTGCCGATCAGAATGTCCGGCACCTTGCGCAGCATCGCGGCCTGAACCTTGAAATCCTCACCGCCGGTGATCAGCCCCGCCTTGATGAAGGTGAACTGCGAAAAGCGCTCCACTTCCTTGAGCGTCTGCTGTGCCAGCTCGCGGGTCGGCAACAGGATCAAGGCGCGAATGTCCACGCGAACCTTGGCCGGCCCCATGAGGCGATTGAGCATCGGTAATACGAACGCGGCAGTCTTGCCGCTGCCGGTTTGCGCCGTCACCCGCAGATCGCGTCCTTCCAGCGCCAGCGGAATGGCCGCTGTTTGCACAGGCGTAGGCTCGACGAAATTGAGTTCGGCCACGGCTTTGAGCAGGCGTTCGTGCAGGGCGAATTGGGAGAACACGGGTGTTACCTCGGCGGAATACAAAAAAACAGTCGCATAGGTTACCGGTTTAAGCGGTCTTCGCCGAGTCTCTTTACCTCGAACGGCCTATTTTGTTACCGGATCTGCCGCGCACTGCTTTGTGTTGCTCAACAGTGCTCTAATCGCGCCCTTTTTTTCATCAGGAGAATCTGCGCCCATGGACACTCACTCGATCTGGCTCCGCGCCCAGGAGATCTGGGACCTGCTCGAACACCAACCCGTGCTGCGCGCGACGCTGGGGTTGTTCATGTTGCTGATCGCGGCTTTCGCACTTGGCCGCCTTGCGCGCTTCCTGCTGCTGCACGGTATGAAAGCCCTCGGCCGCCAGCCGGCGCTGTTCTGGCTGAACGACTTTCTGCATAACAAAGTCTTCCATCGACTCGCACAGATCACGCCGTCGCTGGTGATCCAGTTCGGCCTAAACCTGGTGCCCGATCTGACGCCGGTGGCCAGCCACGTGCTGGGTAACGTCGCCCTGGCGTTCACCATCCTCTCGCTGATGCTCACCCTTGGCGCGCTGCTCAATGCGCTGCTGGACATCTACGCCCGTACCGAACACGCCCGAACGCGGTCGATCAAGGGCTACGTGCAGTTGGCGAAAATGATTCTGTATGTGTTCGCCGCGATCATCATCGTCGCAACGCTGATCGACCGCTCGCCGCTGCTGTTGCTGTCGGGCCTGGGCGCGATGTCGGCGGTCATTCTGCTGGTTTACAAAGACACGTTGCTGTCGTTCGTCGCCAGCGTCCAACTGACCAGCAACGACATGTTGCGGGTGGGCGACTGGATCGAAATGCCGCAAGTCGGCGCCGATGGCGATGTGGTGGATATCACGCTGCACACCGTCAAGGTGCAGAATTTCGACAAGACCATTGTCTCGATCCCGACCTGGCGGCTGATGTCCGAATCGTTCAAGAACTGGCGCGGCATGCAGCAGGCTGGCGGTCGGCGGATCAAGCGCAGCTTGTACATCGATGCCAGCGCGGTGCGCTTCGTGTCGGACAGCGAGGAACTGAAACTGACCCAGGTTCGCCTGCTGACGGACTACATGGGCCGCAAGAAAGCCGAGCTCAAAGCCTGGAACGAGGCTCAGGGCAGCGTTGCGGAATTGTCGGCAAACCGGCGCCGGATCACCAATATCGGTACTTTCCGCGCCTACGCGCTGGCGTACCTGAAAAGCCATCCGGACGTTCACCCGGACATGACCTGCATGGTGCGCCAGATGGAGGCGACAGCGCAGGGGGTTCCGCTGTAAATCTACTGCTTCACGCGCACCACCAGTTGGGCCGACTACGAACGCATCCAGGGCGATATCTTCGATTACCTGCTAGCGGTGTTGCCGGAGTTCGGGCTGAGTCTTTATCAGCAGCCGAGTGGATCGGACATGCGGATCGGTCTGGCAAGGTCGTAAGACATTGGCGCGCAGAGCCGGTGTATACATGGAAGCAGAGGCTGCGCCTTTTCACTCGCGCAACAAAAAGCCCGACGTCCGCCGGGCTTTTGATAGTCAGTGCGCGATTGCTGCACTCAGTAACGCTGATACTGCGAGCCGAATTCTTTGCGGTTGTCAGCGACGATAACAGTGTTGGTCGATGGGCTGGCGAAAGGTTTGACGCTGGTTTTATCTGCGCCGTCGGCATTGATGGCCGTGGCGTGGATGTAGGTGGGTTCCAGAACGATGGTCTGGCCGGCGGTGGAAGCTTGCGGACTGGCGAAGGCAGAGGTGGCTGCCAGAACCGACAACGCGAAGCCCAGGGCGATGGATTTTTTCATGATCAGTGTCTCCGGTAGTTGGGGGTGAA
Organism: Pseudomonas sp. efr-133-TYG-103a; assembly: GCF_030209235.1. Classification (NCBI taxonomy): domain Bacteria; kingdom Pseudomonadati; phylum Pseudomonadota; class Gammaproteobacteria; order Pseudomonadales; family Pseudomonadaceae; genus Pseudomonas; species Pseudomonas sp. efr-133-TYG-103a. The sequence goes on from NZ_JARVSK010000019.1 coordinate 247,269, forward strand.
TCGTGGCGTTGGATTCAATCTATTCCCATCGCCGACGAATTAAAAAACACCGCGACTTATGCTGAACATCGATTGCGCTGATAATAGGGAAAGCACTATTGGCGCAATAAACTCCGTCAATCTGACTTTATGATCGGCAATAAAAAGCCCGGCGTGCGCCGGGCTTTAATGCGTTTGATGCCGTCTTGCTGTAATCAGTAGCGCTGATAGCTGGAACCGAACTCTTTGCGGTTGTCCGCAACGATCACGGCGCTCGACGACTGGGTATCAAAAGGCTTGACGGCGTCTTTGCTGGCTACTTTGCTGTCCAGGACAGTGGCGCTGGAAACATCGACGATAGCGCGTTGGTAGGTTTTTTCCGGAGCGGCAAAAGCAGAACCGGCAGCCAGGATCGAAAGTGCAAAACCGAAGGCGATTGATTTTTTCATGAGGGCGATCTCCGCAGAACTTTGAGTAAGTGGGGTTAATTCGTTTCGTTGGAGCCAAGTTACCCGGCTGTGCGGACAATGGAAAACCAAGCTTGGGCATATTCGACATCAAGCCCGCTGATATAAGGCTTGCAGCCGTCTGGCACGGGCATTCGGGCATTGAGCCATGTGCAGAAGCCCCCCGAACTGCGCGCGAACGCAAGTAGAATCGGGGCACTACGGAACCGCCTTGAGTTTATTCTGGGCAAATAAAAAGCCCGGCGTGTGCCGGGCTTTAATGCGTTGCGTACAGTCTTGCCGTTATCAGTAGCGCTGATAGCTGGAACCGAACTCTTTGCGGTTCTCTGCAACGATCACGGTGCTCGACGACTTGGTGTCGAAAGGCTTGATGGCGTCTTTGCTGGCTACTTTGCTGTCCAGGACAGTGGCGCTGGAAACATCAACGATAGCGCGTTGGTAGGTTTTTTCCGGAGCGGCAAAAGCAGAACCGGCAGCCAGGATCGAAAGTGCAAAACCGAAGGCGATTGATTTTTTCATGAGGGCGATCTCCGCAGAACTTTGAGTAAGTGGGGTTGATTCGTTTCGTTGGAGCCAATCTATTCGGTTAGCCCCAACATGAAAAACCAAGCTCGCAGATATCAAACATCAACCTCGATGATGTCAGCAGCGCAGGCGTCTAGCGCCGCTATTTCAGCGATTCAACGGCTGTTTATCGAGTCCGCGCCGACTGATCCACACCGAAAAAACGATCACCAGACCGCCGAAAAACAGTTTTCCAAGGTCTTCGTTCTGCCCCCAGATCAGCAGATTTATCAGCAGGCCGACCGGCACATGCAGGTTATTCATCACCGCCAGCGTGCCGCCGTTGACCATACAGGCGCCTTTGTTCCACCAGTACATGCCAAGCGCCGTCGAACACAATCCCAGAAACAACAGAACAACCCATTGTTGCGGCGCATCGGGCAGATGCTGAGCGTTGCCAAACAGCAGAAACGCGGGAAGCGCGACGGCCAGCGCGCCCAGGTAGAAGAAACCGAAGCGCCGGTAGTGCGGCAGCTCGCTGGGATGGCGCGCCACCAGATGTTTGTACAGCACCTGCCCCGCCGCGTAGGTGAAGTTGGCCAGTTGCAGCAGCAAGAAGCCGCCGAGAAAGTCGGGGTCCACGCGGTCGTACCGAATGATGACCGCGCCGAGCACTGCGACAATCGCCGCCAGCAGCCCCCACGGATTGAAACGGCGATTGAGCGCATCCTCGATCAGCGTCACGTGCAGTGGCGTGAGAATGGTGAACAGCAGCACTTCGGGCACCGTCAGCACACGGAAACTCAAGTACAGGCAGACATAGGTCACGCCGAACTGCAGCGCGCCGATCAGCAACATGCCACGCACGAATGGCGCCGGAACCCGACGCCAGTGCGTCAGGGGAATGAACACCAGTCCGGCCAGTACCACACGAATCAGCACGGCGAAGTAACTGTCGACGTGCCCTGCCAGATACACGCCGATCAGGCTGAAGGAAAACGCCTGAATCAGCGTGACGAAAAGTAGATAGCCCATGGTTGCCCCTTTTTTGAAGGCGGCGACCTTAGCGGGTTCGAGCGATGCTGTTCAAGCGATACCCGTCACCCAGGCGGACGGCGGTTGCGCAGACAAGAAAAAACCCGATGACCCGGCGCAATCAGGCGGGTCGATCGGGCAATGCACTCAGGAGCGGGACGAGTGCCAAGGGGAGTCGATGAACGCGAGAATGATCGCGCGGCGGCATTAACGGCCGATTAAGCGATCACTCTCACGCGGTCAGGCGACCTGAGCCAGCCGGGCGATGGCCTGATTGAGGCCTTTCTCGGAGAAATCGCCGCCCATGTTCAGGCCTTCGGCATGGATGAACGTCACGTCGTGGATGCCGACGAATCCCAGCACCTGACGCAGGTAAGGTTCCTGATGATCCAGCGTGCTGCCGGCGTAGATGCCGCCGCGGGCGGTCAGCACGAAAGCGCGTTTGCCTGTGAGCAGACCTTGCGGTCCGGTCTCGCCATACTTGAATGTCACGCCGGCACGCAGCACGTGGTCGAACCAGGATTTGAGGGTGCTGGGGATCGCGAAGTTATACATCGGCGCGGCGAGCACCACGACATCCGCCGCCACCAGCTCGTCGGTCAACTCGTTGGAGCGTTCCAGTGCAGCCTGTTCCACGGCGCTGCGCTGATCCTGAGGCTTCATCCAGCCGCCCAGCAGGTCGACGTCCAGGTGCGGCACTTGCTTGACTGCCAGATCACGCACGGTGATGTCGTCAGCGGGGTGCGCGGCGCGCCACTGGCTGATGAATTGTTGGGTCAGGCGACGGGAAACGGAGTCTTGCTGACGGGCGCTGCTTTCGATGATCAGGACGCGAGACATGGGTGTGGCCTCCAGCGAATGAATGAGGGGGTTGAATTCGATGGAGTGAAGATTATGCTCGGACAAATCGATTAAAAAGCGCAAAAACCTGCTGCTAAACATCTAATAATTTGTTTTATGCAGGGAAGAGCATTACGCTCTCCCTGTCGCAAGGCCTGCGTCAAAGCGGCTCACAGCTGAGCTTGATGCGCAGCTTGACGATCTCGCGGTTGAATTTTGCGGTGACTTCGGTGCTGCCCTTCGGCGCAACCTGCACGCGTCGGGTGCGCGGAGCCTCCGGCCCGTTGCGGAAAACCACGCTGCATTTGGCGGGAACATCGCCGTAGTTATTCACGGTGATGTTGCCGATGTCATAAGCGGTGTCGTGGCTGTTGTAATCGATCTGCACGCCCTTGAGGTCCTTCTCCACGTCGATCGGGTAGGCAAACGCGATCAACGGCAGCATGGCCAGCAGCACACAACAGAATTTTTTCATTCGGCAGTCTCCAGACGAGAGTGTGTAAGGACTGCCAGCTTAGGACTAAAGGAGCGAGAGATGAAAGCGCCCCGCGTGACCCTTGATCAATGGCGCACCTTGCAGGCCGTGGTCGACCATGGCGGTTTCGCCCAGGCAGCCGAAGCGCTGCACCGTTCGCAGTCGTCTGTCAGCTATACCGTGGCCAGAATGCAGGATCAGCTCGGCGTGCCTTTGCTGCGCATCGACGGGCGCAAGGCAGTACTGACCGAGGCCGGCGAGGTGCTGCTGCGCCGTTCGCGGCAACTGGTGAAGAACGCCAGTCAGCTGGAAGATTTGGCCCACCACATGGAACAGGGCTGGGAAGCCGAGGTGCGGCTGGTGGTGGACGCCGCTTACCCGAACGCGCGCCTGGTTCGTGCGCTGACTGCCTTCATGCCGCAAAGCCGCGGCTGTCGCGTGCGTCTGCGCGAAGAAGTCCTGTCCGGCGTGGAGGAAGTGTTACTTGAAGGCGTGGCCGATCTGGCGATCAGCGGGTTCAGCATTCCGGGCTATCTGGGCACTGAAATGAGCGACGTCGAGTTCGTTGCCGTGGCGCATCCCGAGCATGCGTTGCATCAGATGCAGCGGGAGTTGAATTTCCAGGACCTGGAAAGCCAGCTTCAGGTGGTGATCCGCGACTCGGGCCGCAACCAGCCAAGGGACGTCGGCTGGCTGGGCGCCGAGCAGCGCTGGACGGTCGGCAGTCTGGCGACCGCGGCCACCTTCGTCAGCAGCGGCCTGGGCTTCGCCTGGTTGCCGAGGCACATGATCGAGCGCGAGATAAAGGAAGGCGTGCTGAAGATCCTGCCGCTGGACAAAGGTGGCAGCCGTCACCCGACCTTCTACCTTTATTCCAGCAAGGACAAACCGCTGGGGCCGGCGACGCAGATTCTGATCGAGCTGATCCAGACCTTCGACACCGCACCGCTCGACGCAGCATTCGCCGCCCCTCAGCAGGTGGTTTGAGGGCCTTGCGAGGCTGACAGGTTCAGTGCCGATCATAGAACCCGTGGCAGCGAGCTTGCTCGCGAAGACTGATTTCCCACCGATGCATCTGCGTCGGATGAACCGGCCTCTTCGTGAGCAAGCTCACTCCCACCGGGGTTTTGCAGCGATTCGGAGGCGAGCCAATGACCAAACCTGTGGCAGCGAGCTTGCTCGTGAAGACTGATTTCCGACCGATGCATCTGCGTCGGATGAACCGGCCTCTTCGTGAGCAAGCTCACTCCCAC
>NZ_JARVSK010000025.1:0-242609 GCF_030209235.1 Pseudomonas sp. efr-133-TYG-103a
CTGTAGGAGCGAGCTTGCTCGCGAAGGCTGATTTCCAAACACTGCATAGCCAGCGATGTACCGGCCTCTTCCCGGCTGAAGCCGGTCCTACAGGCGCGGCAACCTTTCCGTAGGACCGGCTTTAGCCGGGAAGGCTGATTTCTCTTATTCCACAGGTGCCAGCCGTTCGCGGCTGTTGCTCAGGTGTGTCCACATTGCGGCGCGTGCGGCGTCGGGGTCCTGGCGGCGGATGGCGGCCAGGATCGCCTCGTGTTCGAGGTTCGCCAGGTAAGCATGGTGAGTGAGGCTCGACCCTGCGCGCTCGCTCGAGGCGATGCGGCTGCGCGGAATGACGGCGTTGCCGAGGTTCTGCAGGATTTCGACGAAATAAGGGTTGCCTGTCGCTTCGGCGATCAGCAGATGAAAGCGCCGGTCTGCTTCCACGCAGCTGTCCTCCTTGGCGAGCAGATCCTGATAGTCATCGAGCGCCGCGCGCATCGCCACCAATTGCTCCTGAGTACGACGCTGTGCCGCCAGGGCAACGGCCTGGGTTTCAAGCCCCATGCGCAGTTCGATGATGTGCCGCACGCTGAACACGGTTTCCATTTTCAGGTGCAAGCCGCTCTGCTCCGAACGTGGCAACACGAAGGTGCCCTTGCCCTGATGGGTTTCCACCAGCCCTGAAGCCTGCAACTTGGAAATGGCTTCGCGCACGACTGTCCGGCTGACGCCATGCTCGCGGACGATTTCGCTCTCGGACGGCAGCTTGGCACCCGGCGCGATGCTGCCCATCAGGATCCGCTGACTCAGATCGGTGACCAGGTCAGTGGCGAGGTTGTGCTGGCGTCTTTTTGGAGCAACATAAGCTGGCGTCGGCATGGAGGTTGTCCGATCAGTGGCAGATTTCACGCCGGAACCGCATCCGGCGCACTTGTATTTTTCCGGGCTGGATGAGTTGGCTCAATCGCCGCTTGCGAATATCAGCAAGCGCTCGGCGCAAGGCCAGACCCCCGCAAAGCAGGGCTTCTCAAGGCTGAGAGGCACTCATCCAACTTGTCAGACAAGCAAGATTATTCCGGCAAAAAAATTCCTGCAAGCCCGGTAAAACCGGTTGCGGAAGACGCCCTTACTTGTATGATGACTAACAACAAGGCGCACACACCTTGTCACACACAGAAGCTCCAACCCGCATAAAAATAATCAGTGGGAGTTAATCAGAGTGAATACATCCTCATCTCGGGTGCATGACGCGGACGATTCCGTCTTGCTGTCGGCGGTCTCGAAAGTCAAACGGCACATCCTGCCGCTGTTCGTCATCATGTTCATCGTCAACTACATCGACCGGGTCAATATCGGCTTCGTACGTAGTCACATGGAACATGACCTGGGCATCGGCGCCGCCGCCTACGGCTTTGGCGCCGGCTTGTTCTTCATCGCTTACGCGCTGTTCGAAGTCCCCTCCAACATCCTTCTGCAGAAGGTCGGCGCACGCATCTGGCTGACCCGCATCATGCTGACCTGGGGTCTGGTGGCCGCCGGCATGGCGTTCATCCAGACCGAAACCCATTTCTACATCCTGCGTTTTCTGCTGGGTGTGGCCGAGGCAGGCTTCTTTCCCGGGGTGATCTATTACTTCACCCGCTGGCTGCCAAGCGTCGAACGGGGCAAGGCGATTGCGATCTTCCTCAGCGGCTCGGCATTCGCCTCGCTGATTTCCGGACCGCTCTCCGGCCTGCTGCTACAGATCGAAGGCCTGGGCATGCACGGCTGGCAGTGGATGTACTTCATCGAGGGGATGTTCTCGGTCGGCCTGTGCTTCTTCGTCTGGTTCTGGCTGGACTCCAAACCCCACGATGCCAAGTGGCTGAGCGCCGCCGAAAAGGACGCGCTGGTCGAGGCCATCGACGCCGAACAGCGTGCCCGTGAGGCCGCAAGCCCGGTCAAGCTGACCATTGGCAAGCTGCTCAAGGATCCGCAGATCATCCTGTTCTGCCTGATGTATTTCTTCATCCAGCTGACCATTTATGCCGCGACGTTCTGGCTGCCCAGCATCATCAAGAAAATGGGCGATCTGAGCGACTTCCAGGTCGGCCTGTTCAACTCGATTCCCTGGTTCATCGCCATCGTCTGCATGTACGGCTTCGCCTCGTTGTCGGCCAAGTGGAAGCATCAGCAGGCATGGGTCGCGACGGCATTGCTGATCGCTGCCGCAGGGATGTTCATGTCCACCACCGGCGGCCCGGTCTTCGCGTTCATCGCCATCTGCTTCGCGGCCATGGGCTTCAAATCGGCTTCGTCGCTGTTCTGGCCGATCCCGCAGGGCTACCTGGATGCACGCATCGCCGCAGGCGTCATCGCGTTGATCAACTCGGTGGGCAACCTCGGCGGCTTCGTTGCGCCGACCACCTTCGGCATCCTCGAACAGCAGACCGGCTCCATCCAGGGCGGCCTCTACGGCTTGACCGCGACCTCGATCATCGCCGCGATTCTGGTGTTCACCGTGCGCACGACGCCAAAGCCCGGTGCCGTGCCGGTCGAAAAAGTCAGCGCAACCGCCAGCCATTCCTGATCCCTGAAACCTCGTTGCTACGGCTTCACGTACCACTAAGGATTTAGCCATGACCACACAGAACTCCGGCAGCACTCCCGTCATCACCGAGATGCAGGTCATTCCGGTTGCCGGCCATGACGACATGCTGCTCAACCTGAGCGGCGCTCACGGGCCTTATTTCACCCGCAACATTGTCATCCTCAAGGACAACGCCGGGCACACCGGCGTCGGCGAGATTCCAGGCGGTGAGAAAATTCGTCAGACCCTGGAAGACGCCCGCTCGCTGGTCGTCGGCAGCACCGTTGGCAACTATCAGAAAATTCTCAATGACGTGCGCCGCACCTTCGCTGAACGCGACGCCGGCGGTCGCGGCCTGCAGACGTTCGACCTGCGCATCACGATTCACGCAGTGACGGGCATCGAAGCGGCGGTGCTCGACCTGCTTGGCCAGCACCTGGAAGTGCCGGTGGCGGCCCTGCTCGGCGAAGGCCAGCAACGCGACCAGGTGAAAATGCTCGGTTACCTGTTCTATGTCGGCGACCAGAAGAAAACCAACCTGCCCTACCGCACGGAAAACGACGCCGAGAACGACTGGTTTCGCGTGCGTCACGAGGAGGCCCTGACCCCGGAAGCCGTGGTGCGTCTGGCCGAGGCTGCGTACGCGCAATACGGTTTCGAGGACTTCAAGCTCAAGGGCGGCGTGCTCAGCGGCGATGCGGAAATCGAAGCGGTGACCGCGCTGGCCGAGCGTTTTCCGAAAGCGCGCATCACCCTTGACCCGAACGGCGCCTGGTCGCTGAAAGAGGCCATCCGTCTGTGCCGCGATCAACATAAGGTGCTGGCGTACGCCGAAGACCCGTGCGGTGCGGAAAACGGTTACTCGGGACGCGAAGTGATGGCCGAATTCCGCCGCGCCACCGGCCTTCGCACGGCCACGAACATGATCGCCACCGACTGGCGCGAGATGGGCCACGCGATCCAGTTGCAGTCGGTGGACATCCCGCTGGCGGACCCGCACTTCTGGACCATGCAAGGCTCGGTGCGCGTGGCGCAGATGTGCAACGAATGGGGCCTGACCTGGGGCTCGCATTCCAACAACCACTTCGACATCTCTCTGGCGATGTTCACCCACGCGGCCGCCGCTGCGCCGGGCAACATTACCGCGATCGACACGCACTGGATCTGGCAGGACGGCCAGCGCCTGACTAAAGCGCCGTTGCAGATCATCGGCGGCAACGTGCAAGTGCCGAAGAAGCCGGGGCTGGGCGTGGAAATCGACATGGACCAGGTGGCCAAGGCGCATGAGCTGTACAAAGGCATGGGCCTGGGCGCGCGCGATGACAGCGTGGCCATGCAGTTCCTCGTTCCAGACTGGAAATTCAACAACAAGCAGCCGTGCCTGGTTCGCTGAACCCGGCCTGCCCGCCCGCTTGAACCGATCCACGTAAATTGCCGACTGGCGACCGGCGCGTAACCCCTTGCGCGCCGTTTTTCTTCACCCGCCGGTGCCATCACCGCATGCTATGGTTTGCCCATTCCACTGCTGCGACGCCGTCCATGTCCCATCTCACCCAGACTCATCCTCGCCTGACCATCGCCACCGGGCTCGGTATTGCCGCCGGGATCGCCGCTTCATTCATCGCACCCGACATCACACTGACCAGCAAATGCCTGATTGCGTGGAACGTGGCCGGGTGGATCTACATGATCCTGATCATGCAGCGCACGTTCAAATCCAATGCCGAAGACGTCAGACGCATCGCCGAAGTCGAAGACGAAAACGCCGGTCTGGTGCTGATGGTGGTGAGCGTTGCGGCGCTCGCGAGCCTGGCCGCCATCGTTCTGGAGCTGGCCGGCATCAAGGGCATGACACCCAGCGACAAGGCGCTGCATTACGCGTTTACCGGCTTCACGATTATCGGTTCGTGGCTGCTGACCGGCGTGGTGTTCAGCCTGCACTACGCGCGGATGTTCTACACCTGGAACGGAGAAAAGGCTGCCCTGCGCTTCGCCGACGGCGAGCAGAACCCTGATTACTGGGATTTCCTTTACTTCTCCTTCACCATCAGCGTTGCCGTGCAGACGTCAGATGTCGGCGTGGCCACCCGAAGCCTGCGAAAAGTGGTGCTGGCGCAGTCGCTGATTGGCTTCCTGTTCAACACCTCGATACTCGGGTTCTCGATCAACATTGCCGCCGGCCTGTTCAACTGAGCCACTTCGCAAGACGCCGGGGCACTTGCATCCCCCTGTTGCCTGCACCCTCTCATCGCGAAAAAATTCGCTCCGACACTTGCTCAGGCGTACTGTGAGCGCCACAAATCCAATGTGCTCCTTGAACGAGGCCTAGATAGATGACTCAGGATTCCGCGCTGAGAATTGCCGTACTCGATGACTGGCAATCCGTTGCACAAGACGTGGTGGACTGGACAGCCCTCAAGCCGATCGGCAACGTCACGTTCCTCCACGACTATCCTGCCGACACCGCGACGATGGTTGCCCGCCTGAAAGATTTCGATGTGATCTGCGTGATGCGCGAGCGCACGATCTTCGACGACGCCCTGCTCAGCCAACTGCCCGATCTGAAGCTGCTGGTCACCGGCGGCATGCGTAATGCCGCGCTGGACCTCAAGGCCGCAGCGCGTCTGGGCATCACGGTCGTGGGCACTGACAGCTACAAATATGCAGCGCCCGAGCTGACCTGGGCGCTGATCATGGCGCTGACGCGCAACATCGTCGACGAGGCCAATTCGCTGCGCGCCGGAAACTGGCAGATCGGCATCGGCAGCGACCTGTACGGCAAGACGCTGGGCATCGTGGGTCTGGGCAGCATAGGCCAGAAGATCGCCCGTTACGCTCAGGCGTTCGACATGAAGGTGATCGCCTGGAGTGAAAACCTCACCGCCGAGCGCGCTGCCGAGCACGGCGTGACTTACGTCAGCAAGCAGGCACTGTTCGAGCAGTCGGACGTGATTTCGGTCAATCTGGTGCTCAGCGACCGCAGCCGCGGTGTGGTGGACGCACAATCCTTGAATCGCATGAAACCGACGGCCTATCTGGTCAACACCGCGCGCGGCCCGATTGTCGATGAAGAAGCCCTGATCGAGGTTCTCCAGCAGAAGAAGATCGCCGGCGCGGCGCTGGACGTCTTCGGTATCGAGCCGCTGCCCAAGGACCATCCGTTCCGCAGCCTGCCGAATCTGCTGGCAACGCCGCACGTGGGCTACGTCACTCAGAACAACTACCAGATGTTCTTCAGCCAGATGATCGAGGATATCCAGGCCTGGCATGCCGGCAAGCCGATCCGCGTTTTCGCCTGACGAACCGGCCGCCACTGACGTGAATACCGGCCCGCGCGGGTCTGTGCGTCAATGGCGGTGTTTCCAGACACTGCTCAAGGACTCAGAGGATGACCACTTCCCTCGACCTGTTGCCCGGCGACCCGCGTGCTGCGCTGCTGGTCATCGACATGCAATACGACTTCATGCCCGGCGGCGCGCTTGCGGTGGCCGAGGGCGATGCGCTGGTGCCGCTGATCAACCGCCTCGGCGCGCAGTTTCGCAACGTGGTGATCACCCAGGACTGGCACCCTGCCGGGCATATTTCCTTCGCATCGAGCCATGCCGGGCGCAGCCCGTTCGACAGCATCACCCTGCCTTACGGCGCGCAGACGCTGTGGCCTGACCATTGCGTGCAAGGCACGCAGGGCGCCCGGCTGCACGCCGACCTCGACATCGCTCATGCCCAGCTGATCCTGCGCAAGGGCTGCAATGCCGGCATCGACAGCTATTCGGCATTCGTCGAAGCAGACCGCAGCACCCAGACCGGCCTGGCCGGCTACCTGAAGGAGCGCGGCATCGACAGCGTGTTCGTGGTCGGTCTGGCGCTGGATTTCTGTGTGGCGTGGTCGGCGCTGGATGCGCGAGCGGCCGGGTTCAACACGTGGGTGATCGCTGACGCGTGCAAGGCGATCGACCTCGGCGGGTCGCTGGAAAAGGCGTGGCAGGACCTGACGGCAGCGGGTGTGGTGCGGATTGATAGTGCTGATGTGACTGGCTGAACCCGCTTTTGAACATCAACGCGCTTGCTTTGTAGGAGCGTGGCTTGTCCCGCGAACTGGCGCGAAGTGGCAGTAAAACCAGACTGCTCGGTGTATCAGACACACCGTGGAAACAGGTTTTACGACCGCTGCGCAGCCGTTCGCGGGACAAGCCACGCTCCTACAGGATCTGATTTAAACGATAACTCTTCGTCAATCCTGCCCCGACGCAAACCGCTTCAGTCCTTCCCCTTCCATCCGATACCGCACCCACTCGTCCTGCGGCTCGGCGCCAATCGATTTATAGAAATCGATCGCGGGCTGGTTCCAGTCCAGCACGCTCCATTCGAAACGACCGCATCCGGTGTCATGGGCGATCTTCGCCAGATGCCGCAGCAGTTGCTTGCCCGCGCCAATCCCGCGCTGGCTGGCAGACACGAACAGGTCTTCCAGGTACAGCCCCTTGCGGCCCTGCCACGTCGAATAGCTGAGGAAATACACCGCAAAACCGATGGGCTGGTCGTCCAGCAGGCAAATCAGCGCCTTGGCCGGTGACGGCTCGTCAAACAGGCTGCGCTCGATGTCGGCGACGCTGGCCTTGACCTCGTGCTCGGCTTTTTCGTAGATCGCAAGCTCGGTGATGAAGCCCAGAATCACGGCGGCATCGGCGCGGCTAGCGTCTCGAATATGAAGGGTCACGGCGGGGTCTCCCGAATCAATGAAAAGCCGCCGCGCAGGGGCGAACGACGGGGAGCGGATTGTGTCTCAACCAACAGCACGGCGCAGCAGGTACACCGAAAAAACTGACCGTCTCCCTCAGCAAACCGCCAGACTACCCAAGAGAAGCAGCATGGACACTGAACAAGACGGCAAAACCCCCGGCCTGACGCCCGAAGAAGAACGCGATATCGATGAAAACCAGCCGCCCCGGGCCGCCGTTCTGCACGAGACGATCCGCATGCAGGGCGATCAGGAACTCGAGCGCAACGTCGCGGCGCTGTTCTGGTCCGCACTGGCAGCAGGTCTGACCATGGGCCTTTCGCTGATGGCCATGGGGCTGCTCAATTCCAGACTCCCCGACGGCGAAGGTTTCAAGGCCATCGCCAGCTTCGGTTACAGCGCAGGCTTTCTGGCGGTGATCCTGGCACGTCAGCAACTGTTCACGGAAAACACCATCACGGCGGTTCTGCCGGTGATGACCAAGTTCACCCTGAGCAATATCGGTCGCCTGTTCCGGCTGTGGAGCGTGGTGCTGGTGGGCAACCTGTGCGGCACCCTGCTGGTGGCCTACGTCATGCTCCATCTGCCGATCTTCGATCCAAAGACTGACGCGGCTTTCCTCGAGATCGGCCGCAAGGTCATGGAAAACGATGTGAACACAATGTTCGCCAAAGGCATCATTTCAGGCTGGATGATCGCGACGATGGTCTGGATGATTGCGTCGATGGAGAACGCCAAGATCGTGATCATCGTGATGATCACGTACCTGATGGCACTGGGCGATTTCACCCACATCGTCGTGGGTTCGGCGGAAGTGTCGTACCTGGTCTTCGCCGGTGAGCTGAGCTGGAGGGAGTTCTGGATGGTGTTCGCAGGCCCGACCCTGGCCGGCAATATCATCGGTGGCAGCTTCATCTTCGCGTTGATCAGCCATGCGCAGATTCGCAGCGAGAGCGGCGCGCCGAAGAAGCAAGGGGCGCAGCGCAAGCAACCCACGGGGCAGGATCGGGAAGACAACGGACGCAAGGGCGTATGACGCAGAGTCGCAAGACCCTGTGTTGAGCTGAAAACAATGCCCTTCGCCCTTCTTAAATTATTTTTAAGAAATTTTGGCTACGTTTAAAGGCAAAATATGGCCTTCAGTCACTACGTGGTTCAGACATCCAATGACCCGAATCCTGACAATCGAAGACGATGCCGTCACCGCCAAGGAAATCGTGGCTGAGTTAAGCAGCCACGGGCTTCAGGTGGATTGGGTCGACAACGGCCGCGAAGGCCTGGTGCGCGCGGTGAGCGGAGATTACGACCTGATCACCCTGGATCGCATGCTGCCGGAGGTCGACGGCCTGGCGATTGTCACGACCATGCGCGCACTGGGCATTGCCACGCCGATCCTGATGATCAGTGCCCTGTCCGACGTCGATGAACGGGTCCGCGGCCTGCGCGCCGGGGGCGACGACTACCTCTCCAAACCGTTCGCATCCGACGAGATGGCTGCTCGTGTCGAGGTCCTGCTGCGCCGCAGCAACCCCGTTACTCAGGCGGAAACCATGCTCAGGGTCGCCGATCTGGAGCTCAACCTGATCACCCGCGAAGCCAGCCGCGCCGGCCAGCCGCTGAACCTGCTGCCCACCGAATACAAGCTGCTGGAATTCCTGATGCGCAACAGCGGCCAGATCATCACCCGCATGATGATTTTCGAAGAAGTCTGGGGTTATCACTTCGACCCCGGCACCAACCTCATCGATGTGCACATCGGTCGCTTGCGCAAGAAAATCGATCCTCCTACCCTGACGCCGCTGATACGTACCGTTCGAGGCTCAGGTTATGTCATTGCCGAACCCGTCTAAGGGCTGGCGCTCCTCCAGCAGCCGACTGCTGGCGCTGTACAGTTTCCTGTTCGTGGCCTGGAGCAGCATCCTAATGGGGGTGCTGTACTGGGAAGTCACCAGTTATCTGAACACTCTCGCGCGCCATTCACTGATGCAGCGCCAGCAGCTGTTTTCCCGGTTCGAAGGCGCGCAGCTCGATGACGCACTGGCCACCAGCGACAAGTTCGACATGCGCTCGGTCGACGCCTACGGGCTTTTTGACAAAGACCTGAAACCCATCAGCGGGCCGATCCGCGAGATTCCCGAGGGCCTGAAGCTCACCGGCGAGATTCAGGAACTGGACACCTGCATCGACTCTGACGACCCCGATCTGCCCCGTGCCAGCTGCGATGCGGTGGCCATTCACACCCTCGATGAACGCTGGCTGGTGCTGGTGCGCGACAACGGCTCGCTGTTCGCCGTGACCACGCTGATCCTGCGGGCGCTGCTGTGGGGCATCTCACTGACGATCATCCCGGGCGCTGCGGGCTGGCATTTGCTGCGACGTCGGCCGCTGCGGCGCATCGGTGCGATTCAGGCGAGCGCGGAAGCCATCGTCACCGGCGACCTGACCCGACGCCTGCCGGTGTCCGATCGACGTGACGAGCTGGACATGCTCGCCGACATCGTCAATGCCATGCTCGACCGCATCGAGCGGTTGATGAACGAGGTCAAAGGCGTCTGCGACAACATCGCCCATGACCTGCGCACGCCCCTGACCCGCCTGCGCGCGCAGCTTTACCGGATTCAGCAGCAATCGCCGGAAGACTCCGCCCAAGGCGAGCAAATGGCCCAGGTCATTGCCGACGCCGATACATTGATGGCGCGCTTTCGCGGCCTGTTGCGGATTTCCGAGCTGGAAGATCATCAGCGTCGCTCGGCCTTCGGCCAGCTGGATCCGCTGCCGTTACTGCAGGAACTGCATGATTTCTACTTGCCGCTGGCGGAGGAAGGCCGCGTCTCGCTGCAACTGAAAGTCGCCGAATACCTGCCGCCGGTAGTGGGCGACCGCGCGCTGCTGTTCGAAGCCCTGTCGAACCTGCTCAGCAACTCGATCAAATTCACCCCGCCGGGCGGCCAGGTGCTGGTCATCGCCCGGGCCGAAGGCGACACCACGTTCATCGAAGTACAGGACACCGGCCCCGGCATCCCCGACGCCGAACGCGAAGCGGTTTTCAAGCGTTTCTACCGCAGCGAGACAGGCAATCAGCAAAGCGGCTTCGGCCTGGGGCTGTCCATCGTCGCGGCGATCGTCAACCTGCACGGCTTCAAACTGCGCATCGGCAACAGCCCCTCCGGCGGCGCAAGCCTGGTGCTGGAGTGCCGGCAGGTGTTGGCGTTGGGGTGATACAACAAAGCCGCCTCAGGGGCGGCTTTGTCATTGGGGGGGCGTTACATTTTTCGGGCTTGTTCGATGATCTTTTCCTGCCGCGCCCAGGCTTTCTCCATGACCTCCAGGTAAACGCGCTCCTTCTCCTCGAAAGTGGCGTTGCGGACGAAGTCGGATAACGGCGTCGACTTCACTGTTTTGAGTTTTTGTGGAGCAGCCATTATCCAAACCTCCTGGAGTTGAGCGTGCACTCAAGCGATGCCCGATCATAGGTTTCGGGTACATGAGAGTCAATTTGCTGAATGTTCTGGCGGTAGGACTTGGTGGAACCATCATGGTTCTTGATAAAAATATCGACGGTCACTGCATGGCCAAACTCGTATTTCAAACGATTCACCACCTCCCGGGCGGCGAAGTACTGATCCACGAATCCACGTATGGGAATGTTCCGCCCCCGCGCAGTATTGGCGAGGGTTTGGACTGCGCCTATTCGACGTCACAAAATGAAACAGGATGCGCGGGGAAGCATTCACATATCCGGAATCCTGCCGAGATATCGCACAGGAAAATGCGAAAAACCCAACCGCTTCCCGGCTAAAGCCGGTCCTACGAAAAACTCGCGGCGTCTGTAGGACCGGCTTCAGCCGGGAATAGGCCGGCGCATCTGGCAAGCGTGCGGCCTCTGTAAGACCGGCTTTAGCCGGGAAGAGGCCGGTGCATCCGGCAGGCGTGCGGCGTCTGTAGGACCGGCTTCAGCCGGGAAGAGGCCGATGCATCCGGCAGGCATGCGGCGTCTGTAGGACCGGCTTCAGCCGGGAAGAGGCCGGTGCATCCGGCAGGCGTGCGGCGGTGGGAATTCAGTCTTCGCGAGCAAGCTCCTCCCACCTGGATCGCGCTTCTGCCCCTGCAGCGACATTACCCGGATCACAAACCAGCTTTCCCATCACCCCGGCATACAGGTGAAATCCTTGCTACGCCCAATCTGATGCCCCCGCGAATCCTCAAGCTTCACCCGGTACTCTTCGCCCAGGCTCGATTCCACCAGCGTGTAATGCTCGCCCGCTTTGAATTGGCCGAAGCGAATGCCCGTCTCGCAATTCATTTGCCCGTCGTCCCCGCCCCGCTCCACGATCAGATCCAGGTCGAGGGTGTGGGCGCCGGGTCTGACTTCGAAATAGCGGCCGTCATTCAGGCGCTTGCCGTCCAGATCCTCGGCCATCAATACCCCGGAAGGCTCTTCCTGCAGGCCGATCCATGCTTCGCTCGGGTCGGCTTTGGGCATGGGCCCGGCACACGCCGACAGCACGCTGACGAGTCCTAACATGGGGATGAGCAACAACGATCTGGCTTTCATGAACACCTACCTCGGCAGTTGAAAAAGTCCCTGTGGCGCAGGGTGAATTTCGATGGGGCCAAGGCTGCGCGGCGCCCGCATGAACAACAAATGAATCCCCCATGAAAGCTCCTTGTGCACCGGACTAACTATTTGTTCATTCGCTCGAAAGCTGCCTGTTAGGTCGGCGCAACAAGACTGCGCTGATTCGAAATGGGAGGTTTCCGGCATGCTCGGGCTGGTCAAGACTGCATTGCTCAAGCCATACACGTTCATCGTGTTGGCGATTTTCATCTGTATCGTCGGGCCGATGGCGGCCGTGAAGACGCCGACCGATGTGTTCCCCGACATCGGTATTCCGGTGGTCGCGGTGGTCTGGCAATACGCCGGCCTGTCGCCCGATGCCATGGCCGGTCGGGTGATCTACACCTACGAGCGCTCGCTCAGCACCACGGTCAACGACATCGAGCACATCGAGTCGCAATCGTTGCCGGGCATGGGCATCGTCAAGATTTTCTTCCAGCCGGGCGTCGATATCCGGACGGCCAACGCCCAGGTAACGGCGGTCTCGCAGACCGTGCTCAAGCAGATGCCGGCCGGCATCACGCCGCCGCTGATCCTCAATTACAGCGCCTCGACGGTGCCGATCCTGCAGATGGCGTTTTCCAGCCCGACGCTGTCGGAAGCGCGGATCCGCGACCTGGTGCAGAACAGCATCCGTCTGCCGCTCAGCGCCGTGCCGGGCCTGGCGATGCCGACACCGATGGGCGGCAGACAGCGTCAGATCACCCTGGACCTCGACCCGCAGGCGCTGGCGGCCAAAGGCCTGTCGGCGCAAGACGTGGGCAATGCCCTGGCTGCGGGCAATCAGATCATTCCGGTGGGCACGGCGAAAATGGGCAGCGACGAATACACCGTGCTGCTGAACAACAGCCCCAAGGCCATTGACGAACTCAACGACCTGCCGATCAAGACCGTGGACGGCGCGCTGATCACCATCGGCCAGGTTGCCCACGTGCGCGACGGCTCCCCGCCGCAGACCAACGTCGTGCGCGTCGACGGCCGTCGCGCGGTGCTCATGCCTGCGCTGAAGAACGGCAATATTTCGACCCTGTCGATTGTCGACGACATCCGCAACATGCTGCCGCTGATCAACGAAACCCTGCCGCCGGCGCTCAAGACGTCGCTGCTCGGCGATGCCTCGGTATTCGTCAAGGAATCGGTCGGCAGCGTTGCCCGCGAAGGCATCATTGCCGCACTGCTGACCAGCGTGATGATCCTGCTGTTTCTGGGCAGTTGGCGCTCGACGCTGATCATCGCGGCATCGATCCCCCTGGCGGTCCTGTCGGCCATCGCACTGCTGTCGCTCAGCGGTCAGACACTCAACGTCATGACCCTTGGCGGCCTGGCGCTGGCGGTGGGGATTCTGGTGGATGACGCGACGGTGACGATCGAGAACATCAACTGGCACCTGGAACAGGGCAAGGCGGTGAAGGACGCGATCATGGATGGCGCGCGGCAGATCGTCGGCCCCGCGTTCGTCTCGCTGCTGTGCATCTGCATCGTCTTCGTGCCGATGTTCATGTTGCAGGGCATCGCCGGTTACCTGTTCCGGCCGATGGCGCTGGCAGTGATCTTCGCCATGGGCAGCTCCTTTCTGCTGTCGCGCACCCTGGTGCCGACGCTGGCGATGTTTCTGCTCAAGCCCCATGTGCTGGAAGGCGGCCCCGGCCACCATCCGGAAGATGCGTTCATCAACCATCACGAAGGCGATCAGCACGGCCGTCAGCACAACCTTTTCCTGCGTAGCGCGCTGCGATTTCAGCAAGGGTTCGAACATCGCTTCTCGGCGATTCGTGACGTCTACCACGGCCTGCTCGGGCTGGCGCTGAAGCGTCGCAGGGTCTTCCTCCTCGGTTTTCTCGCCTGTGTGCTCGCCAGTTTTGCGCTGTTGCCAAGCCTGGGCGAGGACTTCTTCCCGGCCACCGACGCGGGCGCGCTGTCGATGCATGTGCGTCTGCCTCTGGGCACACGGATCGAGGAAAGTGCAGCGGCGTTTGACCGGATCGAACAGCGCATCCGCGAGATCATTCCCGCTGATCAACTGGAAACGGTGATCGACAACATCGGCATTCCCCTCAGCGGCATCGACATGGCCTACAGCAGCAGCGGCACCATCGGCCCACAGGACGGCGACATTCAGGTCACCCTCAAAGAAGGCCACGCGCCAACCGCCGACTACGTCAAACGCCTGCGCGAAGCCCTGCCGCAGAGCTTCCCCGGCAGCCAGTTCGCCTTTCTGCCGGCGGACATCAGCAGCCAGATTCTCAACTTCGGCAATCCGGCGCCCCTGGACGTGAAGATCTCCGGCCCCAATGGCGAAGCCAACCGCGCGTATGCGCTGGAGCTGCAACGTCGGCTTGAGCATGTTCCCGGGATCGCCGACTTGCGCATTCAGCAGTCCACCGGTTACCCGTCGCTGCAAGTGAACGTGGATCGCCTGCGCGCCAAGCAGCTGGGCATCACTGAGAAAGACGTGACCACCAGCCTCGGCGCTTCCCTGGCCGGGACTTCGCAGGTGGCGCCGACGTACTGGCTCAACCCGAAAAACGGCGTGTCGTACTCGGTGGTCGCCGCCACGCCGCAATACCGGCTGGACAGCCTGCCAACCCTCGAAGCCTTGCCGATCACCGGCAGTGACGGCCAGTCGCAGATTCTCGGCGGGCTGGCGACGATCAAGCGAGTAAACAGCCCGGCAGTGGTCACCCACTACAACATCGAACCGACGCTGGACCTGTTTGCCAACGTTCAGGGACGTGATCTGGGTGGCGTGGCGGCCGACGTGCAGAAGGTCATCGATGGCATGGCGCACCTTCGGCCCAAAGGCGCCGTGGTGAGCCTGCACGGTCAGATCGACGCGCTGCACGAAGCCTTCAGCGATTTGAGCCTCGGCCTGCTCGGTGCCGTGGTGCTGATCTATCTGCTGATCGTGGTCAACTTCCAGTCGTGGGTCGACCCGTTCGTGATCATCACCGCCCTGCCCGCGGCGCTGGCCGGAATCGTCTGGATGCTGTTCCTCAGCGGGACGTCGCTGTCGGTGCCAGCGCTGACCGGCGCCATTTTGTGCATGGGCGTGGCCACGGCCAACTCGATTCTGGTGGTCAGCTTCTGCCGGGAACGTCTGGCCGAACATGGCGATGCCCTGCTCGCTGCACTGGAAGCGGGTTACACGCGCTTTCGCCCGGTGTGCATGACCGCGCTGGCCATGATCATCGGGATGCTGCCGCTGGCGCTTTCCCAGGAACAGAACGCGCCACTGGGACGCGCGGTCATCGGCGGTCTGATTCTGGCGACCACGGCCACGCTGCTGTTCGTGCCCGTGGTGTTCAGCCTCGTGCACCGCCACTCGAAACCTCAATCCGCCGACACCCCGGCAAGCGCCATCGATGGAGAAACACCCCATGTCGTCTGAACACGTCCCTACGCGCAAACGCCTCATGCTGACCGGGATCGGCGGCCTGACGCTGGCCGCGCTGCTGGTCGCCAACGGCCTGGCCGCGCGCACCCGCCACGAACACGCCGTCGCGGACTGGACCGAGCGCCAGTCGGTGCCGGTGGTCACCGTGGTCTCACCGTCGCAGAATGCTCAGGGAAATACCCTGCGCTTGCCGGCGCGACTCGAAGCCTGGAGCAACGCGGCGATCAACGCCCGTGTGAGCGGCTACCTCAAAGACTGGAGCGCCGACATCGGTGCGCAGGTTCAGGCCGGTCAGGTGCTCGCCCACATCGACAGCCCCGAACTGGATCAGCAACTGGCGCTGACCCGCGCGCACCTGGCCCAACAACAGGCCAACGCACGGATCGCCCAGACCACCGCCGAGCGCTGGCAGCATCTGCTTGCAACCCAATCGGTGTCACAACAGGAAGTCGACGAGAAGGTGTCCGCGGCCACGGCGGCAAAGGCCGATGTTCAGGCGGCCGAAGCCGACTGTCAGCGCCTGTCGGACCTCGCGGCTTACAAAACCATTCGCGCGCCTTTCAGCGGCACGATCACCGCGCGCAACACCGACATCGGCCAGTTGATCAAGGCTGACGATGGCGGCGGCCGTCCGCTGTTCAGCATGGCCGACACGCGCCGCCTGCGCCTGTACGTGCCGATCCCGCAGAATTACGCCAGCGTCATCCATCCCGCGATGCAGGTGCAACTGAGCGTTCCTGAGCATCCGGGCGTGACGTACCACGCCACGCTGCTCGGCGACTCCACCGCGGTCGATCCGCGCTCAGGCACTCTGCTCGCGCAGTTCGTGGCCGACAATCCGGACGGTTCGCTGCTGCCCGGCGATTATGCCGACGCGACCCTGCCCGTGGCGGCCGGCGGTCGGGGCGTCAGCATTCCCGCCAGCGCACTGATCTTCCGCGCCAAAGGCACACAGGTCGCCACCCTCGATGCAGCAGACCATGTGCACCTGCGCGACATCCATATCGCCATGGACCTGGGCGACCGGCTGGTGATCGATCAAGGCCTGCACGCCACCGACAAAGTGATCGACAACCCGCCCGACGCCTTGCGCGAGAACGACCCCGTACACATGGCCGATGCCGGAGGTGAGCATGCGCCCAAGGCTTGAAGGTCTGGCCCTGATCATCGCCATGACTCTGCAGGGCTGTTCGCTGGCGCCCGCCTATCAGACGCCGACGGTGTCGCTGCCGGCGCATTACAAGGAGGACGCAGGCCCGTGGCACCCTGCACAGCCCGCCGACCAGCTCCAGCGCCAGTGGTGGCAGGTATTCGAGGACCGACAGCTCGACGACCTGCAACAGCGGTTGCTCGCGGCGAACCCTGATCTGGCAGCGGCGCTGGCGCATTACGATGCTTCACAGGCCTACGCCAGTCAGTTGCATGCCGGGCTGTTCCCGCAGGTCGGGGCCAGTGTCGCACCATTGCGTCAGCGCCAGTCGGATCGCCGACCGCTGCGCGGCACCACGCAGCCTTCGATCTACAACAGCGACACGGCCGGTCTCAGCCTGAGCTTCGACATGGACCTGTGGGGCCGGATCCGCAATCAGGTCGCCGCAGGCGATGCACAGGCTCAGGCGTCTGCCGATGATCTGGCGGTCGCGCGGCTGAGCCTGCAACGCCAGCTCGCAACGCTTTACGTTCAGGCGCGCGGGCTGGATGCACAGGCGAAGATTCTCAGGGCGTCGCTCGACGATTATGGCCAGGCGCTGCAGCTGACCCGGGATCGCTATGAAGGCAAGATTGCCTCGCAACTTGACCTGACCCGCGCGCAAAGCCAGCTGGCGCAAGCGCAGGCGCAGCTGGACGACGTCAACGCCCAGAGCGACCTCAGCGAACACGCGATTGCCGAACTGGTGGGCGTGCTGCCCAGTGAATTCACGCGGGTGCATGACGCACAGCCGTTGAAACTGCCTGACATCCCTCAAGCATTGCCCGGCGATCTGCTGCAGCAACGTCCGGACATCGCCGCGGCAGAGCGTCGGGTGTTCGCCGCCAACGCCACTATCGGCGTGGCGAAGGCGGCGTGGTATCCGGATTTCAGCCTGAGCGGACTGCTCGGCGGGCAGACCCAGGGCAGCGGCAATCTGCTCGCTGCGGCCAATCGGTACTGGGCGTTGGGACCGCTGGTCAATTTGCCGCTGTTCGATGGCGGACGGCGCAGTGCCAACGAACGCCAGGCCAGGGCGGAGTTTGAAGAAGCCGCCGCGCAGTACCACAGCCAGGTGCTCAAAGCGGTGCGTGAAGTGGAAGACAATCTGGGGCAACTGAAGGACTTGCAGCAGGAATCGCAGGACCAACAGGCCGCGGTGGATGCCGCGAACAGCGCCGAACGCATGGCGACCAGCAGCTATCAGGCAGGCGCTGTGAATTACCTGGATGTGGTGACCGCCCAGACCGCCGCCCTGGACGCACAACGACGCTTGCAGGCGGTGGACACCAGCCGGTTGCAGGCCAGTGTCGGTCTGGCTGTCGCATTAGGCGGTGGCTGGCGTACGCAAGATGCACCAACGGAATCGACGCGCCACGCCTGGGCTGCGCATAGCCAGAATGTTGCGCGCCGATAGCGTAAATCTGAGGGGAGATTGCAGCGCGGCGCTTGATTAATCCAGCCGGTGAGCCTAACTGCTAAGTGCGACGTCGAGAAACGACGCGCGTCTTAATCACCATGCAAACGCTGAGGAGATTTTGACATGGCCACCACTGCTGCACTGGCGCCGCTGTTCCGCCAATCCGTGGGGTTCGATCGCTTCAATGAATTCTTTGAATCTGCCCTGCACAGCGAAACACCCCTTTGCTATCCGCCGCATAACGTCGAACGCTACGGCAGCGACCATTACCGGATCGTGATTGCCGCGGCCGGGCTGAGCGCCAGTGATCTTGAGTTGAAGCTTGAAAAGGATGTGCTCACGGTCTGTGGAAGCAACCCCCACTGCGATGAAGGTGCGACCTACCTGCATCAGGGCATCGCTCACGGGGCGTTTCGGCTGGTGTTCCATCTTGCCGACCACATTGAGGTTCAGGGCGCGACGTTCGAAAACGGCCTGCTGATCGTGTTCCTGCTGCGCAATGTGCCGGAAGGCGCCAGCGCCAGACGGATCAGGATCCAGTGCCCCGGAGACGGTCATGACCGGCTCATGCGCCCTTGATCCGCCAGCGCCGGCCGCGCAAGCCCGAACGGTTGGCCTTCCCGCACGATGCGCCCCCGATCGGCCCGACGCCTGCCCCGCGCATTACCGCCTGATCAGGCCTCGACCGGGGCGAAATCGAACAGCACCTGCGGTGCCTCGATGAGCAGCGAACGCATCACCTGAGGCGAGCATTCCAGCGCTTGCAACTGCTCCGTCACCGTCCGGTAACTCACCGTGCCTTCATGCTGGGTGTGCGGCCAGTCGCTGCCCCACACCATGCGCTGCGGGCCAAAGCTCTGCACCAGCAGCGGCAAGGCTTCGCGGGCGAAGCTCAGGTTCTGTCGCTCGTCGCCTTCAAGGCGATAAATGCCCGACACCTTCATCCACAGCTGACCGCCCAGCGCCAGTTCGAGCAGTTCCCGAAAGCCAGGCTGGTCCAGGCCCAGACGAGCGTCCGGCCGGCCGAAATGGTCGACCACGATCTTCACCCCGAACGGCATCAGCGCGCGGACCAACCCCGGCAGGTCCGCGACATGGCGATGCAGCTCGACATGCCAGTCCAGCTCGGCGATGTGGCCGAACAGGGTTTTCCACTGCGGATCGGAAAAGTCCGGCAGCGCCTTGCCCATCAGGTTCAGACGAATGCCGACCACGCCCAGGTGGTCCATCTCCTGCAGCGTGGCGCGGTCTGCGCTGCGATCGACCACCACCACGCCGCGCAACTGTTCAGGGGCCTGGTGCAGGGCGTCGAGCAAGTAGCGGTTGTCAGTGCCGAGAAAACTGGGCTGAACCAGCACGCCGTGGCTCAGGCCATGGGTGCGCAGGTTGCCTTGATACATCGCCAGCGTGGCGTCGTAGTCGGGTGAATAGCGTCTTGCCGATGTCAGATCCAGCTCCCTGCTGAATACGTGTGCGTGGCCGTCGATGCCAAGTATCGACGAGGGAAAAGTCTCGGACATGGGTCTCATCTATCGAAAATCGCGCGGCGTCCTGAAGCAAGCCTCAGGCCGCCGCGCAGGAAGGAACATCAGGCGCTGGCGGCCTCTTTGCGACCGGTCGAATCCTGTGCGGCAGCGGCGCTGTCTTCCAGGCTGCGGCCACGGG
The DNA here is from genome assembly GCF_030209235.1 of Pseudomonas sp. efr-133-TYG-103a. Taxonomy (NCBI): domain Bacteria; kingdom Pseudomonadati; phylum Pseudomonadota; class Gammaproteobacteria; order Pseudomonadales; family Pseudomonadaceae; genus Pseudomonas; species Pseudomonas sp. efr-133-TYG-103a. The sequence continues at coordinate 19,573 of NZ_JARVSK010000025.1, forward strand.
TTTCCGGCAGGCACAGGGCGGCGATCACGGCCACCCCGTAAGCGATGCCTGCATCGATGCCGATGGCGGAGCCCAGCGACATCGATTCACTCATGTGCCCGACCAGAAACGGGAACACCGAGGACAGCACGCGACCGAAGTTGTAGCAGAAGCCCACCCCGGCACCGCGCACGTCGGCCGGGTACAGTTCGTTGAACAGCGCGCCGAGGCTGGCCGGAATGCCGGCGGCAAAGAAGCCCAGCGGGAAGCCCAGGAACAGCATCTGGGTGTTGGTCAACGGCAGGAACACGTAGCACTGCACGGTGATCACGCAGCACAGGGCAAACAGCACGATGTTCATGCGGCGGCCGATGCGGTCGATCAAAAAGCCGCTGGCCACGCAACCGCACCAGAACGCGAAAATGATGACGGCCAGGTACCCGCCGGAGTTGAGCACCGACAGGTTGCGTTCGGTCTTGAGGAACGTGGGCAGCCAGGTCATCACCGCGTGATAACCGCCGTGTGCGCCCAGTCCCAACAGGCCGCCGAGCAGCGTGACGCGCAGCAGCTCAGGGCGGAAAATGCCCGCCAGCGATTTGAAGAAGCTTTGCGGAATCGCATTGGTTTTCTGCAGGCGCTGGAAGCTGTCCGGCTCCTCGACATTGCGACGCACCCAGATGATCAGCAGCGAAGGCAGCAGACCGACCAGGAACATCACTCGCCAGGCCATGTCTTGCGGCACGAACGAGTAGATCAGCGTGAACACGCCCACCGCCAGGCCCCAGCCCACGGCCCAGGCGCTTTGCACGGTGCCCATGACCTTGCCGCGGTATTTGGGGTTGATGGTTTCCGCCATCAGCACCGCGCCCGCTGCCCACTCGCCGCCGATGCCGAAGCCCTGCAGCGCCTTGACGATCAACAGAGAATGGAAGCCGGTGACGAACGCCGAGAGAAAAGTGAAGAACGAGAACCAGAGGATCATCCACTGCAGGGTGCGCACGCGGCCGTAACGGTCCGACAGCGTGCCGCCGACCCAGCCGCCCAGCGCCGAGGTGATCAGCGTCACGCCGCTGATCAGTCCCGCATCGCCTTTGCTCAGGGCGAACGCGGCGATCAGCGCGGGGATCGCGAGGCCGAACATTTGAACTTCGAGGGCGTCCAGCGACCATCCGCCGAAACAGGCCCAGAACGTCTTGCGCTCCCGAGGAGTGACTTGGCGATACCAGTTGAACATGGTTCTTGTCCTTATACGTTGTGAGGCGGCAGTTGTTGTGGAGCCTGCTCTGGGTGGCAGGTTGGCTTGAAAGCATGGGCCGCTCGCTGCCCTGCGGGATTGAGCTGGCTCACTCCCACGGGTCGGCGGTCGACGGTAAAGGGTATGTCGGGCTATCTGATATCGACGCTGTAACGAAAATGGCTGGCGTGCCCGCGAGAGCGGCGCCATTCCAGAGGCTGACCGGCGTAATTGCGAGCCAGACGCTCGATCACCACCACCGGGCTGCCGGCCGGCACCTGCAACAGGCGCCCGTGCACATCATTGACGGCCTCGGCGGTGAGGCTCTCTTCGGCGTAGGCCACGACCTGACCGCAGAGTTCTTCGTAGATGGGATAGAGCAGCGGGCCGTGCTGACTCAGATCGGTTTCCAGCAATGTCTGGAACTGCACTTGCGGCAACCAGATTTCTTCAGCCAATACCGGTTGCGCATCGAGCAGACGCAGGCGGATCATGCGAATCACCGGGGCGTCCAGCGACAGGCCGAGGGCCTGAGAAACTGCAGACGGCGCGCTCATCGGCTCGATGGACAGAATGCGGCTTTCCGGCACCTGACGCTCACCGGCCAGCCCCTGAAAGCGGAAGAAGCGAAACAGTGAAGATTGAAACTGCGGCCGACGAATGAAAGTGCCTCGGCCCTGTTGGCGCTCCAGGATATGCTCGTTGACCAGCATGTCGATGGCTTTGCGCACAGTGCCGGTGGACAGGCAATATTCGCTGGACAAGGCAGCTTCAGTGGGGATGGCTTCACCCGGGCGCCAGCGGTTGTTGGCGATCTGCTCAGCCAGTTGATCGCGCAGGCGTTGGTAAAGCGGCAGGCGGACATCACTCGAAAGACGGTTCATGGAGGCGCTTCGCTCTTGTATTTATCTAGTCATCTATATGAATCTGCGCGAAGTATTGTCCCGTTACAAATGATCGTCAAGGGTGCAACCGGGCACTGGCAGATGAGCGGCGGTTCGCGCACTCAGGGCGGCCTATCCTTGACCGCCGATAGCTCGGCGAAATTCAGGAATTGCAGACGGCGCCCTGCCGATAACAGGACGCCCCGCGTCCATGCCGCCGACAGCACTCAGCGATTGGCGACCTTACGCTCTTCAACCGCGCCGACGATGTGCTCGACCACGTACTCCGCATCCCGCGCCACGCCTGAGAAACGCCCCGATCCCCAGGTGTACAGCCACGGCAGCCCGAGGAAATACAGACCCGGCTGCGTGGTCACGCCGCGCACATGGCCCGGATGACCACGGCCATTGAACACCGGCGCCTCGACCCAGGTGAAATCCGGCGTGAAGCCGATGCACCAGATGATGCTGGTGATGCCCTGCTCGGCCAGATTCAAGGTGTGGCGTTCCTGCTCAGGTGTCCACACCGGCTCATAGCGCCCGCCTTCCGGCGCGTCGATGCCTTGCTCGGCGATGTATTTGTCGATGGAGCCGTTGATCCGGTTATAGACGGCATCGGCGCTGTCCAGGCTCTCGCGCAGGTTGCCCGAGAACTGCAATGTCTCGCCGTGCAGATCATTCAATCGGCCGAACAACTCCATGCCTTCCAGGGCGAACTTGCGCAGATCGATATCGCGGCCACCATCACGCCCGGTGACATAATGGTTGGTGTTGTCGCGCACGCCTTCGCGCAACGGATGGGTGTCGACGCCGATCTGGTAGTAGCCCATCTGCGCCAGCCAGTCGACCACATCCTTGCCACGGTAGAAGCGCGCGCAGCGCGGGGCGTCGCCAACGGCCAGGTACACCTTGCGCCCGGCCAGGTGCAGATCCTCGGCGATCTGCGCCCCCGACTGCCCCGACCCCACCACCAGAACGTTGCCCTCTGGCAAAGCCTGCGGGTTGCGGTACTGCTCGGAATGAATCTGCGTGATGCCGACGGGGAGCCGCTCGGCCAGACGCGGAATGATTGGCGTGTGATAGCCGCCGGAAGCGCAGATCACCTGATCGGCTGTGAATTCGCCCTGAGACGTGTGCACCTCGAAACCACCCGCCGCCCGCGGCACCACCCGCTTGACGGCAACGCCTTCTCGCACCGGCGCGTTGACGGCGTTGACGAAGCCGGCGAGGTAGTCGTTGATTTCGTCCTTCTTCATGAACCCGTGAGGGTCCTTGCCACCATGCTCCTCGCTGTAGCGATACCCCGGCAGCGCACACTGCCAGTTGGGCGTCACCAGACTGAATGCATCCCAGCGCTGATTGCGCCAGGTGTGGGTCAGGCTGTGTTTTTCCAGTACCAGATGGTCCACGCCCTGCTGCTGCAGGTAGTAGCTGGCGGACAACCCGGCCTGCCCGCCACCAACGATGATCACACTGTGGTGAGGAATTTTGAGGGGAGTGATTGAGCTGGGCATGGTCGGGGTCTCCGGGAGGTGCACTGTGTAGGGCAAACATCGATGGAATGGCGAGGGCTTCATGCGCAGGCTGAAGAAAGCGTCTGTACGCACAAGGCCCGGTTCAGATCGAAAAGCCGGTTGAAAAGCAGACTAAAAAGAACTCCAGCCAGCACCGGTCACCCGGCCGCCGCCTTCGGTGCGCATGCTCAGGATCTGCACTGGCCCGTCTTCCTGATAATGAGCCTGCCCTTTGAGCATGCTGAGGGTGTCCATTGCCGAACTGCAGTAGAACCCCTTGACCTGTTTCACCCGCTCGGAGGCGTTGTTCAGGCCGCCTTCGATTCGGGCGAGAAAGTCGGCCAGCGGGTAACTGGCGCCTTCCTGCAAGTGTTCGTAGATCACAGTCGATGGCGAGTAGCAGGCGGCTTCTTTGCCGTTGGGCCAGCGAATCTTGAAATTGACGGCGGGCATGTCAGTGCTCCTGGGTAGCGGACAAGGGTGAGAGGTCGAGGTCGGCGTAGCCGAATCCGGTGAACGGCTGTTGCTTGAGGTCCCAGAACGTACGGCGCTGCAGGCCATGCTGAACGCTGAGCTCGGCCGTGTCGGTGACATGACCGATGCGCTCGCAGCGCAGCCCTTCGAAGGCGAACGCGGCCTGCACGTTCGGCCAGTCGGCCTCATCCAGCGTCATGAGAAAGCCGTAGCTGGGAAACACCTGCAGCCAGCGCGCCCAGTCGAAATCCGCGCCGGCGTCCGACGGGCAGGGCAACTGCAGCAGGTCGATATCGCCGCCGCAGCCGGTGGTTTCCAGCAGCATTAGCAGGCTGCCGAGCACGCCGGCGTTGCTGATGTCCTTGGCCGCCTGCAGCAGTTGTGCTTCTGCCAGGCGCGGCAGTACTTCGAGCTTGCTGCGCAGGCGCTCGGCGGGAACGCCTTCGAAGGCTTTCCAGTACGTGCTGTCGGCATGCCAATAGCCTTCGAGATCCACCGCCATGGCGATGACCTGACCGGGCCTGACATGAAAGGTCGAGAGCAGCTTGCTGGCGACACCGGTGATCGCCACCGCCAGCGCCGTGGGATTGCCGTGCGCAAGGCTGGTGTGGCCGCCGGCAAGCATCAGGCCGTAGGCTTGGCACGCCGCGCGGATCCCGGCGAGGATCTCCTGCGCTGCGCTGTCGTCGTGGTGCCAGTACGCGTTCACCACCGCTGTCGCGCGACCGCCCATGGCAGTGATGTCGCTGACATTGGCCATCACCGCCGACCAGCCGGCGAACCAGGGCGCCGCCTTGACGAAGCCCGGCAACATGCCTTCGATCGCCAGCAATTGAAAGTGGTCGCCGCAGGCAATCGCTGCGGTGTCGTCGCCCGGCAGCGCATAGAGCTCGGCCCGTGAAAGGGTTTTCGGCGTCGCTCCCAGAACAGCGGCCGGCTGCTGGATTGCCTGTTTGGACAGCATCGCCGGGGTGCTGCGCAGCGTCTGCAACAGCGCAGTCAAATCCAATGAGTCAGCCATGGCGAGGCACCCTCAAGGCGCGCAGCGAAACCTGACGCGGCATCAGCGGATAGCTCGCCAGATCCGCCTGCATCAGGCAGTGGGGCTGGCCGAGCAATTGCAGATGGTCGAGCGTCTGCCACTGCAGCCCTTGGAAATACCCTTCGTTGGGCGCCTGTACGGTTGCGCGGAACACCTGACAACCAAGCTCTTTGGCCCGCGACACCGCCTCATTCACCAGCGCCTTGCCGATCATGCTGTGCCGGCGATAAGGCTGGGCCACGCACAGCCGCCCGCCGAACCAGAGGCCGGGTTCGGGCTGGTAGATGCGAACCGCGCCCACCACCTGATCGGCCATGCCGCAACTGCCGGCCAGCGCGACAATGGCGATGGCCTGGAAATCGTGGCTGTCCTTGTCCTGCGGGAGCAGTTGTTGCTCATCGGAAAACACCGAGCGACGCAGGGCGAAATACGCCTGCTTTTCCCAGTTTTCGGTCGCAGGCTTGACGACCAGTTCGCCAGCCCGAAAAGGCTCGAACGTGCTGTCGACGAGGGCAAAGGCCAGGTTCTGCATGATCCGTCTCCCAGATTCAAATGTCTCAAGTACGGGCCCGTTCCTGTGCAAGCGAGCGTGCTGGCGAAAGCGCAGTGCCTTCGATAGGAAACAACCCGATAAACCCGTTCGCATCAGGCTCACCTGTTATCAGGCGTGGCGACGTTCTATTCGTGATTCTTCAGTGCCGAGCACGCACCGCATTTGGCACAGCCCGCGTTGATATTTTCCGAGTGCAGACCGTGCCGACGCAGGCTCGCGCCGATCTGCGGGTACAGGCGCGCCATCATCGCGCTGTCGGGTTTCGGGTGATGGGCCAGCGGCGTCCCGTCGATGGGCACGAATGGCACCACGAACGGGTAAACGCCCAACGCGCTGAGGCGCTCGCTCATCTCGGTGATCGCCGTTTCACTGTCGCCCAGCCCGGCCAGAATGTAGGTGCTGACCTGGCCGCGACCGAACACCTTGACGGCGGCTTCGAACGCCTCGAAATAGCGGCTCAGCGGCACCTCCGCCTTGCCCGGCATGATGCGCTGGCGCACTTCATCGGTGACCGCTTCCAGGTGCATGCCCAGCGACACCACGCCGCTGTCCTGCAAGCGCTGGAACCAGATGTCATCGTCCGGCGGCTCACACTGCGCCTGGATCGGCAGGTCGACCGCGGCGGTCACGGCGGCGGCTGATTCACACAGGATCGCCGCGCCGCGATCGGGCGTCTGCGGTGTGCCCGTGGTCATGACCATGTGTTTGACGCCGTCGAGCTGCACGGCCGCCTTCGCCACTTCGGCCAGTTGCTGCGGGCGCTTGCGGGCGATGGTCTTGCCCGCCGCCAGTGACTGGCCGATGGCGCAGAACTGACAAGAGGTGCTGCGATCGTTGAAGCGGATGCAGTGTTGCAGCACGGTGGTCGCCAGCACATCGGCGCTGTGCAAGGTGGCGATCTTCCAGTAGGGAATGCCGTCGGCGGTGCTCAGCCCATAGAAGTTCGGCACGCCGGGCATCTTCACCTGCCCCACCTGCAAACCTTCGCGGAAGATCAGCGCCAGGCTGCCGTCCTCGCTCGGCTGCGCCTGATACGGCGAGCTCCGCGAGGCCTGATTGAGGATCGGCACCATCATGGTCCGATCGCCGAAGGTCAGCGCCTTGTGGTCCGAGGGGCCAGCGCCGCCCTGCCGGGAAAGGCCGTTCTGCGCCGCCGGCCAGCGCACGCCATGGCATTGCAGTTCGGCGAGCAATTCATTGGTCTGCATGGTCGAGCTCCTCGCGTGCAGGGATCATCGGGTGGGCCGCGCGTTCATGGAGCCTGGCGGTGGGTGTGCGGTCGATGAGCAGGCTGAGCAGTTCGGGGCGGCTGTAATGACCGACCGAGTCCATCATGCGTTTGCGTTTGTCGATCAACTTCAGGTCCAGGTCGGCGATCACCCAGCCCTCGCCCGTTCTCAAGGGCTCGCCGAGCAATCTGCCTTCCGGCGAAACGATGGCGCTAAAGCAGCCGCCGGAAATCGGCCCCAGCGCACAGCCCGTGTCGTGCATGATCTGGCCCTGTTGATCGGCATCCAGCCACGCCGTGGCGTTGACCACGAAACAGCCGGATTCGAGTGCGTGATGGCGGATGGTGACTTCGATCTGCTCGGCAAAAATGTCGCCCACCAGAGAGCCGGGAAACATCGCCACGTGAATCTGCTCGCCGTCGGCCATCAGGGCATAACGCGCCAGCGGGTTGTAATGCTCCCAGCAGGCCAGCGAGCCGATGCGACCCACCGCGCTGTCGACGGCGCGCAGGCCGGAGCCGTCGCCTTGCCCCCAGACCATCCGCTCGTGATAGGTCGGGGTGATCTTGCGGCGGTGTTGAATCAGCGCGCCGTCCGCGTCGAACAGCAATTGCGCGTTATAAATCGTGCCGCCTTCGCGCTCGTTCACACCGATCGACGCGACGATGCCCGCTTCCCGGCACGCCTCGCCGATCTGGCGGGTGACATCGGAAGGCACGGTGACCGATTGTTCCAGCAGTTGCAGGTGTTCCTTGCCCATCGCGAATGGCGGCTGAACGAAGGAGAAATAGGGGTAGTACGGCACCACGGTTTCCGGGAATACCGCGAACTGCACACCCTCGCGCCCCAGCGCCAGCAACGTGCTGCACAGTTTGTCGACAGTGGCTTGGCGAGAGTAAAGCACGGGGCTGAACTGAACGGCGGCGGCGCGGATGGTGGTCATGGGGTTGTCCTGTTGTTTCGTTAAAAGTGCTGGAGGCCACTTCGTTCAGCGCGGTGGCGGACCTCTTCGCGAGCACGCTCGCTTCCACCGGGATTTGCAGCGATTCGGGAATCAATTCCTTGATCGTTCCCACGGTCCCCGTGGGAACGCCGTTGCAGGCGCTCCGCGCCGACTCAGAGGACGCGGAGCGTCCAGAGACCCGTTCCCACGCAGAGCATGGGAACGATCACCGGGAAGTCAGGCCGTCCAGGTATCGATGATCATTGCCCCCTCGCGGCGCATCAGCAGACGCAGGTCCATGACGTCCAGCGGGTTGATCGGACGAATGCCTTCGATCAGGGCTTTTTCGGTCTGGCCGTACAGCGCCTGCAAGGCAAAGCGGCAGGCGTAGACTTCGCCGCCTTCGGCCATGAACGCCTTGATCTGGTTGTTCACGGCCAGATGGCCCGGGAACGCTTCGGCACCCAGCGTCGGGAAGCCACGTTGCACACCCAGTTGCACGCCAGGTCCGTAGAGCAGCACTTTGGTTTCGAAACCCTTGCGCAGCAGGCGCTTGGCCTGAAGCATGTTGACCAGGCCAATCGACCCTTCGAACGCGATGGTGTGGAAGGTCAGCAGGGCTTTTTCGCCCGGCTCGGCTTTGACATCCTCGAAGACCTTCTCTTCGTAATTGACCAGAAAGTCGCCATCTTGATAGTGGTTGATGTCTACGCTTGGCATGTCGTCGCTCCGTTGGTTCAGGTGTTTTCGGTGTCTGGGTCGATCACCGGGTGACACAGAGACCAGAGCGAACGCCGTGCCAGAAAATAAAAGAATGTGCAGCGCAGGCGTAACCGACTGATATTCCTCGAAATCGCCATCTGATCCGGTATTCCGGGGCATTTCTGATGCTTTCAGGAAATTACGCATTCCCGTAGAAATACGATTATTCGTAATCGCAAATCACGAGATTTCGTCATGAACGAGCCCGATTCGCTGATCGGCTGGGCCGACCTCGCTTATTCGTCGCGGCACATGGTCTTCGAGCACTGCGCCGAGGCCATCGCCCTCCTCGACCCGTTCTCCGACCATTTCGGCGATCTCAACATCGCCGCCTGCAAGCTGTTGGGCTATCCACGCCAGGAATTGCTGGCGCTGCCGGTGAGCAAGCTGTTCGGTCACCAACTGGCGGATCTCATCGTCTTCACCCAGGCCGTGATGGACAAAGGCCGGGGCTGGACCGACGATTTGAGTTGCAACATCAAGACCGGCGAGCGCATCGAGCTGGAAATGTCGGCCACCACGCTGCAGATCAAAGGCAGCCCGCAACTGATCCTGGTGATGCGCGAGGCCAGTCAGCAGAAGTATCAGCAGGATCAGGCGCACACCGAACGCACCATGCGCGGCGGGCTGATCGAGTGGCGCAACATTCTCAATCTGTTTCAGGAATCGGAGCGCGACAACCAACTACTGCTCAGCTCCGTGGGTGATGGCATCTATGCGATCGACAGCGATGGCCTGGCCACCTTCGTCAACCCGGCCGGCGCGCGCATGCTCGGCTGGGCGCCCAAAGACATGCTCGGCAAGAACATCCACCGCATCCATCATCACAGCCATGAGGACGGCAGCCATTACCCGGTCGAGGAATGCCCGATCTACAAGGCGGTGCATGACGGCGTGGTGCATGAAGGCCGCCAGGAAGTGTTCTGGCGGCGCGACGGCAGCTGCTTTCCGGTGGAATTCACCAGCACGCCGGTGATCTCCGACGGGCGCATCGCCGGGGCCGTCGTGGTGTTTCGCGACATCACTGAGCGGCGCACCACCGAGAGCCAGTTGCAGACCGCGCTGGAAGAGCTGAAGGTGCTCAAGCACCGGCTCGAAGAGCAGAACGCCTACCTGCAGGAAGAAATCCACATCGAGCACAATTTCCGCGAAATCGTCGGTCAGAGTGCGCCAATCCTGAAGATCATCAAACAGATCGATGTGGTCGCGCCCACCGATGCCAGCGTGCTGATCAACGGTGAGTCCGGTACCGGCAAGGAGCTGATCGCCCGGGCGATACATCAGGCCAGTCGGCGCAGCGCGCATCCGCTGATCCGGGTGAACTGCGCGGCAATTCCGACCGAGTTGTTCGAGAGCGAATTCTTCGGGCATATCCGCGGGGCCTTTACCGGCGCGGTGCGCGACCGGGTCGGCCGTTTCGAACTCGCCGACGGCGGCACGCTGTTTCTCGATGAGATCGGTGAAATTCCGCTGGAGCTGCAAAGCAAGCTGCTGCGGGTCCTGCAGGAAGGTCAGTTCGAACGCGTCGGCGAGGAGCGCACGCGCAAGGTGGATGTGCGGATCATCGCCGCCACCAACCGCGATCTGCGCCAGGAAGTCGCGGCGAAACATTTTCGCGAGGATCTGTACTTCCGCCTCAACGTGTTTCCGATCCAGTCACCGGCCCTGCGTGACCGCCCGATGGACATCGCGCCGCTGGCCGCGCACTTCCTCAAGCAGGTCGGCAAACGTCTGAACATGCCAGGCCGGCGCCTGCGCAACAGCGATATCGAACGGCTGCAGAACTACTCCTGGCCCGGCAATATTCGTGAGTTGCAGAACGTGATCGAGCGCGCGCTGATCACCTCAACCGGCGCGGACCTGAACCTGGACCTGCCGGATGAGCCGAAAACCCCGGATAACCTTTCCAAAGGGACACTGCCCGAACAGGGCTTTCTCACCGAAAACCAGATGCGCGACCTGGAGCGCAACAACATGCACGCAGCGCTCAAGGCGGCGCAGGGCAAGCTGTTCGGAAAAGGCGGCGCGGCAGAATTGCTGGGGGTCAAACCCACGACACTGGCCTCGCGGCTGAAGCGGCTGGACATTGACGTGCCGTGACCGTGCAGCTGCGCAGATGCCACTGCACGCCCCGGCCGCCACCCCAACGCCCGTTAACGGCGGGTGATCAAGCTCACTGCTGCGGCAAAAAAAAGAGCGCCCGAAGGCGCTCTGGTCACTGCATGTGACGAGGGTCAAAACCCGACGCTCGCCTGCACGAAGAACGTGCGTGGCTGGCCCAGGTAGATGCCGGCATTGTTGTCGCTGGAGCGGGTGAAATACTGGTGGTCGAAGACGTTTTTCACGCCGGCGGCGAGTTTCAGGTTCGACAGTTGCTTGCCAAAGTCATACGCGCCGCGCAGGTTCCAGGTGACGTAACCGGGAATGTTGCCGTACTGACCGTCAGCTGAGGGCTCGGTGATGTAGTTGCCGTTGAAGCTGCCGTCCGCATTGGTGCCGGTGCCAGGCGCGCGTTGTCTGGATTGCGCGTAGCCGTCGACGTTGTAGGTCCAGCGATCGACTTCGTAGCGCAGCCCGACCGTCGCGACCTGACGCGAATAAAACGGCAGGTCACGCCCCTTGAAACCCGGAATATCGCCCTCGTACGTGGCGCGCGTATAGGTGAAGCCGGCGTTGGCGGTCAGGCCCTGCAGGCGCGCATTCAGGTCGCTCAGGTCGTAGTGGGCCGACGCCTCGATGCCCAGATGCCTGGTAGCGCCCAGGTTGGTCCAGCCCACGTCGTTGCTGATGTACTGCAGTTCGTCGTCGAAGTCGAGGAAGAACGCCGTCAGCTCTGCGCCCCACGTGCTGTTGTCGTAACGGGTACCAAGCTCATAGGTCTTGGCCTTTTCCGGCTGCAGGCCGTTGGCCGTGTCGTTGCCGATGCCGCCTTGCGCCACCTGGAAATACTGCAGGCTGCCGAACGAGGTCTCGTAGTTCGCGAACAGTTTCCACTCATCCGAGAGGTGATACATCACGCTCAGCGCAGGCAAGGGCTCGTTGTTGTTGACGCTGCGATCTTTCTCCAGCACCCGCACGCCGTTGGTGCCGGGCACCGGCCGATCATGCCAGTCGGTGCTGATGCGCTCGAAGCGAATGCCGGGCGTGACCGTCCATTTGCCGATGTCGATCTTGTCATCGATGTACAAGGCCGTCGCCTCGGTTCCACCGGTGCGGTCCTGATAGACATGGCCGTCTGATCCGGGAATCGCCACGGGCGTGTTGTTCACCAGCCCCAGTCGCGACGCCTGCTCGTGCATGGCTTCCTTCAGATAACGCGCACCCACGCTGACTTCCTGCGTGGTCGGCCCGAGGTCCAGTACGTGGGAAACCCTCGGCTCGATACCGAAAGTGTGATAGCTGCGCGGGAACGAACCCAGCGTGCGCTGATCACGGGCCGCGATGTTGCTGCCGCGAAAACTGTCGGTGTAATAGGTCAGGACTTCAGCCTGGGTCGACTCGTCGATCTGGCGCTTGTACTTGATCGAAACGTCCTTGCGCCGGCCGCTGAAGTTGTCGTAGTCGCGATCGGACTGATAGGGATTGGCGTCGTATTGCGCCTGGGTCAAACCGCCCGGCATGTCGGCCTTGGCGTCGTAATAATGAAAATTCACCGACAGATCGTCATCTTCGGTCAGAGCCCAGTGCGTCTTGAGCAGCACATCGTCGATGTCGTTGTCATTGTTGCTCGAACGATAGCCCGACCCGTTAACCGTGGAATACAGCAGCGCCGCGCCCAGGCCGTTGTCCGCGGTGCCGCCCAGAAACAGGGTTTCCATGTTCTTGTAGCCGCCGTGACGACTGGTCTCGATGGTGCTGCTGAGGTCGCCGCTGAGCTTTTCCGGGATCGCCCGGGTGACGAAGTTGATGACGCCGCCGACGTTCTGCGGTCCGTACCGCACAGAGCCCGCGCCGCGCACGACGTCGATGCTGTCCAGGTTGCCCGACGAAATCGGCGCCATCGACAGCTGTGGCTGACCATAGGGCGCAAATGCCGCTGGCACGCCATCGATCAACACAGTCGAACGCGGCGAAAGGCGCGACGTCAGCCCGCGGACGCCGACGTTGAGGGAAATATCGCTGCCCCCGGTGCCGTTGGATTCCTGCACTTGCACACCCGGGATACGCCGCAGCACGTCACCAACGTTCTGCGCGCCCTGCTCGACCATCGCCTGGCGACGCACCACGGTTCGCGCCCCCGGGTGGTTCTGCACCACGGCCTCATCCGCGTCGCCCAGCCAGTCGCCGACGACGTTCACTTCCATGGGGGCAATTTCGAGATTGCCGGGTGTGGCCGAGGCGCTTGCCCCCTGAGGTTTGAGCACAACGGTGTCGTCGGAGATTTCGTAGTCCAGGCCGCTGCCTTTGAGCAGTGAGCGCAACGCCTGCTCGGGCGACAGATTGCCATCGACCGCTGGTGCCTGTTTTCCGGCGACAAGATCAGGGCTGAAGAACAATTGCAAAGACGTCTGCTGTCCCAGTTGACTCAATGCCGCGCCCAACGGTTGCGCCTGGATATGAATGACCGCAGGCACACTTTCAGCATAACTGTTGCCAGCACTGGCGCCGACCGCAAGCGCCAGCGCCCAGGGCAACCAGCGGGAAGATTGCGACCCTGCCACCGCACGGCTGACGGCCAGTTCAAGCGCATTGAGTGTGTTGTTTTTCACGTCGGGTCTTGTCCTGAAGGTTCCAGATACGGAGCGAATCTGCGTTGTTATGAATGCTAAGCAATCGCAGTTGGACAAGAAGACGAAGGACGCTGAAAAAACCTGAATCTATCGCGAAAATATTTCCTGACTGCCGTCGGCCAGGGTTCTGACGGCGACCGGCAGGATGCTTGGCAAGGCTCGCAACAGCGCGTCCGTGTCGTCGGACTTGAACACGCTGGTCAGGCGCAGACCGGCGGTTTTTCCTTGGGCAACCCGCAACGGTTTTTCCCGGTAACGGGACACCTCGGCCACCACGTCACTCAGCGTGGCATTGTCGAATACCAGTTTGCCCCTGCGCCAGGCGGTAATCGCTGCCGTGTTCACCGAAGCCGCCGGCGTCACGTTGCCGGCGGCGTCGATGCTTGAACCCAGTCCGGCCGTGAGCGTGACCTGATTGCCCGGCTCCGCATCGCGGCCTTTGACCTTGACCGTGCCGGATTCCACGACCACAGAGGTCCGCGCCTGATCGCGTCGAACATCGAAGCGAGTGCCGGTGACCGTTACCGTGCCGTTACCGGTCTGCACCACGAATGGCCGCGAGGTGTCGTGCTCGACACTGAACATGGCCTCGCCCTGAACCAGTTCGACCTGCCGGCGCTTGTTGAAGAATTGCACATTGATGCGTGTGCGCGCGTTGAGATCGAGCACTGAACCGTCGGGCAGCGCCACCTGCCGCCGCTCGCCAGTCACCGTCGCGAATTCGGCACTGTAATCAGGCTGCCGGTTCAGGCCGACGTACGCACCCCCTGCCACTACCATCGCCACCAGACTGGCAGCGACCGCGTATCGGATGAATGATCGACGCGTCGTTGAGGGCACCGGCAACGCTGCAGGCGCGTCGGCTGTGCAGAGCGCCTGAAGGCGTGCATCGGGCAACAGATCCACCGCGCCCCAGAGATTCTGCAGCAAGCGGAACTCATGGGCATGCTGGTCATGCTGAGCGAGCCAGGTCTGGAAGCCGGCATGCTCTTCCGGGGAGAGGGCACCGTCGCGCGACCGGGCAAACCAGAAGGCCGCCTGATCCCGCACGGCATCTGCGCCGCATGCGCACTCACGGTCCATCGTCATGAAAAATCCCGGGCAGATAGAAGGCGGGCATGTTCCCGCAGGCAATGCTTCATGGCAGCGACGAATCCAGCCGGTCGCGCAAATGGCGAAGCGTGCGGATCATATACTTTTCCACCATGTTTTTGCTCAGCCCCAGTCGCTCGGCGATTTCAAGCTGCGTCAGGCCTTCAAGCTTCTGCCAGATGAACACCTTGCGACAGTTGAGCGGCAACTCGGCCAGCGCACGCTCGATGGAATCCGCCAGCTGAATGGCATGCATGAAGGCTTCAGGGTCGTCTGCCTGGGTGACCGCATGGTCGTGGGATTCTCGCTCCAGTTCCGAACGCCGGTCCTCTCGACGCCAGGTGTCGACGGCGATATTGCGCGCAGTCTGGTGCAGATAGGCACGTGGTTGCTCGACGCTCGCTGCCCCCGATTCCAGAACCCGCACGAAGGCGTCATGGGTCAGGTCTTCTGCCTGATGACGGTTTTTCAGACGACGGGTCCACGTGCCCACGAGCTCTTCGTAATGATCAAGAAAGCCTTTGCCACGGGGCAGCTTGAGAGTCATGGGTCGGCGACAGTGGAGGGGCGGAGGGCGCGAATAATAATGGTTCTTATTAAAGCGTGCAATCCGCTCCAGAGCCCGCCGATCAAGTCGGAGAGATGGTCGCCAGTACACCGATCATCAAAGTCAACGCCAGAAAACCAACCAGAAAAATTGCGAGCTTGGCCATGAGGCCTCCTACACGAAGTTTGCGGTACAGAAGAATTCGAGCCAGGTGCAGCGTTCCGGTCAGGCTCGAAGAGATGGCCGGGATTGAGCTCATTGTCGGCCGCGCATCTGTTTCAGTACAGATTCAGCTAACGGTAAAAAATACGGATCAGATGAGCGCTGGGCAGCTGTCGGCGTGTCTGAATCGGCGTTGAGGCGCGCTTGCACCTGACCATTGCGCCCTCGCCGGCCGCGGCGACGCAGCGGATTGACGGCCACCCGCGGCCCAGAGCATTGGCGCCCGGATCTGCGGCCTGGCATGAAGGAGATACTTCATAAAAAAGCTGAAACGGTTGGAATTTCCGTCAGCGGCGACGCTCGAACAGAAGACCATGGCCTTTTGCCGTTACGCCGGCCGCAGTGGGTACAACGTTCCAGCACATCATTCACTTCTCTGACGCATTCGGTCAGTGCACGAGGACCAGGTTATGCAAAACAGCGAAATCACCCCGACATTGCTTCACGCCATGTTGAAGAATCAAAGCGCCCTCACCGACGCCCTGCAGGGCATTGCCAACTGGATCGAAGACCAGAATGGTTCGGTGGTTGCCTTCTCGGTCAGAGAGTCACTGCGTTCGATCGAAGAAAACCGCAAAGTCATCGGCACCTGCATCAGCCAGCTGATGAACCCGAACTGACACTTTCACCTCGAAAAGCCCCTTTTCGACAGGACCCGATCGGCTCGTCCCCATGAAAAAGCCCGGTCAACGGCGCGCCGATGCAAGGGCGGCCGGTGACCGGGCTTGGGTCCTCAAGGCAATGTCAGTGAAGATCGAAGCGGTCCAGATTCATCACTTTCGTCCACACCGCAACGAAGTCTTTGACGAATTTGTCTTGCGCGTCTGCGCTGGCGTACACCTCGGCGATGGCGCGCAGTTGCGCGTGAGAGCCAAACACCAGATCCACCCGGGTGCCGGTCCACTTGACCTCGCCGGTCTTGCGGTCCCTTGCCTCGAACGTGTCTTGGGTGTCTGACGTCGCTTTCCACTCAACGGCCATGTCCAGCAGGTTCTTGAAGAAGTCGTTGGTCAAGGCCCCGGTCCGATCGGTCAGCACCCCATGCCTGCTCTGCCCGACATTGATGTCGAGCACCCGCAACCCACCCAGCAGCACGGTCATTTCGGGGGCGGTCAGCGTCAGCAACTGCGCCTTGTCGACAAGCAGCTTTTCAGCCGACACCGTGTATTGCCCTTTCAGATAGTTGCGGAAGCCGTCGGCAATGGGTTCAAGAAAACCGAACGACTCCACGTCGGTCTGCTCCTGCGAAGCGTCCATGCGCCCGGGCGTGAACGGCACCGTGACAGCGTGGCCGGCATTTTTGGCAGCCTGCTCGACCCCCGCACTCCCTGCCAGCACGATCAGGTCCGCCAGAGAGACTTTCTTGCCGCTCGACGCACTGTTGAACTCGCGCTGAACGCCCTCAAGCACGCCCAACACTTTAGCCAGTTGCTCAGGCTGGTTGGCCGGCCAGTCTTTCTGCGGCGCCAGGCGCAGCCGCCCGCCATTGGCACCACCGCGCTTGTCGGAACCGCGGAAGGTCGAAGCGGCCGCCCACGCCGTGGACACCAGTTGTGAGACGGAAAGCCCGGCGGCGAGGATTTTGCTTTTCAGCGCGGCGACATCGTTGTCGTCCACCACGGCATGATCACGCTCAGGAATCGGGTCCTGCCAGAGCAATTCTTCAGCCGGCATTTCCGGGCCGAGGTAGCGCGCCAGTGGCCCCATGTCGCGGTGCGTCAGCTTGAACCAGGCGCGAGCGAAGGCGTCGGTGAGCTGCTCCGGATTGTCGCGAAAGCGACGGGCAATCTGCTCGTACGTCGGGTCGAAACGCAGTGCCAGGTCGGAGGTCAGCATGCGTGGTTCCTGCCGCTTGGCAGGATCATGGGCATGAGGAATCTGTCCGGCACCGGCGCCGCCCTTCGGCTTCCACTGATGCGCCCCGGCCGGGCTTTTGGTCAGCTCCCAGTCGAAGGCGAACAGGTTTTCCAGGTACTCGTTGCTCCACTGGGTAGGCGTTGAAGTCCAGGTCACTTCCAGACCGCTGGTAATGGTGTCGGCGCCTTTGCCGCTGCCAAACGAATTGCGCCAGCCAAGCCCCTGCTCTTCGAGCCCGGCCGCTTCCGGCTCCGGACCGACGTTATCGGCGGGCCCTGCGCCGTGGGTCTTGCCGAAGGCGTGGCCACCGGCGATCAACGCGACGGTTTCCTCGTCATTCATCGCCATGCGGCCGAAAGTCTCGCGGATGTCGTTGGCGGACTCCGCCGGATCAGGCACGCCTTCCGGGCCTTCGGGGTTCACGTAGATCAGCCCCATCTGCACGGCGGCGAGCGGGTTTTCCAGGTTTCGCGGTCCGGACAGGGTGCGGCTTTCTTCTTCGCCATGCTTTTGCGGCTCCGCAACCAGATCGCCATGTCCGGGCTGTTCCATGTCCTTGTGCGCGCCGTAGCGGTCCTCGCCGCCGAGCCAGGTGGTTTCCGCGCCCCAGTAAACGTCTTCGTCCGGTTCCCACACATCAGGGCGTCCGCCGGAATATCCGAACGTCTTGAAGCCCATGGTTTCCAGCGCGACGTTACCCGTGAGGACGATCAGATCGGCCCAGGAGATCTTGCGCCCGTACTTCTGCTTGACCGGCCAGATCAGCCGCCGCGCCTTGTCCAGGCTCACGTTGTCGGGCCAGCTGTTGAGGGGCGCAAAGCGCTGCTGCCCGGCCCCCGCGCCGCCGCGCCCGTCGCCTGTGCGGTAGGTGCCTGCACTGTGCCAGGCCATGCGCACGAACAGCGGGCCATAGTGCCCGAAGTCCGCCGGCCACCAGTCCTGGGAACGGGTCATGACCTCGCGCAGGTCCTGTTTCACTGCCTCGAAGTCCAGACTCTTGAACTCTTTGGCGTAGTCAAACGCCTCGTCCATGGGGTCGGACAAGGACGAATGCTGATGAAGAATTTTAAGGTTCAGTTGGTTCGGCCACCAGTCACGGTTCGTGGTGCCACCGCCGGCCGCGTGATTGAAAGGGCATTTCGATTCTGTTGCCATGATGGGTCTACCTTTGGTCGTGTTCACCTGGCGCCCGCCGCTGCGCAGCCAGGACGACCATGGGTGAACTCAGTAGCAGAGAGTGCGGCCAGCCGGCACATCGTCCAGTCAGGCCGGTCATGAAGCACAGCGGATCGACGAAATGATCGCCGAAACCCGGTTTCACGACCCAGGCAGCAAGCTTGAGCTCATTCTTATCTCCTTATCAGGTTCGAACCGGTCGGACTTCGGCCGACGCAGCATCAAGACTAGCCGCCTTCGGCCAGACTTCTAATAGCCAGAGCATTGATCGGTAATAGAGGGAGTCTTTCAGCGACGGCGAGCCAGAGCCCAACCCGGTGCCAGGCGCGTCATGACCGGCTTTGGGTCACTCTGCTAATCTGCACGGCCGACCTTCATGCAGGCTGCGCCAATGATCAATATCCGCACCATGACCATGGACGACTACGACAATGTCATCGACCTCATGCGCCACACGCCGGGCATCTCCCTGCGCGATGCGGATTCACGCGAGGCAACGATGCGATATCTGCAGCGAAATCCCGGCATGAGCTTCGTCGCCGAGGCCGAATCGGGCCTCTGCGGCTGCGTCATGTGCGGGCACGACGGGCGACGCGGGTATTTGCAGCACCTGTTGGTGCTCCCGCAGTTTCGCCGTCAGGGCATCGGCGATGCACTGGTCAAGCGTTGCCTGGCCAGCCTGGAAGAACAGGGCGTGCATAAATGCCACCTCGATGTGCTGAAGACCAATGAGTCCGCCGCTCGCCACTGGCATAACCGGGGCTGGCAACTGAGGCGCGACATCGACCGGTATTCGTTCACCCGTCCAGGCAACGAAAACGCCTGAACGGCGTATGGCCGGGCCTGGGTGCCCGTCCCCTACTGCGCAGCAGCCGCGGGCTGGCGTCTGCCATACACCAGCAGGCCGCTGATGAAAATCAGGCCGATGCCGAACACCGAACTGGCGACCGGGTAATTGCCGAACAGCAGGATGCCGTAGATCGTCGCAAAGATGATCTGCAGGTAACCCAGCGGCGCCAGCACCGACGAGGACGCAAACCGGTAGGATTGCGCCATCAGGAAATGCGCGCACAGGCCGAGCCCGCCCAGCACCAGCAACAGTCCCACTTGCAGCCAGTCGGGTTGCGCCCAGTAAAACGGCACGATGACGCTCAGGATCAGCGTGCTGAACACGCCCACGTAAAAACTGCACACCGAGGGGCTGTCGGTCTCACTGGCCAGCTGGGTGAGCAGTTGGTACAACGCGAAAAACAGCGCCGTGGCCAGCGGAAACAGCATCCACAGCGTGAACGAATCGCTGGCCGGATTGATGATCACCAGCACGCCGATGAACCCGAGCACCACCGACAGCCATTGCAAACGGTCAGCCTTGATGCCGAAGAAAAACGGCGACAGGATCGTGACGAACGCAGGCGCGAGAAACACCAGCGCGGTGGATTCGGCGATCGGGACGTGGGTCAGGCCAAACAGAAAAGTCAGGCTGTCGGCCAGCAGACAGACCGCCCGGAGCAAATGCAGCCATGGCCGTCGGGTGTGGAACACCTTTTCACCCTTGCTGCGCAAAATCACCGTGGTCACCAGCGCCGAATGCACCAGGTAGCGCGCCCAGGCCACGAAGATCACCGGGAGCGAGAAGATCAGCGTCTTGGAAATGGCGTCATGACTGGCAAACACCAGCGCCACGCCGGCCATTAACCACATGCCGATGACGTGACGGTGGGAACGGTGGTCGGAAGTCATTTCAGCGCCTGATGGTCGAAGGAGTGCCGAATACACACTGAAGGGTCTGGCACGTCAAGGGCCCGCTGGCGCAAATGCAGCAGGCTTGAACGCAAATGCAGCCTGTCTCCCGCCTGGCAGGCCCGACGAGCGCTGATCAGCTGCGCTCCGGGTCGCCTTCGGCCTGCTCGACGTTGCGCTGACTTCTGCGCCCCAGGCCGATGCCGGTCAACACCACGAGCACGGCGGCAATCCCGCTGGCCGCCCAGTGCAGCCACGCAGCATCCGGCAGATAAGGCTGCAGCGACGGGTCACTGATCGCCATACCGCCAGCGATCCAGCCGATCAGCCCGCCGCCGGCGATCACCAGCCAGCTGAAGCGTGCCATCACCGCCAGCACGAAACGACTACCGATGACGATGATCGGGATACTGACGACGACCCCCGCCGCCACCAGATACACATTGCCGTTACCGGCTGCGGCCACGGCCAGTACGTTGTCCAGCGACATCACGACGTCGGCGACGATCACGGTCCTGATCGCCGTCCACAGCCGCGTGCCGCCGTCGATCTGCTCCTCGCCCTCCTCCTGATTGGCGGCCAGCTTGATGCCGATCCATAACAGCAGCGCGGCGCCGATCAGCTTCAGAAACGGCAACGCCAGCAGGTGAACGGCGAAGAACAGCATGACGATGCGCAGCAGGATCGCCCCCAGCATGCCTCCGTAAATGGCTTTGATCTGCAACTCGCGAGGCAGGCGACGGCACGCCATTGCGATGACCACTGCGTTGTCGCCGCCCAGCAGCAGATCGATGAGGACGATCTGTGCCAGGGCGGTCCAGATGAACGGATCTTGAAGCCAGGCCATGGGCGAGAAACCTTGTCGAACGCGTAAAGGAAAAGGTGCCCGCTCAACAGCATGAGCCGGTCAAATGAGACCACCGGCGAGCGCCCTTGCCTTCGCGCTGGCGCTTTATCGCGGGCAATAAAAAACCCGCATGAGCGGGTTCTTTTATATCAACACCATTCCAACGTCCTGTCAGTAGCCTTCCGGGCAAATGGTCGATCATCCATGACCAGCAAAGCACATCCAGCGCCTCGGTCGATGGATCCAATACTGAGCTTCTCGGGGCCGCCCGTACAGGGCGAGTTGGCTCCCTGTCGTGTAAGCCTTTTGCCATAGCGAATGGCGGCAATCGCCCGCGTCATGCGCAAGCTGCAAGGTGAAGGCATAATAGGCGCCATCTGAACGCAAGCCTGCCGACCTGTTGCACGCACCACGCAAGGGTCACACGCACAGGCGCGAAACACAGCGCAACGGGAAGCGATATGACACACCGCCTTGAGACACATGACGCCCTGGTCCTCGGGACTCGGGCCGACGCCCTCCTCCGCCCTGCCACTCTGCCGTGGGTGAACGCATGATTGAAGTCACCGAAGCCTCCATCGCCCAACTGCGTGCCGCGCTCGAGTCGGGTCAGACCACGTCGGTCGAACTGGTCCAGGCCTACCTCGCTCGCATCGACGCCTACGATGGCCCGGCAACCGCCACCGCCCTCAATGCGGTCGTGGTGCGCAACCCTGAAGCGCTCAACGAAGCCCGGGCCAGCGACGCGCGCCGGGCCAGCGGCCAGACCCTCGGTCCGCTCGACGGCATTCCCTATACCGCCAAGGACAGTTATCTGGTCAAAGGGCTGACGGCGGCCTCCGGCAGCCCGGCATTCGCGAACCTCGTCGCCTGTCGTGACGCCTTCACCATCGAACGTCTGCGCGCGGGCGGCGCGATCTGTCTGGGCAAGACCAACATGCCGCCGATGGCCAACGGCGGCATGCAGCGCGGCGTGTATGGTCGTGCAGAAAGTCCCTACAACGCTGACTACCTGACCGCACCGTTCGCCTCCGGCTCCTCGAACGGCGCGGGCACGGCGACCGCCGCCAGCTTCTGCGCATTTGGCCTGGCCGAAGAAACCTGGTCCAGCGGACGCGGGCCAGCGTCGAACAATGGCCTGTGCGCCTACACGCCGTCGCGCGGAGTGATTTCGGTACGTGGCAACTGGCCGCTGACACCGACCATGGACGTCGTCGTGCCTTACGCCAGAACCATGGCCGACCTGCTCGAAGTGCTGGATGTCGTGGTCGCCGAAGACCCGGACAAACGCGGCGACCTGTGGCGCCTGCAGCCCTGGGTGCCGATTCCGTCGGTTGCCTCCGTGCGACCTCAGTCCTACGCAGCGCTGGCCACCGGGAGCGAAGCGCTCGCCGGTAAACGCTTCGGCATCCCGCGCATGTACATCAATGGCGATCCCGAGGCGGGTACCTCAGCCGCGCCTGGCATCGGCGGCCCGACCGGGCAGCGCATCAACACCCGAGCGTCGGTGATCGATCTGTGGGAGCAGGCGCGCAAGGCGCTGGTGGCCCATGGCGCCGAGGTGATCGATGTGGATTTCCCGCTGGTGTCCAATTGCGAGGGGGATCGTCCCGGCGCGCCGACCGTGTTCAATCGCGGTCTGGTGTCGAAAGCGTTTCTGCACCATGAACTGTGGGACCTGACCGCCTGGGCCTTCGACGATTTCCTGCAGGCCAATGGCGACCCGAACCTGAACCGGCTGGTGGATGTGGACGGTCCGAAGATCTTCCCTCACGACCCCGGCACCCTGCCCAACCGCGAGGGCGATCTGGCAGCCGGCATGGACGAATACGTCAGGATGGCCGAGCGCGGGATCACGCCGTGGGACCAGATCGACACGCTGCCCGATGGGTTGCGCGGGCTTGAGAAAACCCGGCGCATCGATCTGGAAGAATGGATGGAGCGATTGGGCCTGGACGCCGTGCTGTTTCCCACCGTCGCCGACGTCGGCCCGGCCAACGCCGATGTCGACCCTGCGTCGGCGGACATCGCCTGGAGCAACGGCGTCTGGGTCGCCAACGGCAATCTGGCGATCAGGCACTTGGGCGTGCCGACGGTCACGGTGCCGATGGGCGTGATGGCCGACATCGGCATGCCGGTCGGGCTCACCTTTGCCGGTCGCGCCTACGACGACTCGGCGCTGCTGCGCTTCGCCTCGGCATTCGAGGCGGTGGGCAGCAAGCGAATGATCCCGCCACGCACGCCGCCGCTGTCGAACGTCAGACAGTGACCTGATCAGGATCGGGGCGGCGCACGCCCCGACGCTTTCAATCTCCCTCTCCAAGACGTCGGACGACGGCACGAAAAACAACGTGCCGGCGATCGCCAGGCTGATGTCCGGCAGCCGGTCGCAGGGTCACATTGGCGTGCACTGAGCAACAGATGGAGACAGGTCTTGTCGTTTGATGACAATTCGTGAAACATTTGTCGCCTTCCCGAGGCCAGCGACAGACCCCGCGGTCAACCGCGTGGACGAAACGGTCTCATGATCCGATACGCTGCCGGAACGCTCAGCGTCAGGCGCGTCAAACCTCAGGAGAAGCGTTCATGAGCAAGGCCCCTTACGTACTGCCGAAAGTGTGGAAATACGAAGCGCCTTCCGGCGGTCAGTTCGCCAGCATCAACCGCCCCACCGCAGGGCCGACCCATGAAAAGGTATTGCCGGTGGGCAAGCAGCCATTGCAGCTGTATTCACTGGCCACGCCCAACGGCGTGAAGGTCACGATCCTCCTCGAAGAACTGCTCGCCCTGGGGCACACGGACGCGGAGTACGACGCCTGGCTCATCCGTATCGGTGAGGGCGATCAGTTCGGCAGCGGCTTCGTCGACATCAACCCGAACTCGAAGATTCCGGCACTGCTGGACCGCAGTGTCGAGCCGGCGATCCGGGTGTTCGAATCCGGTTCGATCCTGCTGTACCTGGCAGAAAAATTCGGTGCGTTTCTGCCCGAAGACCCTGCCGGTCGCACCGAGACGCTGAACTGGCTGTTCTGGCAGATGGGCGCCGCGCCGTATCTGGGCGGCGGCTTCGGGCACTTCTTCGCCTACGCGCCTGAGAAGCTGGAATACCCGATCAACCGTTTCACCATGGAGGCCAAGCGGCAACTGGACGTGCTCGACCGACGCCTCGGCGAAAGCCGTTATCTTGCCGGCGAGCACTACACCATCGCCGACATTGCAGTGTGGTCCTGGTACGGCCAGCTGGTGCGCAATACGGTCTATTCGGCTGCTGAGTTCCTTGCCGCGCAGGACTACACCCACGTGCAGCGCTGGGCCGAGGAAATCGCCAACCGGCCTGCGGTGGTTCGCGGTCTGCGGGTCAACCGGACCTGGGGCGAGGAAAGCCAGCAAGTAGCGGAACTGCATTCGGCAGCCGATCTGGACTGACCTTCGCTACCGGCGGGAACCCGCGCCGGGTTCCCGCTGCGGCATTCACGCCGCTTCCAGCTCGGCAAGCAGATCAGCGGGAATCACCCGATCACTGGCGGTGAGGTTTTCGCGCAGATGCGTCACCGATGAAGTGCCAGGGATCAACAGGATATTCGGCGCATGTTGCAGCAGCCAGGCCAGCGCCAGGCAGAGGGGTGAAGTGCCCAGGCGCTCGGCGACGCTGGACAAGGTCTGCGATTGCAATGGCGTGAAGCCTCCCATCGGGAAGAATGGCACGTAGGCGATGCCCTGCTTGCCCAGTTTGGCGATCAGTTGTTCGTCATCGCGATGGGACAGGTTGTAGTGATTCTGCACGCACACCACGTCCGCGATACCCTGAGCCTGCACGACCTGCTGCGCGGTGACATTGCTCAGTCCCAGATGACGAATGAGGCCTTGACGTTGCAGCTCGGCAAGCGCGGTGAACTGCGCTTCGATGGATCCCTCGCCGGGCGCATGCATGTTGCCCCATGCCCTGAAATTCACCACTTCCAGCACATCGACCCCCAGATTGCGCAGGTTGTCATGCACCGCTGACACCAGCTCGGCGGGACGCTGCGCAGGATTCCAGGAGGCGTCCGCGCCACGGGATGCGCCGACTTTCGTCACGATCACCAGATCGTCCGCATAAGGATGCAAGGCCTCGCGGATCAAGCGATTGGTGACGTGCGGCCCATAAAAATCAGACGTATCGATGTGGTTAATGCCGCTGTCGACCGCTTCGCGCAGGACAGCGATCGCCGCCTGTGGGTCTTTCGGCGGCCCGTAGACTTGCGGGCCGGCAAGCTGCATCGCCCCATAGCCCATACGATTGACCGTGCGGTCGCCTAACCGGAAAGTACCCGCTTTGCTCGCTTCGTTCATGCGTAATGCCCTCGTTTTCGGTGTGTGCAGGCACTATAGGCATTGACCACCTTCATGATAATCAGGTGCAATCGGCACGGGTTGTACGGATGAGCGAACAATGGCGACAGACATTCAGGACTTGCTGGCCTTCGTTGCCGTGGTCAACGCGGGCGGTTTCAGGGAAGGTGCGCGGGCGAGCGGGAAGTCAGCCTCCAGCCTGAGCGATGCAGTGCGACGCATGGAGGCACGCATGGGCGTGCGGTTGCTCAACCGGACCACGCGCAGCGTCGCGCCGACCGAAGCGGGGGCGCGCCTGATGGAACGCATCGTGCCGGCACTGGGCGAAGTAGAGTCGGCACTGGACGTGGTCAACGATTTTCGTGACCGGCCCTCCGGAACGCTCAGACTCAATGTGCCGGTCAGCGCGGCGCGGCTGGTGTTGCCGACGCTCATCACGCCTTTCCTGCAAGCCCACCCCGACATTCGTCTGGAAGTGGTGGCCGAAGAAAGCTTCGTCGACATGCTGGCTGCTGGCTGCGATGCCGGTATCCGCTACGACGAGCGTTTGGAACAGGACATGATCGCCGTGCCCATCGGGCCACGCACTCAACGTTTCGCGACCGCAGCCTCGCCGGCCTACCTGGCTGCGCGTGGACGCCCCGGACACCCCAGAGATCTGCTCGAGCACAGTTGCCTGCGCGGTAAATTCCCCAGCGGGGCGATGCCGCTCTGGGAATACGAGCGAGACGGCGAACTCGTCCGCGTCGATCCATCAGGACCGCTGATCGTCAGGATCGGCGGGGCCGTCGATCTGGCCGTGCAGGCGGCTGTCGATGGTCTGGGCATTATCTTTCTGTTCGAGGACTGGCTGCGTCCCTACCTGGACAGCGGCGCGCTGGAGCCTGTCCTCGAACCCTGGTGGCAGCGTTTTTCCGGACCGTTCCTTTACTATCCGGGGCGACGCTACCTGCCCTCTCCGCTGCGTGCGTTCATCGACTTCATCAACGCTCAGCGCTGATCAGTCCCGAAACCCGATCAAACGGGCTCACTCGCCAGCCCTGGCCTGGACATGACAAGCCCGAACATCGCCAGCAGCGCAAGCATGATCACCAGGGATCCGAACACCTGGGCGGTGGCGATGATGTCGATTCCGCTGGCAACCGCGTAGCCGGCGGCGATTGCCGGTGCGCCCATGCCCAGATAGCAGCAGACGAACGCCACCGAGAGCACGCCGGCCAGCTGATGAGCGAGCGCCTTGGCGACGACCAGGCGAATGCCACCCTGGAAACCGGTGCCGAATCCGGCCCCGGCCAGCGCTACGCCACAGAAAAAGACCGTCACCGACTGCGCGTGCAGTGAGGCCAGCGACAACGCCATGCCCGTCAGCAGACCGGCGCTGCCGGCCCAGGACAGCTCGCGCGCGGTTCGCGTTCTGAGGGCCAGAATCGCGACCACGCCGCTGCCGGAAAACACTGCCAGCGCCACGCCTCCCATCAGCGACGCGGGCAAGCCGAAAACGGTTCTGATCAGAGCCGGCCCCAGCGATGCATAAAAGCCTGCCAGCGCCCATCCGGCGACGAACACCGCCGAGGCGACCAGCATGGCACCGCGTACCTGAGGGGGAACCGCAAACTGCGGGATCAATGATCGCAGCATTCCCGACCGCGCCGTGACCGTGTCCCTGATCAACAGCAGCCCCGCGAACTGAGCGATGAAGATGGCGCCCAGTACCGCGAAAACCGTGTGCGTGGGGAACGGCAGAAACTGCACCAGAACACTGCCCACTAGCGCACCCAGCGCGCTGCCGCTGACCGGTGCGATGGCGTTGGCGACTGCCCCGCGCTGTCGGTCGATATCGATCAGGCCGGCCCCGACCGCCGAGACCGCCGCGCCGGTAGACAACCCTTGCAGCACCCGTCCACCGATCAGGTCGCCCAGACCGTCGGCAGTGCCCATCAGATACATCGCGAGCATTTGCGCGAGCGTGGCGACCAGCAGCACTGGCCGCCGTCCGATGTAGTCCGACAGCCTGCCGACCACCAGCAGCGCGACCAGCACCGACAGCGAATACACGCTGAAGATGTAGGTGATCGTCACCGGGGAGAAATGCCACTCGCTCTGGTAAATCGGGTAAATCGGCGTCGGCACGCTCGAACCCGCCAGGAAAGACAGGGTGATCGAGGCCAACAGGTAGAAACGCATGCGGGGCGAAAGACGCTGTTGCGTCGGGAACACGCCAGCAGGCGCCGATTGGGCTGAGATATCACTCATGTTTGCCTCACTTCAGCACAGATGATTGATCAGCAGGCAAGCGCCAGACGCGAAAATCGCCATGCCCACGCTCAAACGCAACACTCGCCAATGGCGGACTGGCGCACTGGCCACGAACGCCATCCTTACGCCCCGATCAGCGGCGAATAGGCGCAGGCTTTGGTGACATCCGCGCGCGGGTTGGAGATGGCGTCGTGCATTAACCCCACCACCTTGCCACCGCTGATCAGGGCCGGAACGTCATGGCTGGGCAGAAGAAATTTGCTGTCGGCCAGCGCGCGTTTGATGGCTTTTTTCTCTTCCAGCGTCGACATCGCACGGTTAGCGGTAATGGTCGGCTCGTGGGCCGCCTGATCGAGAATCGGGTCGATGATTTGGTCTTGCAGGTTGTACGCGATGTCGCCACAGATGTTGGCCATGCCTTCATCGGTTTCGACCAGAATCGACAATGAGCCGGGCGTATGACCGCCGGCCAGTCGCACGGCAACGCCCGGGATGACCTCTTCTTCGAAGGTGCCATCGACATCGAACAGGCGAATCGCGCCTCGGGTGTGCAAGCGGTCAATCAGGTGCTTGGTGTCGGCAGCGGTGTACATCAACGGGCCCATGATGCCCGACGCAGCAAACTCCAGTTCGCGGCGGGAGATGCCCACCGTCGTCGCCATCGGGAACAGATCGGTCATGCCGACATGATCGATGTGTGCGTGGGTGTGCAGGATGTGCCGGATGTCTTGCATCCGCAGGCCGTGCTGAGCGAGATGGTATTCCAGCGTCATCTGCGGCGTGACTTCGTACGGCAGCCCGAATGCCGCGTATTGCTCGACGCTGCGGGAGCCGGTGTCAACCAGAATGGGCTCCTGACCGCCGGTGATCAGAAAGCCCAGCACAGGAATAGTCACCTGCTGGCCGGGGTTGCGGAACATGACCAGACCACTGGAATCAAGCTGCATATTGCCGAGGTTGATCGGGTGGATTTTCAACGCCATGGTGATTCTCCTTACAGATGAATACCTGTTGTCAGGCAAGGCTTCGCCGTCGCCGGGCTGCGAAGCTCGAAGCTGTGGTTGAAAGGCTCATTGGGTGTGGCGCGAGCGGCACGGGCTAACCAGCCAAATGCAGGACCACCTCACGCCGTTTAGAACCGACCGGTTCAATATAGATCGAGTGAACAGCTGTCTGCAACATATACAAACGATTAGTTCAAAACTATTTTGGGTTAGCTTGCCGCTCAGAGCATCCGCACGGCCTGCATGAATTGCCCCACCGGATCGCTGTTTTCAGCCTTTGGCAGGCTGCTTTCAACGCACACCCCGGAGAAAAACGTCATCACGATATCGGCGATGACCTGGGGTGGCAGCGTAGGGTTTTCGGCGCTGATATTCGCGGCGATTTCGGGAAGCAGGCGTCGGTGGCATTCCGCCAGGACGTGACGGATTTCGTCGGAAAGAAGGGCGAATTCGCGCAATGCATTGACCGAGAAACAGCCCACACAACCGCTCTCCTGCGGCTCGCAAAGGCGCAGGAAGCGCTCGACGTTGTACCAGCCCAGCGGCTCCTGCGCCAGAATCCCCAGCGCACCGCGGTTCTGGTAGTAGTACACCAGGGCGTTGAAGAACAGATCCTGCTTGTCCTTGAACTCCGAATAGAGCCCGGATTTGTTGACGCCGGTCGCCTGTTCGAGGTGCTGCAGCGACGTACCGGAGAAGCCGTATTTCCAGAATACCGGCAAGGCTTTTTCGAGGACGGTTTCCCGATTGAATTTCCTGGGTCTGCCCATGACATCTCTCTCGTAAATCAGCGGCAATCAAAAAACATAGTGAACCAATCGGTTTATTATGCTACTTCTTTGCTGGCTGTTTCAGGATTATTTCCGTGAGCCCGCATTCTCGCCTTCTCATTTTCACTGCTGCAGTGAAGCTGCTGGCGTCATGCATGGCTTTTTCAACCACCTGTAATCGCCCAGCATGCCACATGCAACCTTCGCGCAGATGCGTCAGAACGAGAAGATTCACGCCCATGATCCGACTGGATGACCTCGACATCTTCGTAAAAGCCGCTTCGCAGGACAGTTTCTCTGCCGTGGCGCGCAAACTCGACGTGCTGCCGGCGCAGGTCAGTGCTGCGATCAAGCGCCTGGAGCGCGAGCTGGATATTCGCCTGTTCGCCCGCTCTACGCGCAGTCTGCGCCTGACTGCCGAAGGCGAGTTCTATCTGCCGTTCGCCCGCGAAGCGCTGCAGGCGCTGCACGCCGGGCATGAAGGCATTCGCACCGACGAAGACCAGTTGCAAGGCATGTTGCAGATTGCCTGTTCATCCGATCTGGGCCGCAACGTGTTGCTGCCGTGGCTGCTGGAATATCGGCAGAACCACCCAGGCTTCGGATTGCGCCTCTCGGTGTCGGACAAACTGGCGGATGTCTACCGCGAACCGGTGGATGTGGCGATCCGCTACGGCACTCTGCAGGACGCCAATTATGTCTGTCTGCCGCTCATTCCGGACAACCGCCGCGTGTTGGCGGCGTCGCCTTCGTACATCGCCCGACACGGCAAGCCGCACTCCCCT
Source organism: Pseudomonas sp. efr-133-TYG-103a (assembly GCF_030209235.1). Classification (NCBI taxonomy): domain Bacteria; kingdom Pseudomonadati; phylum Pseudomonadota; class Gammaproteobacteria; order Pseudomonadales; family Pseudomonadaceae; genus Pseudomonas; species Pseudomonas sp. efr-133-TYG-103a. The sequence goes on from NZ_JARVSK010000025.1 coordinate 49,545, forward strand.
GCCGATCTGATCCACCATGCCTGCCTGCAGTACGAACTGAACGGCAAGGTCTACGACAAGTGGAGATTTCCCACTGCTGACGGCGTCCTGTCGGTGACCGTCAAAGGCCCCGTGATCAGCGATGACGCCGACGTCATCCGACGCAGTGCGCTGGCCGGCCAAGGCATCGTTTACAAGTCATGGCTGGACATCAGCGCGGACGTGAAAAGCGGCGCGCTGGTGGTGCTCTGCACCGATCATCTGAGCGAAGCGTTTCCGCTGAATTTCATCTGCCCGCATCGCAAGCAGTTCTCCCCTGCGATTCGCCAGCTTTACCGCTGGATCAAGGACCGATGCGTTGCGCTGTCGCTTGAAATGCCGCTGTTCACGCGCCCGCCCGACGAAGCCCCAGGCCGCGACGGCATAAGCATCGACAAGGCGTCAACAGCTTTGCCCGTCTGCAACGGCGCTGCTCATACGAAGGACTAGGGTCCACCTTCCGTTGGTACAAGTGTTTCCGCCGGGCCCTTTGCATACAGTTTCACGACGCAATCAACGGCAAACTTCCAGGAGATCGGGCAATGGCACGTTTCACAGCGGTTTCGGCAGATCAGGCAAGCGGCGCAACCGCCGAGGTCTTCGCCAGCATCAAGCAGGCGCTGGGCAAGGTTCCCAACGCGTATGCCACCCTCGGCACCCTGGCGCCAGAAGCGCTGAAGGCGATGCTGGCGGTCGACAAAGTCCTGGCCGGCGGTCCGCTGAGCAAGCAGGATCAGGAAACCGTGAAAGTGGCGATCAGCGAACTGGCCGGTTGCGACTATTGCGTGGCGGCCCACAGCATGGTCGGCAAACTGGTCGGCCTGTCCACCGACGCCCTGCACCAGATCCGCGAAGGTCAGTCGACCGGCGACGCCAGGCGCGATGCGCTGGTGACGTTCGTGCGCTACCTGGCGCTCAATCCCGGCACGCTGCCGCAGGCGCAGGTGGATGCCCTTCTGGAAGCTGGCTACAGCGGCGAAGAGGTCGTGCACATCGCTCTGGCAATCACGGTCATCACGTTCACCAACGTGTTTAACCGGATCAACGATACCGTCGTCGACTTCCCCAAACCTCAATGACACATCAGCAGCATCTGCGCGTTCGAAGGGTTCACCGATGAATATGATCCACAACCTGCTGTCGTCCGACCCGGGTATCGCGGCGGCCTGCAAGGCATTCGCCATTCCCGACCGGGTCCCGGCTTCGCCTCAGGAGCTTGATTGCCTCGGCAAAGGGCGACACGCAACGTTGTCGGTCGGCGGTGATGACGTCGCGTTCTGGACGTTCGGCAAGGGCCCACGAATTCTCCTGATGCACGGCTGGTGCAGTCGAGGCTCGCACCTGGCGGGCTTCGTCAAGCCGCTGCTCGACGCCGGGTGTTCCGTCGTATTGTTCGACGCCCCGGCCCATGGGGAGTCCGCCGGAGCGGTGTCGAGCATGATCCACGCGGGCCGCGCCGCGCTGGCCATTGCCTCGCACCTGGACGATGTGGCCGGCGTCATCGCACATTCGGCCGGGTCGACTGCGGCGCTCTGGGCATTCGCCAACGGGCTGTCGGTACGCGGCAGCGTGCACATCAGCGGGCCCACTTCGCTGACTCAGGTGGTCATGGGCAATGCCCGCGCCCACGGACTGGATCAGAAACAGACCCAGGCCTTTCGCGACTGGGCGCAGGTTTTCGTCGGCGTACCGCTCGATTCGGTCGACCTTCCCACGCTGACCGCACGTCTGGCCCATCCGGGGCTGATCATCCACGACACCGAGGACCGGATCGTCACGGTGGCGCAGTCGCTGGCCCTGCACGGCGTCTGGTCGACCTCGGGCCTGGTCACCACGACAGGGCTGGGGCATCGGCGCATCCTCGGCGATGCCGGGACCGTGGAAAATGCCGTCGAATTTCTCAAAAACCATGCCTAGCCGCTCGATGCGAGTGCCCCGCCCACCCCGCTGACGCCTTCTCAGATGCGTCACGTCTTCACTTTCGTCGGCGCAGTGCAGGTGCTGCACTGGTTTGCATATTTCTCCGCTACTATTGTTCGACGATCATGCGTTCCTATGGATAAAGGCCGCACAACGGCTCGCCACAGCCTTCTATCGCCACCCAATGGCACCCGTGATGGAGCACGACATCCCTGAGGGGGAAGACATGCCCGATCCGAGTGTACTGCGGCATCTTTTAAGTAGTCCCAAGGGAGGCAAAATGCCGCGACCTATCACTCGCGCGGAGGCCGAAGTTCTCGAGCTTTTTCACGATTCGGTATTCGTACGAGACATGGGCGGGACGATCCATTTCTGGAACTCCGCATCAGAGTCGCTCTATGGCTGGCCTTCCCAGCAGGCTGTGGGCAACGACACGTTGGCCATGCTCAAGTGCGAGCCGGCGAAAAGCGTCGAAGATCCCTACACCCGACTGCTTGCCGACGGCCAATGGCAAGGCGAGCTGTACCGCACGACCGGCTCGGGCGATCGCTGCCTGGTCAATGCGCGCTGGTCGTTGCGCCGCGATGCTGCCGGCAATCCGATCGGCATTCTCGAAACCGCCCACGACATCTCCTCGGCCAAAGAAACCGAGCAGCGCCTGAAGGAGAGCGAATACCGCTACCGCAACCTGTTTCAGGCCATGGCGGCCTCGTTCTGGGAGCTGGATTTCACCGGCGTCGGCGTGCGCCTCAAAGCCCTGCTCGAATCCGGTGTCACGGACCTGGAAAGTTACTTCCTCGAACACCCGGAAGTGATTCGCGAGTATTTGCGCAACACCCAGATCGTCGACCTCAACGATCACAGCGTCAGGCTGTTCGGGCGTGGCGACCGTGAGGAGATGCTCGGCTCGGTTGACCGATACTGGCCCGACGCGAGCCTGCAGACCTACGCCCGCTGTGTCGTCAAATCCCTTGCGAAACAGCCCAACAACATTGAAGTCACGCGCCTGAAAACCATTGATGGGCGCGAGCTGGAGTGCCTGTTCACCGCATGTTTCTCCAAGGAAAACATTGCGAAGGGCATCATCCTGATCGGCATCATCGACCTCTCCGAGCAAGTCGCGGCGCGCCACGCGCTGGAAGTCATGCAGACCGAGCTGGCCCACGTCGCACGCATTTCCAGCCTGGGCGAAATGAGCGCCTCCATCGCCCACGAGATCAATCAGCCGCTGGCGGCGATTTCCACCTACGCCGAAGCCGGTCTGCGCTGGCTGTTGCGTCCGGAACCCGATCTGAAAGAAGTCGAGATCGCGCTGCGGCGTATCGTCGATGACGCGCAGCGCACGGATGATGTGATCAAGCGCATTCGCAGCATGGCCTTGCGCAGGCCGGCCGAAGAGGTCGAAGTGGCGCTCAATGAGGTGATTCGCGAATCGTTGCAGTTCACGCGGCACGAGCTGACCAGGAATGCCGTCGAACCGGTGCTGAATCTGGCCCCGACGCTGCCGATGGTCCGCGCCGATCGCGTGCTTCTGCAACAGGTGATCGTCAACCTGCTGATGAACGCAGCTCAGGCGATGGCCTCGGCCAATTCGCCGACGCGCGAGCTGACCCTCCAGAGCAGGCAATTGCGCAACGGCGCCATAGAAGTTCAGGTCATCGACAGTGGCCCCGGCATCGCAGCCGAGCATCTGGAAAAACTTTTCGAGAGCTTCTTCACCACCAAGCCGACAGGCATGGGCATGGGCTTGCCGATCTGTCGATCGATCATCGAGGGCATCGGTGGAACGATTTGTCTGGCGAACAGAGAAGATGGCCGAGCAGGCGCGCGAATTACCCTGACGTTTCCCGGTGTACCCGCCAGCACACAAGCGGTTTGAAGGACGGCAAGCGCGCATTCACGACAGCGCGAGTTGCCGCCCCGCCCGGACCAGATCGGCCAGTGTGCCGACGCCCATCTTGCGCATGGTATTGGCGCGATGAAGCTTGACGGTGATCTCACTGATCTCGAGATTGCCGGCAATCTGCTTGTTCAGCAGGCCATCCACCACGCCATGCATCACTTGTTTCTCCCGAGGCGTCAGGGACTCGAAGCGATGACGCATCATCTGCAGATTGCGCTGCTTCTCGACGCGTTGACGATGGTCTTCGACCGCTCGGGCAACCGAGTCGAGCAAATCCTGCTGACGAAAAGGCTTGGCGAAAAAATCCACCGCGCCGGCTTTCATCGCCCGCACTGACATCGGAATATCGCCGTGGCCGGTCATGAAAATGATCGGCATGCCGCTGCCGGATTCCGAAAGCGCCAGCTGCACATCGAAGCCGCTGTAGCCCTGTAAACGCACGTCCAGCAGCAGACACCCGGCCGACTCGACAAGCGGGTGATCGAGCATGGCCTGGGGACTGGAAAACTCGGCGACGGTGTAACCCACTGACCTGAGCAGGCTGCCCAGCGCGCCGCGCAATACATCGTCGTCATCGACGACAAAGACCACTGGGGCTTCAACGGTTGCGGCTTTTGAGGCTTTCGCGGTGCCCATCCTGAATTCCATGCGTGACTGAGACGGAGGCGGCGCTTCTAGCGTGCGTCGAACGTTGAGCGTTCGACGCAGCCTGCGCCTGATAAGGGATTAGCTTACCGGAATCGGATTGTCCACCAGCGACTGATTGAATCCATGAATCAACCCGTGTTCCTGCGAGCCCGGGTTGTCACGCAGCGGACGAATGGCTTCGACGATCACTTCCGGCGTGTCAGTGGCCAGGCCCGCCATGGTTTCGGCGATGAATGCATCGAGCGGCATGGCGCGTGGATCATCGCCCTTGTGGATCAGGTCGGTGTTCACCCATGGCGGCGCGATTTCCTGAACGGTTACGGTGGTGTCGCGCAGGGTAAAGCGCTGGGACAGCGAATAGGAGTGCAGCGCCGCCTTGGTTGCGGAGTAGACGGCGTTGCCGGCCAGCGGCACGAAGGCCAGCACCGACGTGTTGTTGATGATCACCGAACGCGGTTGCGACTTCAGATGCTCGATCAGCGCGGACGTCAGTCGCACGGGGCCCATGAAGTTGGTGGTCAGCGTGCCGACCATCGTCGCGTCGTCGATGTGCCCCGCCGCGTCGTCGAACGGCATGATGCCGGCATTATTGACCAGCACGTTCAGCGCCGGATAACGCTGGATCAGGGTCTGCGCCACGTCGTTGATGCTGGCGGGGTCGTTGATGTCCAGCTCGATGCTCTGCATGCCCGGGTTGGCAGCGGTGACTTCATCGAGCAGCGCCTTGCGACGGCCAGCGATGATGACGGTGTTGCCCAGTTTGTGAAAAGCCTCCGCCAGACCGCGGCCGATCCCGGACGCCCCGCCGGTGATGAAAATAGTGTTGTCGGTCATGTGCATGGTATTCATTCCTGATTCGGCGCATTTAATTAAGGCGCGGATCTAAATAGTTGCGTTGCCTGATAGTGGCTTTGCCTGACAGGCACGCGCAGGGAAGTTATTTGCCTTGTCAGAGGGGCAAATGACGGGATGCAATGATTGAACGGTAGTGACCAGAGCGAAGTTAGGCCCGATTGATCATCAGGGTCAATTCATACCATGGGTTAGGGTTGTCGACGCTAACAGGGTGCTATTGTAAGCAGCATCGCGCGGGCGATAGTCGGTCGAACGCAGCAGCACTTTCGTTCTTGCACTGAAAATCGGGAATCTGAAGGTCGCCCGGACCGGCATACGCGATGTGCAGGCAAAAAAAAACGCTGCATGGACTGCAGCGTTTTTCAGGGGGATCGATCCGTCAGCGGGCCTTGAGGGCCGTGACGATCAACCATTTTGACGACCGTAGCCCATGATGGTGTAGTCCAGAGTGCGAGTCACACCGGCGCCATCGACATAGACCATTTTGGAGTTTACCAGGCCATCGACATTTTCAGGATCCTGGGCGTTTTTGATGCTGATGACTTTGGCAACATCGATGCCTTTGTGACGGTTATACTGCTCGACCTGGCTCAGTGGCTGGGCGCTGACAGAAGTGCTGGCAACTTCATTGGCCGATGCAAATACACTGACCATCGAAAGAGCGGCGAAGGCTAAATATTTCATTTTGAATCTCCAGAAAGTAGGTATGTTCAGTAAGTAAGCAAAGCGTCTTGTCGTTTGCTTCTGGTGCCCATTCTTGCTGGAAACTTCGAAGATGATAAATGTTTAAAATCGATAGGATCCATCAGCGCTATTGATGGCTAAGTTGATTACATCAATACCAGTAATAGACCCTTACCGGTTGTGCTGTTAACCCACTGAATAGAACGATAACGACCCGGCCCTGGCACGGGACGAACGAGAACAAACCGAAGCCTGCGCAGGCCACAGAAGACCCTTCTGCCAGCCATGCGCGTCAACCGTGATGACCTTCAGAGGTTGCGATGCAGAAATTGATGATCAATGGTCAGGAGCACCAGCTGGATGTCCCCGACGACATGCCACTGTTGTGGGTCCTGCGGGATGTGATGGGTCTGACCGGGACCAAATACGGGTGTGGCATTGCGCAGTGCGGCGTCTGCACAGTGCATCTGGACGGCCAGGCCGTGCGCTCCTGCGTGTTGCCCGTGAGTGCGGTTGCAGGTCGCAAGGTGACCACGATCGAAGCGGTCGGCGAACAAGCCGTCGGCCAGGCCGTACAGAAAGCCTGGCTTGAACATGAAGTCGTGCAATGCGGCTACTGCCAGTCCGGGCAGATCATGTCGGCCGTCGCGCTGTTGCAGGAACATCCCAAGGCCAATGACGAACAGATCGTCAATGCCATGTCGGGCAACCTGTGCCGCTGCGCCACCTACACGCGCATTCGTGCCGCCATCAAAAGCGTCAGTCAGGCCTGAAGGAAGTCATCATGTCCGATACACAAACATCCGCCACGATGCTGTCGCGTCGAGGGCTGCTCAAGGGCGGTGCATTGCTCGGCGGCCTGGTCGTCGGCACCTACCTGCCGCCGATGGTGTCGCGCAGCTTCGCGGCCGGCGCAATCAAGGGCGCGAATCTGGGCGACAACGCTGAAAAAGGTTATGGCGCCTTCGTGCGCGTCGATCAGACCGGCGCCGTGACCGTCATCTCGCCCAAGATCGAGATGGGCCAGGGCGTGCAGACCGGCATCGCGATGATGGTCGCCGAGGAGCTCGAAGTCCCGCTCAGCCAGGTCACCATCGCCGAGGCGCCGCCCAACGCGGCGCTGTACACCGACCCGTTGCTGACCTTCCAGGCCACCGGCGGCTCGACGTCCACCCGCTACACCTGGGAGCCGCTGCGCAAGGCCGGCGCCGGTGCGCGCATCGTGCTGGTCCAGGCGGCGGCCATCCGCTGGAACGTCGCGCCCAGCCAATGCCGTGCCGAGAACGGCAGAGTCATCGGGCCCAACAACCAGAGCGCGGGCTATGGCGAGCTGGTCGACGCCGCCGCGGCGCTGCCCTTGCCGACCGATATCCCGCTCAAGCCGGTCGCCGAGTTCAAGCTGTTGGGCAAACCCGCCCAGCGTCTGGACACGCCGCACAAGGTCAACGGCAGCGCGAAATTCACCATCGATCTGCAAGTCCCGGACATGCTGATCGCGTCCACCCTCACCTGCCCGGTATCGGGCGGCAAGCTGCGCACTGTCGGCAATGAGGACGCTGCGCGCAAAGTGCCCGGCGTGCGCGACATCGTGCGCCTGGACAACGCCGTCGCGGTCACCGCGAGCAACTTCTGGGCGTGCCAGCAGGCGCTCAAGGCGCTGAACATCGAATGGGACATGGGTCCACATGCCGGTCTCGACTCCGCGCAGCTGGACAAATCGCTGTTCGAGGCGAGCGCTGGCGACGGCGTCTTCGCCCACCAGGCCGGCGACATCGCCAATGCCCTGAAGAATGCGTCCAGCCGATTCGAAGCCATTTATGAGCAGCCGTTTCTTTCCCACTCGCCGCTGGAGCCGATGACCTGCGTGGCCCACGTACGTGCCGACGAATGCGAATTGTGGGTCGGCTGCCAGGCGCCGGGGCTTGCCCAGATGGGCGCCGCCAAGGTCTGCGGCCTGCCGGTGGAAAAGGTGGTGATCCACAACCAGTTGATCGGCGGAGGATTCGGTCGGCGTCTGGAATCGGACTTCATCTTTCAGGCGGTCGATATCGCCCGTCAGTTGAGCTATCCCATCAAGCTGATCTGGAGCCGCGAAGAGGACATGACGCATGACCGTTATCGTCCGCATTACGTTGACCGGCTGACCGCGGCGCTGGACAAAGACTTGCGCCCGGTGGGCTGGGAACACCGCATCGCGGGCGCCTCGGTGGTGGCGGCATACCTGGGCGGGCTGCCACCGGACGGGGTCGATTTCGACGCCGTGGAAGTGGCCAAGGACCCGATCTACACCCTGCCTCACCTGCAAGTGCGGTATATCCGCCACGACCCGCAAGTGATCCCGGTTTCCTGGTGGCGAGGCGTGGGTCCGCTGCGCAGCACCTACGCACTGGAGTGCTTCATCGATGAGCTGGCGCATAACGCCAAGGTCGATCCGGTGAAATACCGGCTCGGGCTGATGCAATCGCAACCTCGGGCGCAGGCGGTGCTGACCAGAGCCGCGCAACTCACTGACTGGGACACGCCTCTGCCGACCGGATCCGGACGTGGCGTGGCGGTGACAGCGGTGTTCGGCAGCTTCGTTGCCACCGTCGTCGAGCTGGAAAAACAGGGCGACAAGGGCCTGCGCATCAAGCGACTGGTCACGGTCATCGACTGCGGTTTTGCCAACAACCCGACCTCGGTGGCCTCGCAGATGGAAGGCGGCACGCTGTTCGGTCTGTCGGCGGCACTGTTCAACGAAATCCTCATCGAAAACGGCCAGGTCCAGCAGACCAACTTCCACGAGTATCGGCAGATCCGCATGAGCGACGCGCCACCGGTGGAAGTGCACATCGTCGACAGCGTCGAAACGCCCGGCGGCGTGGGCGAGACCGGCGCAGTGCCGGCCGCGGCCGCGCTGGTCAACGCGTTGTTCGCGGCCACCGGGGTTCGCGAGCGTCGTCTGCCCCTGAGCCGTTCCGGCTATTTCACTGTTTGAGGAGCGCATCATGAAATATTTCCAGCGTGCGCTCGGACTGCTGGCCAGCTGTCTGGCTGTCAGCGTCCATGCGAGCGAAACACCGGCCATGAGCAAGGGCGAATACCTGACCCGTGCGGCGGATTGCGTGGCCTGCCACGTGGTGCCCGGCGGCAAGCCGTTCGCCGGCGGCCTCGAGTTCAAGCTGCCGTTTGGCAGCCTGTATTCACCCAACATCACACCGGACAAGGAAACCGGTATCGGCAACTGGACCGACGACGAGTTTGTCGACGCGCTGCAGAAAGGCGTCGGCAAGGACGGCAAGCATTACTACCCGGCCTTCCCGTACACGTCCTACACCTTGATGTCGCGCGAAGACATTCTGGCGATCAAGGGCTACCTGTTCAGCCTCGAACCGGTCAGGCAGGCACCCCCGGAAAACAAACTGTCATTCCCGTTCAACCAGCGCTGGGGAATGATGTTCTGGAACATGATCTTCGCCTCCAACGAACGCTTCGTACCGGACCCCAAGCAGTCGGCGGAATGGAACCGCGGCGCTTATCTGGTACAGGGCCCGGGCCACTGCGGCGAGTGCCATACCCCGCGCAACCTGTTCCAGGCGATGAGCACCGGCCGATCGCTGGCGGGCGCCGAGCTGGGCAACTGGCAGGCGTACAACATCAGTTCCGACAGCCAGTACGGGATCGGCGCATGGCCTGAAGAGGCGATCGTCAGCTACCTGTCCAAAGGCTACGCGGCAGGCTTCGGCGGCGCAGGCGGACCGATGGCCGACGCCGTGGAGCACAGCTTGCGCTGGCTTGACCCGGCCGACTTGAAAGCCATCGCCGTGTTCCTCAAAAGCACGCCTGCGCGCGCCGAAGGGATCGCGCGCCCGGCAATGGCGGTCAACGACGCGGCGCTGCAGAAGGGGCTGGGCATGAAGCTGTTCAATGACACCTGCGTGGCGTGCCACAGGCTTGATGGCAGCGGCCGGCAATCACCGGCCGGCGGGCTGGCAGGGCTGAAAACCGTCAACGACCCGTCCGGCAGAAACCTCGTCGCCACGCTGCTCGAAGGCCATACGCCGCTGGCCAGCCGTGCCGATCAGCGCATGCCTTACTTCGCACGCAGCTACAGCGATGCGGAACTGGCAGCGGTGAGTACTTTCGTCCTGCGCCGTTTCGGCCAGAGCAACGGTGAGATCAAGCCAGAAGACGTGGCGAAGAACCGCGCCAGCGCCCTGCACTGACGCTCAGCCTGACAACTGCGCCTCGATGGCGGCCTTGTCGATCACCGACCAGACGGTGACGATGCGGCCGTCGTCGAAGGCGTAGAACACATTTTCGCTGAAACGTACGCGCTGCCCGTTCACCGGTAACCCGAACAATTCGCCCGCCGGCGTGCAGTCGAAACGCAATCGGGCAGCCACGTGCGGCGGTTCGGCGATCAGCAGATCGATGTTGAAGTGCAGATCCGGGATGGCGCGAAAGTCGTTTTCGAGCATCTGCCGGTAACCGCTCAGGCCGATGCGCTGGCCGTTGTACTGCACATCCTCGGCGACGAAATCGCCCAATACCTTCCAGTCCTGCCGGTTAAGACAGTCGATGTAGCCACGATAACGCTCGCTGATGGCCTGGCTGCTCATCATTCCCCTCCTCGCCTGAACCGACGTGACATCAACTTCGTTGCGGTTGAAGATTCGGGCAGCCAATCGGGGTGATCGTTCCACATGACGGGCGGGCCGGTGCTAAGTTAACCGCACACTTCCCAGAAGGCGCTGCCATGGCCCCGCACCCTCCTTTTTCCGGCGCGAAGATTGCCGTCATCTGCGACGGCGAACTGCTGACGTATTTGCGCGACGACAAGCCCACCATTCCCTGGCCCAATCTCTGGGACCTGCCCGGCGGCGGCCGTGAAGGCGATGAAACCCCGGAGCAATGCGCGCTGCGCGAGACACTGGAGGAATTCGGCCTGGCCCTGGACCCGGTGAGCATCGTCTGGAAGCGGTTGTATCCCGGTCAGGGTGTCAACGGGCTGGACACCTGGTTTTTCGTCGCCCATGTGGCTGACGGCGTGTTCGACCAGGTGATATTCGGCGATGAAGGCCAACGCTGGCAGGTCATGACGATCGAGGCGTACCTGACGATGGACAACGCGATCGATCGGCTGCAGGCGCGGTTGCGTGATTATCTGGCCCGAGACCGCTGATCCAGAGCGGTCAAGCCCACAGACACAACGCATTATTACCAATCGCACAAGAGTGTTTATCCCGAGTGTCCGGGGACAATTTGCCGCAGGGCACGGTTTTTTTGGTATCTTTATGCAAATTAACTAACCGGTTAATTACACGATAGATGGCCGCCGCTGCTCGCATCCGTTGGCCATCGACACGAACGACGTTGTCCCCACCACTCTTGACGTTCTCGCGAACGTTCATGTGTCAGCAGGATCATGCAACATGACTAAGTCTCGACCTTCGGCATCCGCCAGTCGCTGGCCCATCTGGGTCGTCGCGATCGGCGTGCTGGTATTTGGATTACTTTTCGCAGCAGGTGGCGGCTACCTCGTCACGCTTGGTGGCAGCTGGTACTTCCTGCTTGCCGGTCTCGGATTGATCGTCAGCTCCGCGCTGCTGTTCAGGCAGCGCTTGCTGGGCGCCTGGCTGTTCGCCGCCGCCATGATCCTGACCGTGATCTGGGCAGTGGCCGATGCGGGCCTGAATTTCTGGCCGCTGGTGTCGCGCCTGTTCGCCCTCGGCGTGCTGAGCCTGCTGGTGGCGCTGGTCTACCCGACCCTGCGCAAGGCCAATGGCCTGGCGGGCGGTCGCGGTGGTTATGTGCTCGGCGGCGTGCTGGCGATTGCCATGGTCGCGGGTTTCTGGGGCATGTTCCAGCCTCACGCCTCGGTGGCGCCGACCGGTGATGGCCCGGCCGTGACCAAAGTCGATCCGACCAAGGCGCAGAAAGACTGGGCGCACTACGGTAACGACGAAGGCGGCGGCCGCTTCGCCGCACTCGATCAGATCAACCGCGACAACGTCTCCAAGCTGGTTCCGGCCTGGACTTACCACACCGGTGACGTCGCCATCAGCGACGGCAATGGCGCCGAAGATCAGATGACACCGCTGCAGGTCGGCGACAAAGTGTTCATCTGCACCCCGCACAACAACATCATTGCGCTGGACGCTGACAGCGGCAAAGAGCTGTGGAAGCACGAAACCAACGCCAAATCCGCCGTCTGGCAGCGCTGCCGTGGCCTGGCGTATTTCGACGCCACCGCCGCTGTCGCGCAACCCACCGATGACAGCACGCCTGCCGCGCCGGTTGCCGTCCCTGCGGGCGCCAACTGCCAGCGTCGCTTGCTGACCAACACCATCGACGCGCGCCTGATTGCTGTGGACGCCGACACTGGCGAGCTGTGCAAAGGCTTTGGTGACAATGGCCAGGTCGACCTGAAAGCCGGTCTGGGTAACGTGCCGGACTCGTACTACCAACTGTCGTCGGCGCCGCTGATGGCCGGCACCACCGTGGTCGTTGGCGGCCGCGTGGCCGACAACGTGCAGACCGACATGCCTGGCGGTGTGATCCGTGGTTTCGACGTGGTCAGCGGTGAAATGCGCTGGGCCTTCGACCCGGGCAATCCTGAAGACAAGCAGGCTCCGGCGGGCGACAAGACATATGTGCGCAGCACGCCGAACAGCTGGGCGCCGATGTCTTACGATCCGGCGATGAACACCGTGTTCCTGCCGATGGGCAGCTCGTCCACCGACATCTACGGCGTTGAACGCACCCAGCTCGACCACACCTACGGCGCCTCGGTTCTGGCGCTGAACGCCACCACCGGTCAACAGAAGTGGGTCTATCAGACCGTCCACAACGACCTGTGGGACTTCGACCTGCCGATGCAGCCGAGCCTGATCGATTTCACCAAGGCTGACGGCAGCAAGGTCCCGGCAGTGGTCATCGGCACCAAGGCCGGTCAGATCTACGTGCTGGACCGTCACACCGGCCAACCGCTGACCGAGGTCAAGGAAGTGCCGGTCAAGCCGTCGAACATCCCTAACGAGCCGTATTCGCCGACTCAGCCCAAATCGGTGGGCATGCCGCAGATCGGCGCGCAGACCCTGACCGAATCGGACATGTGGGGCGCCACGCCGTTCGATCAGCTGCTGTGCCGTATTTCATTCAAGAAGATGCGCTATGACGGCCTGTACACCGCGCCAGGCACCGACATTTCGCTGAGCTTCCCGGGATCGCTGGGCGGCATGAACTGGGGCAGTCTGTCGACCGATCCGGTGCACGGCTTCATCTTCGTCAACGACATGCGTCTGGGCCTGTGGAGCCAGATGGTCCCTCAACAGAAAGACGCGATCGCCTCCTCAGGCGGTGAAGCGCTGAACACCGGCATGGGCGCTGTGCCGCTCAAAGGCACGCCGTATGCGGTGAACAAGAACCGCTTCCTGTCGGTCGCCGGCATTCCGTGCCAGGCACCGCCGTTCGGCACGCTGACCGCCATCGACATGAAGACCCGCAAGATCGCCTGGCAAGTGCCGGTCGGCACCGTGCAGGACACCGGCCCGATGGGCATCAAGATGCACATGCAGCTGCCAATCGGCATGCCGACGCTGGGGGGCACCCTCTCTACCCAAGGCGGCCTGATCTTCATCGCCGGCACTCAGGATTACTACCTGCGCGCCTTCAACAGCGCCAACGGCGAAGAAGCCTGGAAAGCCCGTCTGCCGGTCGGCAGCCAGGGCGGCCCGATGACCTTCGTCTCGCCGAAAACCGGTAAGCAATACATCGTCATCACCGCAGGCGGCGCTCGCCAGTCGGCGGACCGTGGCGACTACGTGATCGCCTACGCGCTGCCAGACAGCCAGTAAGCGGCCGTAACAAAACCGCTGTCGCCTGTCCGGGTGGCAGCGGTTTTTTATTGCCCGGACGCGTCACCTGCACCTTGATACCCGGAAACGCCCGGTCCGCGATCGGCCATCAGCTCGACGATCCAGTCGATGAACACGCGAAGCTTGATGCTGATGTGCCGGTTGGGCGGAAATGCCACGTACATCGGCAGAGTGTCCAGATGCCAGTCCCCGAACAGCGGCAACAGTTCGCCGCTCGCCACGTGGTTACGCGCCATGTAGTCCGGCAGCCAGAGCACGCCCATTCCTGCCAGCCCCGCCGCCAGAAACGCGTTGCCGTCGTCGACCGACAGCACGTAGCGGCTTTGCACCTGTACGGTCTCGTTGTTGCGCTGCATGATCAGCGGGTACAACTTGCCGGTCCGCGCCCAGCGGTAGCCGACGACCCGGTGATCACTGTTTTCGAGCTCGCTCGGGTGTGCCGGTGAACCGACCCTTTGTAAGTAGGCCGGGGCTGCATAGACGCCCAACTGCAGATCGCCGATGTGGCGCGCCATCAGCGACTCATCGGTGAGTTCGCCGCCGCGCACCACGCAATCGACGTTCTCGCCGATCAGGTCGATCATCCGGTCACTGGCACCCAGGTCGATCTGGATATCCGGGTAACGGGCGTGAAACTGCGGCAGCGCCGGGATCAGGATCATCCGCGCGAACGGACTGGGCACGTCGACACGCAGACGCCCGCGAGGCACTGCAGCGGCGGCCGACAGGCTGGTTTCGGCGTCATCCAGATCGAGCAGCAGACGCACCGCGCGCTCGTAATACACCGCGCCATCAGCGGTGACGTTGACCTTGCGCGTGGTGCGGTTCAGCAACTTGACGCGCAGACGGGCTTCCAGTTGCTGAATCAGCTGCGTGACGGTGGTCTTGCTCATGTGCAGGGTGTCAGCGGCTTTGGTGAAACTGCCGGTCTGCGCCACCCGCACGAAGGCCTGCATCGCGTCGAAGCGGTCCATTCAAGCTCCAGAAGATCAGTGATTGTTTGGGTTTGCCAAACAGTGCTGACTAAGGTTGCGCGTTTATCCGCCCGGTTCAAGTCCCTACAGTGGCTTCATCGTCAATTGCGGGCCGCAGCCGGCCCATCGATGGAGGCAACACATGACCCAGCGCAACGTGATTTTTCCGCCAGGCCGCCACGCGCTCTATGAACGCAACCGCTACTCCCCCGCGGTCCTGTCCGATGGCTTTCTGTTCGTCTCCGGACAAGTGGGCAGCCGCGAGGACGGCTCGCCGGAGCCCGATCTGCACGCGCAGGTGCGGCTGGCTTTCACCCATCTGAACGCGATCCTGCACGCGGCCGGCATCACCTTCGACGACGTGGTCGATGTCACGGTGTTCATGGTCGACCCGGCGAATACCTTCGAGAGGATCTGGGAAGTGGTGCCGGAGTTCTGGGGCAAGGCGCCCTACCCCACGATCACCGCCGTTGGCGTGACCTGGCTCTATGGATTCGATTTTGAAATCAAAGTGATCGCGAAAGTACCGCAGCCTCGCCAGGCGTGAGCGGGCTGGACTGAAAGCGACAAGAGGGTTGGAGCGGGCGCGGCAGGCCGGGAGGATGGCGTTCAACTCGATGAGCGGAACGTGTGGCCTGTCGCGGAAGGTGACGGGATCAGTTGCTGGCGACCTCGGCGGTAGCGCCGGTGGTCACCAGCGCCTTGAGCGAGGCGTCGAACTGTTTCAGCGCATTGATCTGCAACTCGCGCTGCTGGTTGATCTGGGCGGCGATCTCGGGCGCCGCTTTGTCGTGGACCCACACCGAAGACAGCTCCTTGGCGCCCAGGCCCTCGGCCTTGCCGATGTACTGAAGATCGGCGTCATAGAACTTGGCGACGAAGCGGGCTTCGACCTGCGAGTTGCGCTGAGTCACCAGACGGTTGTAGGTGTCGAGCATGACGACCACATCAGGGTGCGCCTGCACCACCGCATCGAGGCTGTCGTAGACGGTGACCGAAGCGAACTCCTTCTGCAGCGACGCTTTGAGCCAGTCAATGGCCAGTTTCGGGTCGGAGCTGCTGACGAACGCATCGCGGATGCGGGCGTCCAGCGCGCCATTTTTCACGCCTTTCAGCGCGACTGAGTGATAGCGCTCCAGATACTCCAGCGTGCTGACCGTGTTTTCGCTGTAGATCACGCCCACGCTCTGGGAGTGCTTGAGTGCCACGCCGCTGTCGGCGACCGGCTGGAAATGGCAGGCTTGTTCGTCTGCGGCAGAGGCAGGAGCAGTGGCGGCAAAGCCACCGGCCAGTACGGCGACAAGTGTCAGCAGGGTTGAAATTCTCATCGCGTCGGGTCCTTCTCAAGCCAATTCGGTATGGCTCTATCCTCCTCCTTCCAGAAAAAAAAAGAACTCGCGAAGGATGATGGTAACTATCGATTTCGCGAATGGTATGTCTGCGGAAACAGACCTTTACCCAGAATCGAATAAAGCCGCCCGGCGCTATGCTTTAGCAGACTGATCAATAGGCAAATTCGGCAATGACCTGGCGGACTTTATGCAGCGCGACTTCCAGCGCGTCCCGCTCGAGCGAGCCCAGCGCCAGCCGGATCGCGTGCGGCACGATGCCGGAAACGGCGAACGGCTCGGCGGTCGACACCGACACGTTGGCGGACAGCAACGCCATCGCCACCTGATCGGCGCGCACCTCTTCGGGCAGCGGCAGCCACAGAAAGTAAGACGCCGGATGGCTGACGATGTGCAGGCCGTCCAGCACCTGCCGGGCAAGGCGTTGACGCGCTTTCGCGTCCTGGCGCTTCTGCGCCTCCAGACGCCGGACCGTGCCATCGTCGATCCAGCCACAGACCAGCGCGGTCATGACGCCAGGCGTATTCCAGGTGGTCGCCCGGATCGCCCGTTCCAATGCCGGGACCCATTTCAGCGGCGCCACGACGTAGCCGACCCGCAGCCCGGTCGCGATGTTTTTCGAGAACCCCGACACGTAAACCGTCAGGTCCGGCGCCAGCGTCTTCAGCGGCGCGGGCGGCTGATCGGCCAGAAACGCATACGCCGCGTCTTCGATCAGCAGCAAGCGGTGATCGCGGGCCATCGAGACCAGACGCTCACGCCACGGCAGGTCCATGACCCAACCCATCGGATTGTGCAGCGTGGGCATGGTGTAGACCGCCTTGATCCGACGTCGCCGGCAAAGCTGTTCCAGCCCGTCCAGGTCAGGCCCGTGGTCGGTGATCGGGATGGCCACCAGTTCCAGCCGGTGCGCTTCGGCAACCACCTTGAACCCGGAATAGGTCAGCGCATCGACCGCCACCACGTCGCCCGGTTTGAGCAGCGCCAGCACCGTGGCCGCCAAGGCATGCTGCGCGCCGCTGACGATCAGGACTTCTTCGGCTTCCACCGCCAGTCCGCGCTCCGTCAGATGGCGGGCAAAACAGGCGCGTTCGTGACTGCGTCCGGCATGGGGCTGATAACGCAGCAGCGCTTCCAGATCCCCCGACAAGGCCAATTGACGCAAACCGGTGCGCAACAACTCGGCCTGCCCGGGCAAGGCGGGATAGTTGAAATTGAGGTCGAGCACGCCCACCGCAGCGGCCTGCTGATCGACGCCATGCCCCAGCGGCAGCGCGGTTTCCCGGACAAAGGTGCCGCGACCGGTTTCGCCGCTGATCAGCCCCATCGCTTCGAGTTCGGCGTACACCCGCGATGCAGTCACCAGCGCCAGCCCTTCCTGCTCCGCCAGATGCCGGTGGGTCGGCAGGCGCGTGCCCGGCGGCAAGGCACCGGAGGCAATGTCGGCGGCAAAGCGGTCAACGACGGTCTTGTAACGGGCGCGGGGCATGGGTGACGTATCCATGACAATTTTTTGATTGTATCGATTCTGCGCCCTAGCATCGGCAGACCGCAACCGGTCGAATCGGGCCATCAAGGGATCAGACGCACATGGATCAAGCATCGAAACTGCACAACCACGGCACCGCCAACGCCTCTTCGGGCTGGCTCAACGGCCTGATCGGCGTAGTGATCTTCAGCGGCTCGTTACCCGCCACGCGAATCGCAGTGATGGAATTTGCCCCGGTGTTCCTGACCGTCGCCAGAGCCTCCATCGCCGGAGCGCTGGCGCTGTGCATGCTGATGCTGCTCAAGGAGAAACGCCCACACCGCCAGCAATTGTTGTCACTGTCCGTCGTCGCCGTGGGCGTCGTGGTGGGGTTTCCGCTGCTGACCGCGCTGGCGCTGCAATACGTGACTTCAGCACACTCGATCGTCTTCGTCGGCCTGTTGCCGTTGGCCACCGCTGCCTTTGCCGTACTGCGCGGTGGCGAGCGCCCGCGTCCGGCCTTCTGGCTGTTCTCGACACTGGGCAGCGCGCTGGTGGTGGGTTATGCGCTGAGCCAAGGGCTGAGCGCGTCTGCGACAGGCGACCTGCTGATGCTGCTGGCCATCACCGTCTGCGGACTGGGTTATGCCGAAGGCGCCCGACTGTCGCGGACCCTCGGCGGCTGGCAAGTCATCTGTTGGGCGCTGGTGCTGGCGCTGCCGTCGATGCTGGCGCTGACGTGGTTCACCGCACCGGTTTCACTGACCCACGTCAGCTTGCCCGCCTGGCTCAGCCTAGGGTACGTGTCGGTGTTCAGCATGCTGATCGGCTTCGTGTTCTGGTACCGCGGGCTGGTTCAGGGCGGCATTGCAGCGGTGGGACAGTTGCAGCTGTTGCAGCCGTTCTTCGGCCTGGCACTGGCCGCCACGTTGCTGCATGAACAGGTGAGCATGGGCATGCTGGCCGTGACCGTGGCGGTGATTCTTTGCGTTGCCGGTGCGCGTCGGTTTTCCAGATGACCGACGCGACCGGCTGACCATTGCCAGCGGCATCACTGCCGGCTGACGCGCCACACTTTGTTGCCCACGTCATCGGCCACCAGCAAGGCGCCCTGCTTGTCGAGGATCACGCCCACCGGACGACCCTGCGCATCGCCATCAGCGTTGAGGAATCCGGTCAGGAAGTCCATCGGCATGCCGGATGGCTGGCCGTCCTTGAAGCCGATGAAAACCACTTTGTAACCCGCCTGCGGATTGCGGTTCCACGAGCCGTGCTCACCGACGAAGACGCCTTCGGCAAAGTTTTCCGGCATCCCGCGGGCGTCAGACCAGGTCAGGCCCAGTGGTGCGACATGGGTGCCCAGCGCGTAGTCCGGCGCGATTGCCTGGGCCACCTTGTCGGGACGGGGCGGCTGCACGCGGGTGTCGACGTGATTGCCGTAATAGCTCCACGGCCAGCCATAGAACGCACCGTCCTTGACCGACGTCAGGTAATCGGGCACCAGATCGCTGCCGATCTCGTCACGCTCGTTGACCACGGTCCACAGTTCATCGCTGCCCGGTTTCCAAGCCAGACCGTTGGGGTTGCGCAGGCCACTGGCAAACAGGCGCTTCTGGCCGGTCTTCACATCGACCTCCCAGATCGCCGCGCGGCCCTGCTCCGCTTCCAGACCGTTTTCGCCCACGTTGCTGTTGGAACCCACCGTCACGTACAGCTTGCTGCCGTCGCGGCTGGCGATGATGTTCTTGGTCCAGTGATGATTGATGCCCGCCGGCAGGTCGGTGACCTTGACCGGCGTGGCGGTGATTTCCGTCTGGCCCTCGCTGTACGGGACTTTGACCACCGCATCGGCATTGGCGATGAACAGCTCGTTGCCCACCAGCGCCATGCCGAACGGTGACGTCAGGCCGCTGATGAAGACCTTGTGCACCTCGGCGCGGCCATCGCCATCGGCATCGCGCAACAACGTGATGCGGTTGGCGCTGGGTGCTTCGGCCCCGACGCGGCTCATGACGATGCCCGAGGCGGTGCGCTTGATCCACGCCATCACCCCGGTGCCGCCATCGCTTGAGCCTTCAGGTTTGGGCGGTTTGTTGCTCTCCGCAACCAGCACGTCGCCATTGGGCAGGCTGTAGAGCCAGCGCGGGTGGTCGAGGTTGTCGGCCAGCGCGTTGACTTTGAAACCTTCCGGCGCCTTGGGCGTGTCGTTGCCGGTCCAGCCCACGGCTTTGGACACCTTGAGCGTGGGGATCAGTGAAGTGGTGGGCTCGGGCAGTTGCGGCTTGGGACCGACACCGGCCTGAAACGGCAGCCTGGAAGATTCACCGCACCCGCCGAGCAACGCAGCGGCGGTCATCAGCAGTGCAAAACGGCGCAACACAATCATCGTTATAACCTCGCGACGGCCATCCGTGGGCCCATTATCCGGTTTGACAAAGACTGGCGAGTATCGCCATGTCGGCCGCCAGCAAACAGCACAGGGGACACAAATGACATTTGCCCTTCAGTCACGAATCAACCGACCACGCCACTCCCCCGCCGGTTCACTCGCCCGCGCTGACTCTCGGGAGCAAGCAGCCCTGCGCCAGAGGGTTACCCAGGCAATAGCCGTAAAAAAGCCCTCGAAGACTTCACGTCGACGAGGGCCAAGGCACTGCGCTCACAGTTCGGGGTGGATCGGTGTCGCTACGGCATGCCCAGCCAGTTCGGCAATGCCAGGGAGATGAACGGCACGTAGGTCACCAGAATCAGGAATAACAACAGGATAGACAACCACGGCAGGGCTGCACGGATTGTCTGGCCCAAGGTGAGGCCGGTCACTGCCGAGGTCACGAACAGGTTCAGGCCGACCGGTGGATGCACCAGACCGATTTCCATGTTCACGACCATGACGATGCCCAGGTGAATCGGGTCGATGCCCAACTTGGTCGCGATCGGAAAGAAGATCGGCGCCAGGATCAGCACGATGGCCGACGGCTCCATGAAACTACCGGCCACCAGCAGCACCACGTTGACCATGATCAGGAAACCGATCGGGGTCAGGCCTTCGGAAATCACCCAGTTGGTGATCTGCTGCGGGATCTGTTCGGTGGTCAGCACGTGCGCGAACAGGATCGCGTTGGCGATGATGAACATCAGCATGATCGACAGCCGCCCGGACTCCAGCAGCACCTTCGGGCAGTCGCGCCAGCTCATGTCCTTGTACACGAACAGGGCGATGAACGCCGAATAAACCGCCGCCACCGCCGCCGCTTCGGTCGGGGTGAACATGCCGCTGTAGATGCCGCCAAGGATGATCACCAGCAACAGCAGGCCCCAGAATGCCCGGCGCGCCGTCGTCAGCCACTGACGAAAGGAAACCCGAGGCTGGGCCGGCAACTTCTTGACCCGCGCCACGATGTAAATCACCACCATCAGGATCACGCCGAGCAGGATCCCGGGCACCACACCGGCAATGAACAGCTTGCCGACCGAGGTCTCGGTTGCCGCCGAATAGACCACCATCACGATCGAGGGCGGGATCAGAATGCCCAGCGTACCGGCGTTGCAGATGATCCCGGCACCGAATTCCTTCGGATAACCGGAGCGCACCATCCCGGCCACGGCAATCGAGCCCACCGCCGCGACGGTCGCAGGCGACGATCCGGACAATGCCGCGAACAGCATGCATGCCAGCACTGCCGCGATCGCCAGGCCGCCGCGGATGTGGCCGACGCAGGCGTTGGCAAAGTCGATCAGACGCTGCGCGACGCCGCCGGTGGTCATGAAGGCGCCCGACAAGAGGAAAAACGGAATCGCCAGAAAGGTGTAGCTGTCGGACGTTTCAAACAGCTTGATCGCCAGCGAGCTCAACGAGTCCTGGCTGAACAGCAGAATGGATACGGCGCCCGAAAGGCCCAACGAGATCGCGATGGGCACGCCCAGAAACATGAACACGAACAGCAACAGGAACAAACAGATAACCGTCATCAGTGTTGCTCCTCACCAGGATTGGCCAGCTTGCTCGCTTCCGCCGCCTCATCGGCCAGGCCCAGGCCTGTCTGCCGGTGGGTCCAGATGCGGTAGAGAATTTCCAGGTAACGCAGGATCACGAGGGTGAAACCGATGGGCACGATGACCGCGATATAAGCGGTCTTGACGCCATAGCGGTCCAGGTCTTCGGCACCGATGCCGGCCACGAACAGCGCCGACACCCATTTGTAGCTGGCGACCAGAAACAGCGCGGCGTAGGCCATGCAGGCCAGACACGCGATCAGCGACAGCGCTCGCTGGACCGGTTTGCTGGTGCGTTTGACCAGCGCGTCGACGCCCAGATGCCCGGCCGTGCGCACGCCGTAGGAAATGCCGAAGAAGATCAGCCAGCCAAACAAGGCCTTGGTCAGCGCCACGCTCCAGGTCATGCCCTGGGCGTAACCCATGAGGTGATCGCCAATCCCTGCGAAAAAATCACTGCTGACCGCCCACTGATCGCTGAGGGTGTAAAACAGCGTGTAAATGTTGTTCAGCGCCACGTAGACGAAAGTCACCAGCGTCATGGCAGCCAGCAGAAAGGCGATCATGCCCTCCTCCAGGTGCTCCCAGAGTCGCGTCAGCGATTGCATAAAAGTTCTCCGAACGTAGAGAGGGCGACCACCCGCAACCGGGTGGCCCCGCAGGCATCAACCGCGCGTGGCGATGCCTGGATGGATCAAAGCGCTCGAGGGCTCAAGGCGCCTTGTTCGAGTCGTCCGCAGCCTTGATCAGGTCCGGGCCGATCTCCTCGGAGAACTTGTCCCAGACCGGCTTCATGACTTCACGCCATTTGGCGCGTTGCTCGGGGGTGAGCGTGACGATCTCGCTGGTCTTGGAGTCGATGATCTTCTGCTTGGCCGTCTGGTTCAGCGCTTCGGCCTGCTTGTTCACCTCAACCGTCACCTGATCCATGATCTTCTGCAGCTCGTCACGCACGTCAGGCTGCAGGCCGTTCCAGAACTTGGAATTGGTGATGACCATGTAGTCGATCAGACCGTGGTTGGATTCGGTGAAGAACGGCTGGACTTCGTTGACCTTCTGGCTTTCGTAGTTCGACCAGGTGTTCTCGGTACCGTTGACGGTCCCCGTCTGCAGGCCTTGGTAGACCTCGGCGAAGCTCATTTTGCGCGGGTTGGCGTGCAGCGCGACGAACTGCGCTTCCAGCACGCTGGAGGCCTGGACGCGGAATTTCAGGCCGCGTGCATCTTTGGGCTCGACCATCTTCTTGTTCGCCGACAACTGCTTCAGGCCGTTGTGCCAGTACGCCAGACCGTGAATGCCCTTGTCATCCATTGCGGTCAGCAGCGCCTTGCCTTGCGGCCCTTGCTGGAAACGGTCGACGGCAGCCAGGTCGTTGAACAGGAACGGCAGGTCGAAAATCTGCACCTTTTTAGTGTATTGCTCGAACTTGGCGAGGGACGGCGCAAGCATCTGCACGTCGCCTAACAGCAAGGCTTCCATTTCCTTGCCGTCACCGAACAGCGAGGAGTTGGGGTACACCTCGACCTTGACCTTGTCTTTCAAGGCCGGATCGGCGGCAACGAGTTTCTGGAACATCAAGGCGCCCTGGCCTTTTGGCGTGTTTTCCGCCACGACGTGAGCGAACTTGATGACGATTGGATCAGCGTAGGCCATGCCGGCCACGGACACTGCGGCGGCGCAGAAGAGCGCCTTGGTCAGCTTCAACATCGATATCACCTTCTTATTGTTGTAGGAGCTTATTTTTGTAGGAGCAGTCGGTAGAGCTTGAGCGTAGCGCCAACTTACGATGCCCAACGCGGTGTGTTTGTAGAATCAGCTTTTATGTAAGCCAGCGTTCGGCAAAGCTGAACGCCAGCCAATCAGCATGATTTTCCAGCACCCGCGAGCCAGACAGCGCGTGTCGAGAAAATTAGCAGGCTAATGAAAAAGTGCCACTATTGCCTGCACCGGCGTTCAGCCTGTGCGTCCTTATCTCACGCCCGAACCAGTGCCAACAACCGCTGCGCCCGCAACAGCACGGGTGCGTCGATCATCTGTCCGTCCAGTTGAAAGGCCCCGGCGCCGTTGGCTGCTTTGCTGGCATCCACCACTTTCTGTGCCCAATTCAAATCGTCGGCGCTGGGCGCCAATGCGCCATGAATCACCGGGATCTGCGCGGGATGGATGCACAGCGCGCCGCCGTAGCCCATGTCGCTGGCGTGCCGGATACTCCGGTGCAGCCCGTCCGGGTCGTTGATCGCAGGATGCACGCCGTCCAGCGGCGGCAGCAGGTCGGCGCCGCGCGAGTGCAGCTGCACCGACATGCGCGCCTGATCGAGGAACATCCGGGCGGCCGCCGTGCCTGTGTTGAGGTTCAGGTCCAGCGCCAGATCGAGGCCGCCGAAGGACAGGCGCTCTACCCCCTCGGCCCGGGCGATCTGCTCCAGCGCCAGCAAGCCTTTTGCGCTTTCGATGATCGGCCAGACCGGCTTGCCGGTTTTCCGGACCGCCGCCACCTGCGCAGCGCTCTCGACCTTGGGCAGCAGCACGCCGACGACGCCCGCCTGTTGCGTGCAGAACGCAAGATCGGCAGCGTGTTCCGCGTGATCCGGGGCGTTGACCCGCACCAGCACCGAGGCGTGTGGATGCGCCTTGAGGAACGCGGCGAGATGATCGCGGGCCTGGCGTTTGAGCGGCTCTTCGACCGCGTCTTCAAAATCGACGATTACCGCATCGGCGCCAGCGGCGAGCGCCTTGGCAAAACGCTCGGGCCGACTGCCGGGCACGAACAGCGCAGAGCGAACGATGGATGGGGGCATGGGCAAAATTCCTGATCGATAAGCAGTGACTGAGC
Organism: Pseudomonas sp. efr-133-TYG-103a; assembly: GCF_030209235.1. NCBI lineage: Bacteria > Pseudomonadati > Pseudomonadota > Gammaproteobacteria > Pseudomonadales > Pseudomonadaceae > Pseudomonas > Pseudomonas sp. efr-133-TYG-103a. The sequence goes on from NZ_JARVSK010000025.1 coordinate 74,049, forward strand.
AGCGCCGCCTCACTTGCAGGCGCGTGGTTCGTCCCATGAGCTGCCGCTGCGCGACAGATCGCGGGACAAGGTGGAGCGCCACCCCGGCAGCGCCTGCGGTGAATGTGCGAGTCGGCTAGACCACCCCGGCCGCAGTCATCCGCGCCTGTTCCTCGGCGCTGAAACCCAGCTCGTCCAGAATGCTGCCCGTGTGCTGGCCCAACCCCGGCACGCCATCCATGCGCGGGGTGAACGCCGCGTTGCGACCCGGTGGCAGCAATGACGGCAGCGGCCCGGACGGGCTGTCCACTTCGCGCCAGCTGTCTCGCGCCTTGAGCTGCGGATGCTCCCAGACGCCATGCATGTCGTTGACCCGGGCATTGGCGATCTGCGCGTCTTCCAGGCGCGCCACCACTTCATCGACGCTCAGCGCGGCGAACCCCTCGACGATGATCTGACGCAGCACGTCGCGGTTTTCCGAGCGCTTGAAGTTTGCCGAGAATCGCTCGTCGGTCGCCAGCGCCTTGTCCAGCAGCACTTTCTCGCAGAACAACGCCCACTCTCGCTCGTTCTGCAGTCCGAGCATGATGGTGCCGCCACCGCCCGTCGGGAATGGCCCATACGGGTAGATCGTCGAGTGCGACGCCCCCGCGCGCGGCGGTTGCGGTGCGCCGTTGTAGGCGTAATACATCGGATAGCCCATCCACTCCACCAGGCTTTCGAGCATGCTCACGTCGATGCGACTGCCTTCGCCGGTCTTATCCCGCAGCAACAACGCCGAGAGGATGCCGGTGTACGCGTACATGCCCGCAGCGATGTCGGCGATGGAGCAACCGGCCTTCGCCATTTCGTTTTCGCCGGGACCGCCGGTCACTGACAGGAAGCCGCCCTCGCTTTGAATCAGCAAGTCATAGGCTTTCTTCTTTTCGTACGGGCCGCCTTCGCCATAGCCGGAAATGTCACACACGATCAGCCGCGGGAACCGTTCATGCAGCGCCTCGAAAGACAGGCCCATGCGCGCTGCGGCACCGGGCGCGAGGTTTTGCACCAGCACGTCGACCTGACCCAGCAGCGATTCGAGGATGTCACCGGCTTCGTCCTGCTTCAGGTCCAGCGTCAGGCTCTCCTTGGAGCGGTTGGTCCAGACGAAATGCGACGCCAGACCGTCGACGCGCTGGTCGTAACCACGTGCGAAATCGCCAACGCCAGGGCGCTCGACCTTGATCACGCGGGCGCCGAGATCGGCCAGCTGACGCGTGCAGAACGGCGCCGCGATGGCGTGCTCCAGGCTGATCACGGTGATGCCGTCCAGCGGACGGGGATTGTGTTGAGTCATGTTCATTAACCTCTTGCACAGTCTGATCGTTCCCACGCGCTGCGTGGGCTGCATCCCGTGACGCTCTGCGTCACTGCCTTAGACGCGGAGCGTCCGGGGCGGCGTTACCACGCAGAGCGTGGGAACGATCAGGCCAATGTCTTAAATCAAATCCGCCAGATCCCGCGCATCGCGCAGGTGCCAGATGCGTTCTATCAAGGCCTTGCCCTGCTCCGCCGTGCGGGCGCCGGAGAACGCCAGCAGGCGCTGCACCTTGTCTTCCAGCTCGGGGCGCGACAGAGTGTTGCCCGGGTCGCCCTTCGGCTCGTCGATCGCAGCGGTCAGGGTGCGGCCGTCGGTGGTGGTCACGATCACCCGACCCAACCAGCGCGCCGGGTAGGCACCGTCGACCTCGGGGTCCAGTTCCATCGTGACCTTTTCGCGGAACGCGGCTACGTCCGTATCGGTCAGCGCCCGATCGCGGAATTCGATCAACTGCGCGCTGCCGTGCACGGCGATCAGGCCCAACACGGCGCCCATCGAGAACTTGGCCTGATGCACCGTCTGCGGCACGTCGACCCGACCCAGCACATCGATCGCCCCCTGATGAACCCGCGTGACCACTTTGGCAATCTGGTCGTGGCGCAGGCCTTCGCGTTGCATCAGGTGCAACAACGCATCGGCAGCCGGATGGGTGTGGCGGCACGAGGCGTGGAACTTGAACGAGGTCTCGACCAACGCCCAGCGCGAACCCAGGCGATCGGACAACTTTGCAGGATCACTGTCGCTCGACATCCCGGCCGCCATACCCTGATCGCCCTCCAGAATATTGCGCGCACCGGTCAGACCGTCTGCGGTCATGTACGCGGCGAGCAGGCCATCGGCAGCGGCTTTGGCGGTGTGCAGCTGTTTGGAGTCAGCGGCGTCGCGCAGGAACTCCCAAAGACCCGCAGCCTGAGTGCCGGCGCTGCCAAAAAGGTTGACGAACTGCTCCTGGCTGAAGTTCAGCAGCTTGCCCACCGCAACGGCGGCGGCAAGCGTGCCCACCGTGGCCGTGGTGTGGAAGATGCGGTAGTGCGAGCGGCCCATGAACTCGCCGATACGAATGCCGGCCTCATACCCTGCCACCGACGCCAGCAACAGGTCCTGCCCCGACTTGCGCAAATCCTGCGCCGCCGCCAGCGCGGCAGAAAACACCACGGTCGCCGGGTGCAGCACCGAACTGTTGTGCAGGTCATCCTGCTCGACCAGGTGCGAGGAAGCGCCGTTGACCAGTGCAGCGAAATACGCCGACGTACTGCGGCCGTTGACCAGGATCCTGGAGGCGCCCTCGGCCGGGCCCATGCGCTCGGCATAACGCTCGAACAGCGGAATCGGTCGGGCGCCCTGGCTGGCCAGTGCCGAGCCGATCCAGTCCAGAAACAGGTCTTCGGTGCGGTCGAGCACGTGGCCCGGGATCTGCTCGTATGTCAGCTCGGCGAGAAAGCCCGCCAATGCCTGGGTATGACTCATCGGGATGTCCTCAGAAGCTGCGTGGCAGTTCGAGCAGATGCTCGGCGACGTAGGAAAGAATCAGGTTGGTGGAGATCGGCGCGACCTGGTACAGACGCGTCTCGCGGAATTTGCGCTCGACGTCGTATTCGCAGGCGAAGCCGAAGCCGCCATGAGTCTGCAGGCATGCATTCGCGGCTTCCCAGGAAGCCTTGGCGGCCAGGTACTTGGCCATGTTGGCCGCGGCGCCGGCATTTTTGCCGCTGTCGTATTCCTCGCAGGCACGCCAGCGCATCAGGTCCGCAGCCTCGATCTCGATGTGCGCCTCGGCAATCGGGAATTGCACGCCCTGGTTCTGCCCGATCGGACGTCCGAATACCACGCGGTCGCGGGCATACGCAGCCGACTTCTCGGTGAACCAGCGGCCGTCGCCGATGCACTCGGCAGCGATCAGCGTGCGCTCGGCGTTGAGCCCGTCGAGGATGTATTTGAAACCCTTGCCCTCCTCGCCGATCAGGCTGTCGGCGGGCAATTCGAGGTTGTCGAAAAACAGCTCGTTGGTTTCATGGTTGACCATGTTGGCGATCGGCTGAACGGTGAGGCCCTTGCCGATGGCTTCGCGCAGGTCGACGAGGAAGATCGACATGCCCTCGGACTTTTTCTTCACGTCGGCCAATGGCGTCGTGCGCGCCAGCAGAATCATCAGGTCCGAATGCTGGATGCGCGAGATCCAGACCTTCTGCCCGTTGATGACGTACTTGTCGCCCTGCTTCACGGCGGTGGTCTTGATCTTGGTGGTGTCGGTGCCCGTGGTCGGTTCGGTCACGCCCATCGATTGCAGGCGCAGTTCGCCGCTGGCCAGCTTGGGCAGGTAGTAGCTTTTCTGCGCTTCGCTGCCGTGGCGCAGCAACGTGAACATGTTGTACATCTGGCCGTGCACGGTGCCGGAGTTGCCACCGCAGGCATTCACCTCTTCGAGAATCACCGACGCCTCGGCCAGGCCCAGACCGGAGCCGCCGTATTGTTCCGGAATCATCGCCGACAGCCAGCCGGCCTCGGTCAGCGCCTTGACGAAGGCTTCCGGGAAGCCTTTCTCTTCATCGATCTTGCGCCAGTATTCGGCCGGGAATTCGGCACACAGCGCGCGCACGCCTTCGCGGATGGCATTGAGGTCTTCGTTTTCGTATGGATTCATCATGTCTGCTCGCAACCAGCGGCTCGGCGGCGATGCCCCGGCCTGGCTATATAAAAGAAGAAGGCGTCAGTCGAAGCTGACTTCAGCGCTCTGCGCCACGCCGGCATCGTTGCCCGCCCACAGCTGCGCCTTGCCCGGCTCGACAATCCGGCCACCGACCCGGAACGGCGTCGGCACGTTCAGCGGACGCACGCCGCGATAGGCGAAGTGCCGCACGCGTTTCTCGGGATGGGCGCGCATGAATGCACGCAGGTTGAGGGTGGCGATCATCGGACCGTGCACCACCAGGCCCGGGTAGCCTTCGGTTTCGGTGACGTAGGGATAGTCGTAGTGAATGCGATGGCCGTTGAACGTCACGGCCGAGTAGCGGAACAGCAACGTCGGGGTCGGCTCGACGGTTTCGCTCCAGTCGCCCGGCGCAGGCGCTTCGCCGCTGCTGAGCTTGGGCGGATTGGGCTCGCGGTAGACGATGTCCTGCTCTTCACGTACGCACAGCTGGCCATTCTGGGAATAGTCGTGACGCAGCGTGACGAACAGCAGCGCACCGGTGCGTCCGTGTTTTTCTTCGATGTGCACAATGGTTGACAGGCGATGGGCGTCAGCACCCACTTTCAGGGGCTGGATGAACTCCACTCGACCGCCCGCCCACATCCGGTTGCGGTTGTCGGCGGGAGGCAAAAAACCGCCACGAGCTGGATGGCCGTCGGCGCCCAGTTGCGATTCGAACACCGGTTCCTGAAAAAAACACCACTGCCACAAGGCTGGCAACGGGTCGCCATTGGCCGGCGTGGGCTCGCCGAAGGTGGCCGCAATGCGCTTGATCAGGGTATGGCTCAGGTGGTCGTGAGCCTCTTCGGTTCGTCCTGTCCAGGCACTGAAATCCACTGGCGAATCTGAAGCACTCATTGGCGAGAACCCTCTGCGTTTGTTGTTATGTGCAGATCATGGGATTGGCTCGGCATTCTGTGAATTTGCATTTGCGTAACCCGGCGTTCATGTATGCTGAACGCTCTTGCAACGTCCGGACACAACCATGCACTTCGACCTGGCTGACTTGCGCCTCTTCATTCATATCGGTGAATCGCCGAGCCTGACTCAGGGCGCCCGCCGCGCCTTTCTTTCTCCGGCTGCCGCCAGCGCGCGGATCAAGGCCCTCGAAAGCCAGCTCGACACCCGGTTGCTGTACCGCGACAGCCGCGGCGTCGAGCTGACCCCGGCCGGTCAGCGCCTGCTCAAACATGCGCGCCTGATCATGAGCCAGGTGGATTACCTGAAGAGCGAATTCACCAGCTACGGGACCGATTCGGCCGGGCACATCCGCATTTTCGCCAACACCACCGCAGTCACCGAATTCCTGCCTGAAGTGCTGGCGGGCTTTCTGGCGCAGCGGCCGGGCGTGACGGTCGACCTGCAAGAGCGCCTGTCGCGGGACATCGTGCGCGGCGTACTGGATGGCAGCACCGACATGGGCATCATCGCCGGGCCTGTCGAGGCGGCCGGATTGCAGGTGATCCACTTCAGCACCGACCGGCTGGTACTGACAGTCCCGGAAGGTCACGAACTGGCCATGCAGAAGAAGGTCACGCTCAAGCAGACCCTGGCGTTTCAGCACATCGGTCTGCACGAGGGCAGCACGCTGCTCAGCTTCCTGCGCGATCACGTCGAGCGGCTCGGGCAACATCTGTCGCTGCGGATTCAGGTGTCGAGCTTCGAGGCGATCTGCCGGATGGTCGAGGCCGGCGTCGGCATCGGCATCATTCCCGAATCGGCCGCAGTGCGACACAGCCGGACGATGAAACTCAAAACCATCGAGCTGGACGAACCGTGGGCGGTGCGAGAGCGCAGCATTCTGGTGAGGGAACTCGACGCCCTGCCCGGTGTGGTCAGGGCGTTGATTGCGGTGTTGATGCCTGGCTAGAGAAACCTGCGGTCCGTGCTGCCGTCCGAGGCTGCCCGCGCGGCGGTCCGCCTCAACGGCTCAGATCCAGACATCATTCTGCGCAGTGCGCTCATTGGTGTCGTCGCCGGTGTTGATCACCCCGCTGGGCTCGATGAGCATCAGCTTCACTTCCTGTGCGGCGAAGGGCTTGTGCTCCACGCCCTTGGGCACGACGTACAGCTCGCCTGCGTTGAGCTCGACGAAGCCGTCGCGAAAATCGATGCGCAGGCAGCCCTCGAGCACGATGAACGTTTCGTCGGTGTCGGCATGGCTGTGCCATAGAAAATCCCCTTCCAGTCGAGCCAGCTTGAACTGGTAGTCGTTCATCTGCGCGACGACCTTGGGCTGCCATTGTTCGGTGAAGAGGCTGTATTTGTGGGCAAAATTGACGGGGAAGTGCGTGGGCTGAGAGGTGGACATCGAGGTGGCTCCGCAAGGTTTCGGGAAGCCGGCACGTTAGGGCAGCACGTGCCTGCGGGTCTTGTACGTTATTGCACGATGGCCCGGCTGCACGCGTTTTTTCGTAGGACCGGCTTCAGCCGGGAACAGGCACTTGTGTACACATCAGCTTTTGCGGCGTAACGCCTGACGCGTTCCTGGCTAAAGCCAGTCCTACTGGGTGGTGCGACGGATCCGTAGGACCGGCTTCAACCGGGAACAGGCCCTTGTGCACGTCATCATTTTTGCGGCCCGACACCTGACGCTTTCCTGGTTCAAGCCGGTTCCTCTAGGTCACGCGGTGTGCAGGGATTGATTGGCGAACCCCCAACATTTTCAGCCAGCGCCCCGGCGGGTAACCGAAGGTCTTCACGAAGTGTCGGGTCATGTGGCTCTGATCGGAGAAACCGGCCATGACAGAAGCGTCGGTCAGCGACACGCCAAGGGAGATCGAATGGCGCACCAGATCCAGACGCCTGAGGGTGAGGTACCGATGCGGACTGGTGCCGAACAAGGCACGAAAGTCCCGCGACAGGCGCCAACGGTCGGTATCGCTGGCCTGCTCCAGTTCATCCAGACTCACGCCCTGCTCCAGGCTGGCCATCAGCAATTCCCGTGCGCGTTCGGCGCTGACGTAATCGACCCGCTGCCGCCCTTTGCGCACGCCGGCGGCGTCCTGCAGCGCCACGGCGATGTCGAAGACTGCGTCGTCCAGCTCAAGCGGATCGAGCGGGTTCTGCAAATCTTGCAGCAACGCCTGGGTCGCCTTGAACAAACGAGGATCGCCCGACACACCGCCCTTGATGAATGGCAGCGGCTTGCCCCCGAGCACCTGCTGAATCATCGCCGGTTCAAGGTAGAACATCCGATAGCGAAACCCGTCCTCGGTACCCGCATGTCCATCGTGGGGCTCATCGGGATGCAGGACCATGGTCTGCCCCGGCAGGTTGTTGACCATCTCCTTGCCGTAGCGAAAACTTTGCACGCCCGACAACGTGTGGCCGATGGCGTAGGTGTCGTGCCGGTGCATCTCGAAGCCATGACCATGGAAGTACGCTTCGATCCGCTCCATCTGCGGCAACGGCGCGGCGCGCATGACCCAATCGCGATCGGAATGGGTCAGGTGGGCTTCTCCGTTTGAGTACTTGTCCATGGTCGAAAGCTCGTCAGCGAAGGTGGGCGGGCGCACACAGATACCATCTGAACACGCCGTTGTGAATGCTCGTCCGCCGGCCGTTTACCGGGAAGCGGCGTTGAACCTTGCGCCTGCGTTCAACCCGGCTGTTTGACCGCGTCGGCAGTCGCATTCGCAGCATGCACCGCTGGCGCCTGCTCCTTGAGCAACGCCTGAATCGCCTGGCTGTAAGCCTGTCGGCCAATGTTCATGCTGTTGTTGTGGTTGCCGCCGGGCACCATCAGCAGGTTCTTCGGCTCTTGCGCGGCCTGAAACAATTCCTGGCTGAATCGCGGCGCGACGAACTGGTCAGCCGTGCCGTGGACGATCAGCACAGGCATGTGAATGTCGGCGATCTTGTCGATGGAGTCGAATTTCTGCGACACCAGCCAGCGCACCGGCAGCGATGTACGGGTGCTGGCGACGGACGATGCAACGTCGGCAAGGTTGGTGAACGTGGATTCGATGATCAGGCCACGGGCCTGGATCGGCTCGTCGCCCTTCTGTGCGTCACGACCCAACTCGGCGGCGAGGTCGACCGCCACCGCGCCGCCCAGAGAATGGCCATAGATCAGGCGCTTTTGCGGGTCGGGTTGAAGCTGTTTCAGACGTTCCCAGGCGATCCGGGCGTCTTCGTACACCGAAGCTTCCGACGGCAATTGGCCCTTGCTCTGACCGAAGCCGCGATAGTCGATCGCCAACACCGAAAACCCCAGCGCATGCAGTTGTTCGATGCGAAAGAACTGCCCGGTCAGGTTCCAGCGCGAGCCATGCAGGTACAACACGGCAGGCGCGTCCTTCTTGTCCGCCAGCCACCACCATGCGTGGATATTCTGCGAAACACCGAACGACGGCGCCTTGAGCTCCAGCTCCTGCACATCTGCCGGAATGCCGTGATACCAACTCGCCGTCCCCGGCTCGATCATGAACACCAGCTCACGCTCTTTGTGCTGCAGTGCCGAACAACCGACCGGAACGCCGACCACGATCAGCACCATGCACAGCCAGAAAAACCAGCGAGCCTTGAATTGCGCGAGGGAGAGTTGCGGCATGGGCGTGTCCGGGCTGAAATGAATACCCCGGCAGTTTGCCATTCATTGCCCGCACAGGTCAGTGCCGTTTGCCGGAAGGGATGCGTGCAGCCTCCTGTAGAAGCGAACTTATTCGCGAGAGGCAAGGCCAGCCGACACGCCTCCTCTTGCCTGCCCCATTTATCGCGAATGAATTCATTCCTGCAGTGAGAATTGTGAAACCCCGATCGAGCTTCGGCAGATCTGATCAGTAATCCGAACCCGATGCCGGGGCGCCGCTGACGATGGCGATACCGGAACTGGTGCCGAGGCGCGTTGCTCCTGCTTCGATCATCGCGACGGCCGTGGCGTAATCGCGCACGCCGCCGGAGGCTTTCACGCCCACACCGGCTCCGACCACCTTGCGCATCAACGCGACGTCTTCCAGTGTGGCGCCGCTGCGGCTGAAGCCGGTGGAGGTCTTGACGAACGCCACGTCGAGTTCGCGGCAGATTTCGCAGGCGCGGGTTTTCTGCCCGTCATCGAGCAGGCATGTTTCCAGAATCACCTTCAGCGGCACCTCACCACAGGCCTTCTTCACGGCCGCAATGTCGTCATGCACGGCGTCGAACAGACCGTCCTTCAACGCGCCGATGTTGAGCACCATGTCGATCTCGCCAGCGCCGGCGGCAATCGCCTGCTGCGCCTCGAATGCCTTGGTGTCACTCAGGCCGGCGCCCAGCGGGAAGCCGACGACGGCACACACTTTGACCGGTTGCCCGCTCAGCAGCGAAGCGGCATACGGCACGTAGCCCGAGTTGACGCACACCGAATAGAATCCGTGCTCTTGCGCTTCACGGCACAATGTTGCGATCTGCTCGCGCGTCGCGTCAGCGGCCAGCAACGTATGGTCTATATACTGCGCAAGTGCTGCGGGTTCGATCTTCATGACGGGTCATTCCTGATAGAGAATCTGAGACGGGCGACGGGCATGGGAACACATGCCTTTGCACATCGCTTATGTTGTATATATAACAGTAAATGTTACTTTTTTACCACATTCAATTGACAGCCGGAACGCCCGTGGACAGTAAAAAATTCGACCGCATCAAGTTGATCCAGCAGGCCCTGCAAGACCAGAAGGCCATTCACCTGCGCGAAATGGCGGCCTTGCTGGACGTCTCGGAGATGACCCTGCGTCGCGATCTGGGCCGTCATCCCGAAAAATTTCATTTGCTCGGCGGCCACATCACGCTGGCGTTCGACCCGTCCGAGGCCAGTGATTACAAAGTCACCGAGCAAGGCACCCGCCATGTCGAAGAAAAGCGTCGCATCGGCAAGCTGGCCGCCGCGTTCATCAAGCCGGGCGACACAGTGTTTTTCGATTGCGGGACGACGATTCCATTTGTCATCGACTTCATTCCCGAAGCGCTCGAATTCACCGCGGTGTGCAACTCGCTCAATGTCCTGCTCAAGCTGCAACAGAAACCCAACTGTAGCATCGTGCTTTGCGGTGGAACCTTTCATCGCAAGAACCAGGTATTCGAGCACCACAGCGAGGCCACCATTCTGGACGGGATCCGTCTGACGTGGGCGTTCGTTTCCGCCGCCGGCGTCAGTGACGAATTTGGCGTCACGTGTTTCAACTTCAACGAGGTCGAGGTGAAACAGAAGGTGCTGCGCCAGGCTCGGCACTGCATGCTGCTGGCCGACCACTCCAAGTTCGACGCCGTGCGCACTGCGCATTTCGCGACGCTGGACAACTTCCATGTGGTGGTGACCGACAAAAAACTGCCCAAACCGTATCGCGATCTGATTCAGGGATACGGCGCGCAATTGGTGATGTGATCGCGCCGCCGATTTCCGGACATCCGCAAAACCCGTAGGAGCGAGCTTGCTCGCGAGGCTGCATTTCGGCCGCTGAATCTTCGTCGGCGATACTGGCCTCTTCCGGGCTAAAGCCGGTCCTACAGACGCTGCAAGCTCTTCGTAGGACCGGCTTTAGCCGGGAAGGCGTCCTCAGCGTTTCAAACCACCCTCGATCCGTTGCACTTCCCCGGCGGCCAGATACCCTGTTCTTACGCTGAACGACGCACTTTCCCCCGCTGCGAGCAGCCTGACGTTACCCTTGGCTTTCTCGGCCAGGTACCCTTCCGGCTCGCAGGTCGCGGGCAGGATGAAGGCGGCGACCTGCTGATCGGCGTTGTGCAGGATCCAGCGTGCGGCATGGTTGAACTGGTCCGGCTGGTAGCGGGTGTAGAACGCCGGCCCGTCAGCGTGCTTGAGCAGGAAATGCGCGTCGCCCTTCGCATCCGCCTTCACGCCGTCGAAGAAGCAGACGATCTCGGGGTCGTACAACCCAGGCGTGTCCAGCGTTTGCAGACGTGAAGGGTCTTCGCTCAGTTCGGCCATGTAGGCTGACCACGCCGGCGTCGGCCTCACGTGGGCGGGCACGCTGCTGCGCACCCGCGTACGCTCAACTCCCAGAGGTTCGACGAAACGTCCACCCTCGACGTAGGCATAACTCATGTGCGCCATGTACATGAGCTCCATCGGCTTGCCGGCCAGGTTGCGCACGTCCATGCCGATGTCGAGCAGCGCCGAGCCCGCGCGCAGGGTAACGCTGGGCCGCGCGCGATAATGATCGCCGAAGCCCATCACGTACTCGTACTCACCGCCTATCCGCAACACAGCCCCTTCTGCGTCCTCTCCGATCTCGAGCCAGGCGCTGTCCATCGGCGCGCAAGGCATCTCGCCATGCAACGGATGATCGTCATCGGGCGTCGGACAGCCGTTGCGCAAGAGGCCGCTGTGAAACATGAAACAGCCGTAGGTGCCAATGACCGTCGGACTTGGCCGTGGCTGATCGAACATGTTGCGCATGGTCAGGTCGCAGCCGTCGAACACCGCCGACCAGATCATCTGGCCCTGATAAGGCAGCACCACCACCCGACCGCGATTGTTCTCCAGCGCCAGGGCCTTCACGCCGCTGGGGTAGGTCCAGGCCAGGACGCGAAAATCGGCGGACTCCAGCAGGGTCTTTTCATCCCCGGTGAACAGCTCGGGAAACAGCGGGATCGTCGTGCGCTTGTCGATGGTTGTCATGATGCAGTCACCGCGCCGGCCGGCGCCGTTTCGCGCTGCGGGTCACGCATGCATTTGATGGCGTACGCAACAATGACCACGAAGCACAGCAGCGGCACGCTGTAGGCGATCTGCATGTTGCCGTGAGTGGCGTCGGACAGCAGGCCCTGGAAAATCGGCATCACACCACCGCCGACAATGCTCATGACCAGCAAAGAACCGCCCACACCAGTGTCTTCGCCCAAGCCATCGATGGTCAGGCCGTAGATGGTCGGCCAGCACGGACCGAGGAAAATGCTCACGCCCACCGCCGCATACACCGCACTGATGTTCGGCACCAGAATGGTGTACGCCAGCAGCACGATGGTCAGCACGCCGTAAATGGCCAGCACCTTGGCCGGGTGCAGTTTGCGCATCAGCAGGTTGGCGATCATCTTGCCGACGAAGTAGGCGGCAAAGGTGGTCAGCAGGAACCACGACGCGCTGCGCTCGTTCATCCCGCCCATCTGCATCGCCAGGCGGATGGTGAAACTCCACACGCCCACTTGCGCGCCAACGTAAAGGAACTGCGCCAGCACACCGAAGGTAAAGCGCGGATTGCGCCACAGGCGAGAAAGGCTCTGGCCGATGCTGCTCTTTTTCGCGACGTCTTTGATATTGCCTTTGCAGGCCGGGAATCGAGTGAACGCAATCAGCACGAACATCAGGATCAGCACCGCGATCATCCATTTGTACGGCAGCAACGTGGACTGGATCATGTCCAGTTGCTGAAGCGCAGCCTCGGAGGCGCTCATCTGGGTCAACTGTTCGCGGGTGGCGTCGGTGTCCTTGAACATCACGAAGCTGCCGACATAGACACCGGCCATCGCGCCGAACGGGTGGAAGGTCTGCGAAATGTTCAGCCGACGGGTGCCGGTTTCGCGGGGTCCCATCAGCGTCGAGTAGGTGTTGCAGGCGGTTTCAAGAAACGACAGGCCGGCGGCGATGACGAACAGCGCCATCAGAAACATGCCGTACTTGGCCATGGACGCCGCCGGGAAAAACAGCGAGCAGCCCACCATGTACAGCAACAGGCCGATGAGGATGGTGGTCTTGTAGCTGAAACGTCTGACCACCATGGCCGCCGGAATCGCCACGAAGAAGTAGCCCAGATAAAACGCCGACTGCACGAAGGCCGTCTGGAAATCACTCAGCAGAAACGCTTTCTTGAAGTGGGCGATGAGCACATCGTTCATGCTCGCGGCGGCCGCCCAAAGGGCGAAGCAACAGCACAGCAGCAGGAAGGCAAACCAGGGCGTGCGGTTCAGGTAGAACCCGTCCGGGGATTGTTGGAGCGCAGGCTTTGTCATTGTTGTTCTCCGTGAAGTGCGAACCTGCCCCGCCACGCCGATCAAGCCGGCCGGTCAGGCGAGGCAGTGCTTGAGTGATTTACAGCGTGTCGAGAAAGCGCCCGAACGAGGCAGCGTCCGGGTAGGAACTTTGTGTGCCGAAACCTGTGACCGAGCAGGCGGAGTAGGCAACTGCCTGGGTCATGGCGTGCCGCATGTCGCCGTTTTCGCTCCAGTGACGGGCGAAGCAACCGATGAAGGCATCCCCGGCTCCCGTGGTGTCACGGGCATCGACCTTGATGCCGTCGACGCGAAACTCACCCTCCTCGCCCACGTACAGCGCGCCTTTTTCACCGAGGGTCACGATCACGTGCCGAATACCGTCCTGGACCAATTGCAACGCCGCGGAACGGGCGGACTCCAGCGAATCGACGACGTGGCCGGTGATCAGCGCCAGCTCGGTTTCGTTGGGAATGAAGAAGTCCAGCTGTGCCAGATGCGCGCGGCTAAGGCCTTTGACGGCGGGCGCCGGATTGAGCAGCACCGGAATGCCGTTGGCTTTGGCGAAATCGATGGCGTAGTAGACGGTTTCCAGCTCGATTTCCAGCTGCAGAACGATCAGCTTGCAGTCGCGCAAGGCGGCCTGGGCGGCGTCGATGTCAGCGGGTTTGAGGTGGGCGTTGGCGCCTTTGACGATGAGGATGCTGTTGTGCGAATCGCTCTGCACGAAGATGGGCGCCACGCCACTGGAAACGTCCGGCACCCGCTGTACGAACTGAGTGTCGATGCCGAAACGCTTGAAGTTGGCCAACGTGTTGTCGGCGAACATGTCATCGCCGACCTTGCTCAGCATCAGTACGTCGGCCCCCAGTTTGGCGGCCGCGACGGCCTGGTTGGCCCCTTTGCCGCCGCAACCCATGGCGAAGTTCGGCGCTTCGAGGGTTTCACCTTGCGCCGGCATCCGGTCGATGTAGGTGATCAAATCCACCATGTTGCTGCCGATGACCGCGATCTTGTTCATGTGTGTGATTACCTTGTTCACGCGCGGCGTTCCCAGGAGTGAACGACCGTGGCGTTATTATTTTTGTTATTTAAATAACATTTTCTGTGACTATTCAACCTCTATTTTGCAGGGCAATGGCCACCCGCAGACAAAAACGGCCAGACATCGCTGTCTGGCCCGCTCGGAACGCTGATTCAGAGAGGTTGGGACCGCTGGTCAATACAGACAACCGGTGGTCGCAATCGTTTGCGCAGAAGTCAGGTGATGGCGCAAGTCGCGCAGATCTGCCGCTGCTGAGAGGGTGACGCCCCGCTTGTTGCGGGACCGGGCCAAAGCTGGACGGTGCGTTTTCCGAAGCACCGCATCTGAAGGTTCTACGACGACCTCATCCCCCGCTACATCAGGAAGTACAGCAGCAGGATATTGGCCACCAGCATCGCCAGCGCCGTTGGGATCTGCGCCTTGATGACCGCGTATCTGTCGGGCAATTCCAGCAGGGCCGCCGGGATGATGTTGTAGTTCGCGGCCATCGGCGTCATCAACGTGCCGCAGTAACCGGAGAACATGCCGATGGCTGCCATGACCGCCGGATTGGCGCCGTACATCCCCACCAGCACCGGCACGCCGATGCCGCCGGTCATCACCGGAAATGCCGCGAATCCGTTCCCCATGACGATGGTGAACAAGGCCATGCCCAGCACGTACACCATCACCGCCACCAGACGGAAATCCAGATTGATGTAGGCCGTCGCCAGGTGCGCCACCGCCTTGCCGACCCCGGCATCGTTGAACACCAGACCGAGCATCGCGAGCATCTGCGGCAGCACCAGCGCCCAGCCCAGTGCTTCGGTCAGTCGTCTTGACTCACGCATGGCCTGCACAGGCGTGTCGCGGGTCAGCCAGCAGGCGAGCGCCAGCGCAACAAGGCTGCCAATACCCAATGAGACAAACGTGCTGTTGGCCGGGTCGAGCAGAAAGACGTCGCCGAACTTGATGTTCTTCAGCAGCACCGCACCGATGACAGTGACCAGTGGAATGGCCAGCGCCGGAATGAACAGTCTGTTCTTCAGACGCCCTGCACTCTCGCGTCGCGCCTTGTCCGGCAGGTTATCGTGCTGACCGGAACCGACGCCGCCACAGCCTGCAATCAGCGCCATGACGATCACGCCAACACCGACCCACACGGGCGGCAACTGCTCACCGGCCAGAAACGCCACGGCAAACAGTCCCCAGAACAGCCCCGTGCTCCACCGTTTAGGGTTGCTGCGGTCAGTGGCGGTCATGAAGGCGGTGATGGCCAGGATCACCCCCGCCAGCCAATACAGGTATTGAATGGAAATGATCATGGCGTCACCTCCTTCGCCGTCGCAGCAGTCTGCGACGCTGCCTGCAGTTCGCGGCTCAGGCGTCGATCAAAACGATGCAGGCGAACCGCGTGGATGACGAACGCGCAGATCGCCGTCGGAATGCCCCAGAGGGCGATGTGCATGGGGTCGACGTCGATACCCGAACCGAGCAGGAAGGTGTGCATCAGGGCGATGGCACCGAACGCCACGAAAATGTCTTCGCCGAAGAACAGCCCCACATTGTCGGTGGCCGCGCACAGCGCCAGCAGCTTGATGCGCAGCGCCTCGGGCAACTTGCCGAAGCGCGACTCGGCGGCCCCTTCCGCCATCGGCGCGAGCAACGGACGGACCATTTGCGGATGCCCGCCCAGGCTGGTCAGCCCTAATGCCGCCGTGGTTTCCCGCACGAACAGATAGGCGATCAACAGACGCCCGGCCGTGGCCTGAGTGAAACGCGCGATCCAGTTCTGCGCGTGCAGCCGCAGGCCGTGGCGCTCCAGCAAGCCGATCACGGCCAGCGGCAGCAAGATGATCAGCGGCAGCGTGCGGGTTTTGATGAAGCCGCTGCCGATGGTCGCCAGAATGGTTTCCAGCGGCATGCTCGCGGCAAGGCCGGTGGCCAGCGCTGCAAGTGCCACCACCAGCATCGGATTGAAGCGCAGCACGAAGCCTGTGACGATGACCAGCACGCCGAGCAGCGGCCAGAGGTTGATAGCGGTTTGCATGATCGAATTCTCGTTGTTGTGATGCGTTGACCCGGTTGCACGAACGGGACGCCGCTCTCCTGCCTGCGACCATCTTTCGGCAGGCCTGGACGCTGCGTCCAACGGGAAAAAACCGCTATGCCTCATAAAATTTTCTGTTGGGGCGGTGGCATGCAACCTGCTGTCCGTAGCGCACGTCGGCTCCCATGCCGATGGCGACAGCAGGCAGAATGGCTCTGCGACCAGGCCGTCGGCAACGCTCAATCGTTCAAGGAAATCGCTCGGTGAACCTCAAGTTTCTGGAAACCTTCGTCTGGGTCGCACGGCTGAAAAGCTTTCGTCTGACCGCGGAAAAGCTGTTCAGCACCCAGGCCTCCATCTCCAGCCGGATCGCTGCACTGGAGGATGAAATGGGCGTGCGGCTTTTCGTGCGGGACTCCAAAGGCGTGTCGCTGACCTCCGAAGGCCTGCGCGTGCTGGAGTACGCCGAGCACATCATGGACACGATGCAGAACATGAAAGCGGCGATCAAGGACCCCAGCCAGGTGCGGGGGCGGATCCGCATCGGCGCGATGGATACGGTGATACACACTTGGCTCAGCGCGCTGGTAACACGGCTGATGAAATGTTACCCGAATCTGGAAATCGAGCTGACCGCCGAGACGGCCAGCAACCTGTGTGCGCAACTGGAAAAGGGCTATCAGGACATCATTTTCCAGACCGACGTGCTGCGGTTCGACACCGTGCGCAACGCGGTGCTGGCGCGCTATCCGCTGCAATGGGTAGTGCCGGCGGGCTCGGCGTTCGACCGCCCGGGCGTGACGCTGGAGGACATTGCCCAGCAGCGCATCGTCACGTTTTCGCGCAACTCCAGGCCCCATCAGGACATCCTGAATATGCTGCACTCGGCCAACATCATCACTCCGCGAATCAACTGCGTGAATTCGGCCTCGGCCATCACCCGGCTGGTGCGCGACGGCTTTGGCATTGGCGCCCTGCCCGTCACCCTGGTGCACGGCGAACTGGCGCAAGGCGTGCTGACGCGCATCGAAAACGTGCCGTTGCCACCCGTGATGGACATCGTCGCCAGCTGGCGCACCGGTGCGGGAATGGAGCTGGTGGAAGACATCATCGGGCTCACGCGGGAGGTGGTGAACGAGTTCGCGCAGGACATGCCGGCGGGGTTTGTGCTGCAGGCTTCCTCAGATTGAGCACGGCAGCGCCGCAGATGAAACCCGATTCTGCGCGGGAGCGCTTGCCTGCAGACGTCTGAATACGTTCAGTCGCGGGCGCCGAATCGGGGCATTACCGGGACGTTTGCCCCGCTACGGCTCAGAAGAGCAGCACGATCGCCGATCCACATTGCATGACACCGGACGCTCAATAGTCGCCACGCCCTTCGAGCAACGTGTCCAGCAACCACGCCCCCGCCGGCCCCAGGCTTTTCTGCCGCGACCAGATCACATCCACCGCCGAGCTGCGTGGCCAGCCGGGCACCTGCAGCTCTTTGAGTCGTCCCTGGGCATAACCGCGCACCAGCCAGCGTGGCAATGCCGACCAGCCAAAGCCGAAAATCGCCATGTCCATCAGCAACAGGTAATTGGGCGCAGACCAGGTGCGGCGGGCGCCGCTGGGCAGATCATCAGTCGGGATGCTTTCGTCGACGATGGTGTTCAATCGCAGCGCGCGGTGCTGCGCCAGCTGCCGGTAGTCCACCGTGCCTTCGCTGGCCAGCGGGTGCTGGTGGGAAACGAACAGGCCGAAATCGGCGCGCTCGGCGATGGTCGCGTGGCCGACTTCCGGCGGATAGCTGGCCTGCGCCGAAAGCAATCCCAATGACGCCCGGCCCGACTGGATCAGGTTGATCGCGTCGCCATGCTCGGCAAACACGCATTCAAGCTCCAGTTCGGGAAAGCGCTGATCGAGTTCCGCCATGCGCGCCTCGAATTCGGCGAACTGGTTGGCGTCCGACAGCACCAGCGTCAGCCGGGGCTCCATGCCTTCGGCCAGGCGTCCGGCGGCGCGCCGTAATTTGTCCGACGCCGCGAGCACTTCTTCGATACGCCCGTGCAGGGCTTTGCCTGCTTCGGTGAGCGCCGGCTGCCTTGACGAACGATCGAACAGTTCGACGCCCAGGTCGATTTCCAGTCGCGAAATCGCCTCGCTGATCGTCGACTGGCTTTTGCCCAGCCGCCTGGCCGCTGCGCTGAATGAACCCAGCGCAATGGTCTGGGCGAAAGCTTCCAGGGCTTCGGGGGAATAGCTCATGGCTGCATCTCTCACTCTTCCATCGGTTTTTCCGATGGTAACGATTTTCACTTTAGTCCATCGCGTCGCGACAATGCACCTCTGCCCAGCAAGGAAATCCGCACTCATGCCCATCAGTAAGGTCGCCGCGTCGGCCGTTGAAAAAAAGTCGCTCAGGGAGCGCGCGCTGCACGCGTTGCTGTTCGAAATCATCGGCGTTCTGGTGTTCGCACCCGGCCTTGCCTGGGTGCTCGGCCAGTCGCTTGGCAAGATGGGCGCGATGACGGTGATGATTTCCACCGTCGCGATGCTCTGGAACATGCTGTTCAACGCCGCGTTCGACCGTCTGCGCGCACGCTTCGGGTTTGTGATGAGCCTCAAGGTCCGTGCGCTGCACGCTCTGTCGTTCGAGAGCGGCCTGATCGTCGCCGTCGTGCCACTGGCCGCGTGGTGGCTGTCGATCAGTCTGCTGGAAGCCTTCGTGCTGGACATCGGTCTGCTGCTGTTGTTTTTGCCGTACACCCTGGTGTTCAACCTGGCGTACGACCATGTGCGCGAGCGACTGATGCGGCGTCGTGATGGCAAACGCGGGCAGCGCCCGAACCCGCGGCCAGACCGGTCGTCTTTATAGCCCGCCGGCGCGTTGATGCCCCAGCAGAAACGGCAGCACGTTCGCCAGCAATTCGTCCGGTATCTCTTCGGCCAGGTAGTGACCGCCCGGTAATGCCTGACCGCGCACATCCGTCGCGACCTTGCGCCACTCATTCAGCGGCTCGAAGCATTTGCCGACCGTGCCGTCAGCGCCCCACAGCACCAGTAGCGGCAGTTGCAAATGATTGCCAGCGGCGATGTCGGCGCGGTCATGCTCAAGGTCGATGCCGGCGCTGGCACGGTAGTCTTCGCAGACACCCCGGGCCGCGCCGGGCAGGCTGGCGCAGCGCAGGTACTCGGCGAACGCCTCATCGGTGAACGGCGCCAGCCCTGCGCTTCGCGTCCCCATGACACTGCGCAGATACTGTTCCGGATTGGCTTGCAGCAACGTCTCCGGCAGCGGCGCCGGGCGGATCAGGAAGAACCAGTGCCAGTAGGCGCGAGCGAAGGCCTCATTGGTCTGGCTGTACATCGCAAGCGTCGGCGCGATGTCGAGCAGCGCCATGCGCTGGATCACGCCGGGATGATCCAGCCCCATCCGATGGGCGACGCGTGCGCCGCGATCATGGGCAAGCACAGAAAAGTCAGCGAAGCCCAGGGCCTGCATCAACTCGATCATGTCGCGGCCCATTTCGCGCTTGGCGTAAGGGGCGTGGTCGGCGGTGGCAGCAGGCTTGCTGCTGTCGCCATAGCCGCGCAGGTCGGCGGCAACCACCGTGAAATGCTGGCTCAGGCGCTCGGCGATCTTGTGCCAGATGACATGGGTCTGCGGGTGGCCGTGCAACAGCAGCAGCCCCGGGCCGCTGCCGCCGACGCGGTAGGCAATCTGCACGCCGTTGACCTGACGCTGGTCTTTCTGGAATCCGACAAACATGGCTCGCTCCTTCTGACGTTGTGCCCGCATGCCACCCGAAGGGCAGGCGCGGCGAGCCCTACAGTGTGGCCGTCGTGTGGGTGACAGCGTGTCGACAGTCGACCCGGATTAAAGACCACGCAAAGGGCAATTGGTCTCCCTCAATCCCGATCCATTGGCTATTCGAGCCCAGCGCTCGCCCGCGTAATGTAGCGCCACCGCTTACGAACTTTCCTGACTGTTTTATCGGAGACGCTGACATGAACAAGAGAATTGCCTGGGCGCAAAAGTCGCCGCAAGCCTACAAAGCCATGCTGGGCCTCGAGGCCGCGCTGGCCGCATCCGGCCTGGACCACTCGCTGCTGGAACTCATCCGCCTGCGCGCTTCGCAGATCAACGGCTGCGCCTATTGCGTGAACATGCACGCCAACGACGCGCGCAAGGCCGGCGAGACCGAAGCGCGCCTGCAGACACTCAGCGTGTGGGAAGAAACCGAATTCTTCACTGAAAAGGAGAAGGTCGTCCTTGCCTGGGTGGAGAGCCTGACGCTGTTGCCGGTCCATCACGCGCCTCAACACCAGTATGAAGCGCTGCTCGCCCATTACTCCGAAGCGGATGTCGCCAACATCACGCTGGCCGTTGCCACCATCAATGCCTGGAACCGCTTCGGCGTAGGTTTCGCGATGGTGCCGGCGTGAGTCACCGGGCACCGCCGCCGTTTGCGCTTCAGACTTTCAGGTAGCGGCCACTGAGCGCCACACCCAGCAGCATCACGGCGATGATCAAGAACGCAACGCCCAGGCTGCTCAGGTGGGCGACGAAACCGATGCCGGCCGGGCCCATGAGAATGCCGATGTAACCCAGCGTCGTGATGGCCGGAACGGCAACGTTTTCGGGCATGGTCTTCTGCCGCCCCACGGCGCTGTAAAACACCGGGACGATGTTCGAACAGCCAAGCCCGACCAGCGCGTAGCCGCACAAGGCCGCCTGCCAGGTGGGAACCAGCGTCGCCACGGCCATGCCGATGGCGGCGCACAGGCCGCCAAACAGAATGATGCGGTGCACGCCCAGGCGCCGCACGACCGGATCGCCGCACAGCCGGCCGATGGCCATGGCCAGGGCGAACACGGCGTAACCGAATCCTGCATAAGACGCTTCGACGCCCCGCTGCGCACTGAGGAAAACCGCGCTCCAGTCCAGCATCGCGCCTTCGGTGAGAAACACCGTGAAGCACATCAAGCCGATGAACAGGACCACGCCATGGGGCACCGCGAAGGCCGGTCCCCCGGCATCGCTGCCGTACGCGAGCAGATGCGGCGCGGCCTTGTACAACGCGATGGCGATGAACAGCGCCACCAGGGTCATGCTCAGCCACGGCCAGACGCCCACGCTCAACAATGCCGACACACCGGCGGCACCGATGATGCCGCCACAACTGAACAGGCCGTGAAAGCCTGACATCATGGTTTTGCCGCTGGCGCGCTCGACGATGATCGCCTGAATATTGGTGACGCAACCCAGCGCGCCCATGCTGGCGCCGTAGATGAACAATGTCGCCACCATCGACGGCATGTGGGTCAGCGTCGCCAGCAGTGGCAGGCACAGGCAAGCGATGCTGCCCACCACGACGATGATGCGCCGACAGCCGAAACGCACGGTGGCCGCCCCCGCCAGCGGCATCGAAAGGATCGAGCCGATGCCCAGGCACAGCAGGAGCAAGCCAAGGCTGGCATCGTCCAGCCCCAGCCGGCTTTTGGCGTAGGGCACCAACGGCGCCCAGGCAGAGATGCTGAAACCGGTGATAAAGAAGGCGACGCGGGTCGAGAACTGTTCCAGCCGCCCGGGAATAACGGGCACTGCGGTGCTGATAGAGGTCATTGCCGCTCCCTTGCTGCGTTGATGAATCCTGCCCGCCGCCATGGGCGGGCAAAAACAAGCGTAACAAAGGTTGCGGCGATGCCGAAGGAAGGATGTCGCGGGAATTGCCCTCAGGAATGCCTCAAAGGGCGTGACAGCCTACAGGCAGGCCCGACGTTATCAGGCCGAACGTTGCCTGCGATCAAGCGCTCGCTCGCGAAGGCGGTCATGCAGACACAGCAACGCTGACTGACACACCGCGTTCGCGAACACGCTCACTGCCCAGATTTATCGACGCGTGAAAATCAGGCTTTCCACGGCGACTTGCGGATGATGTCGACGAAGTTCAGCGGTTTGAACGTCGGGTCTTCATCCACCAGCACGTCGGCGTTGACGGTGCCGAAAGTGGTGTCCGGTTTCGCCCGGAAACCGTTGGCAAACGCACAGATAATGCATTCCTTGAATGCCTCGCCACGCGGATGGGCATGGGTGACGATCTCGCGCTGCTCATCGCTGAACTGCTCGTACTTGATTCCGAGTACGTCCATTTCGACACCCGCCGTCACCAGTGCCACGTTCGGCCGCAGATGCTCGGGCACGCCCGGCGTTGTGTGCAACGCAATCGACAACCAGACCTGCTCCATGTCGCCTTCGGACAGGCCGAACGGCTTCATGAACGCACGGGCGGCATTGGCGCTGTCGACTTCGAAGCGCAGGTCCGGGCTGCGGTGCTGTTCCACCAGGCCCAGGTCGTGGAACATCGCGCCGACGTACAGCTGTTCGGCGTCATACTTCAAACCTTTGCGCTCACCGGTCAACGCTCCCCAAAGGAATACGCGACGGGAATGGTGAAACAACAGATCGTCTTCCTGATCGCGGATGTAGTCGGTGGTAGCGCGGGCAAGTGCGCTGTCGGGAATCTTGATACCGGCGATTTCCTGGCTCATGGCGGTCTTCCTCAATCGGTCGCGCCGGCATGGCGCGTTGTGGACAAGTCTCCGGCAGGCAGGGGTCGCGCTCAATCGGCACGCGGTCTCGTTCTCTGCCAAACGTGCATCGTTTACTGCCAGCCGATCTGGTGTTTACCAGATAGCTGACCGCCCGCCGCGAACGCTTCGGATAGACTGTGCGCCGTTTCCCGCAAGCAGGCCGAAAGAGCCTGACAGCAGGTGACGTTTTCTCCCACAAGAACCGAACCAAGGAGCCCCCGTGTACAAGGGTGTCGCACTATCGGTCATGGCCTCCTGCCTCTTCGCGGTCATGTACTACTACACCTCATTGCTGAAGCCATTGAGCGGTGAAGAAATCTTCGGCTGGCGCATGCTGCTGACCCTGCCCTGCATCACGCTGTTCATGCTGTCCAGCGGCGACTGGAAACTTGCCCGCGGCCTCGCCGCGCGGGTGCGCCAGACGCCTGCCCTGCTGGGCGCGATGGTGTTGTCGTCGGCATTGATCGGCGCGCAGTTGTGGCTGTTCATGTGGGCGCCCCTGCATGGCCGCAGCCTCGAGGTGTCACTGGGCTATTTCCTCCTGCCGCTGACGATGATCCTGACAGGCCGCGTGGTCTACGGCGAACACTTGTCCCGTCTGCAGAAAATCGCGGCCTGCTGCGCGCTGATCGGCGTGGGCAACGAACTGTTCCGGCTGGGCAGTTTCTCCTGGGAAACATTGCTGGTGTGTCTGGGCTATCCGGTCTATTTCGTCCTGCGCCGGCGGATCAGGACCGACCACCTGGGCGGCCTCTGGTGGGACATGTTGCTGATTCTGCCTGCCGCGCTGCTGTTCATCTGCCGGGGCAATCCGTCGGTGGTCGAGCAGATGCCGAAGCTGTATGCGCTGATCCCCATCCTCGGCGCGATCAGTGCGTCGGCGCTGGTCAGCTACATCCTCGCCAGCCGCTTGCTGGCCTTCAGCGTGTTCGGCCTGCTCAGTTATGTCGAACCGGTGTTGCTGGTCGGCGTTGCCCTGCTGCTTGGCGAAACCATTGGCCGCGACGAATGGCTGACCTACCTGCCGATCTGGGTGGCGGTGCTGGTGCTGGTGGGCGAAGGGGCCAAACATGTGCTGGTCCAGCGACGCAGAAATCAGGCCTGACAGCACGTGCCGAGGGCAAGGCGGCCTTGGTCAGCGGGTCGCGGGCAGCGGTTCAGCGCCCGAAGCGCGCCAGCTGCATTTCCTGCAAGCGGCTCAGCGTGCGGCGAAAGGCGAATGCCAGATAACCTTCGGTGTAGAGCGCCTGCATCGGCAGCTCAGCCTCGACGTAGAGCGGCACCTTGCGGTCGTAGCATTCGTCGACCAGCGCAATGAAGCGGCGCACGCCGTCGTCGTAGGGTGACAACTGCGGCAGTTCTCGATCCCCCGCGGCCACCTGCTCCACGCCATCTTCGGTACCGCGCGCGATACGCCCTTCGCGCTGCGGCGCACTCAGTGCCGGCACCTCGCTGAGCAGCACGGCCGTGTAGCGGTCACACAATTCGATGAAATCCATGGCAGCCAACGGCTGTTCGCACAGATCGGCGTAACGGCACCAGACCACGGTCTTGCTGCTGCGCAGCACCGGCAGATGCCGCCGACCGAGGGGCACCGGCTGGATCGACACCGACTCGCCACTGCTCAGTTGTTCGAAGACGTCGACCAGTGCGCTGTGCCCCTGCCCGGCCTTGACCCAGTAACGCTGCTGCGCCTGCCCCGGATGCAGTCGGTGATCCTCACCGCCATCCACGCAGACCACGTGCATGTAGTGATTGATCGCAGTGATCGCCGGCACGAAACGCTCGCGGTTATGCCCCGTGGCATACAGCTGCTCGGGCAGCTGATTGGAGGTGCAGACCAGCACGACGCCCTGCTCGAACATCGCCCGCAACAGGCCGCCCAGGATCACCGCGTCGCCGATGTCATTGACGAACAGCTCGTCGAAACACAGCACCCTCACCTCCTCGCCCAGTTCCCGGGCCAGCACATCCAGCGGCTTTGCCACACCCGTGAGCTGAAAAAGACGCTGATGGACCCAGCGCATGAAGTGATGAAAATGCTGGCGACGCGCAGGGATCTGCAGGCCTTCGTAAAAACGGTCCATGAGCCAGGTTTTGCCACGGCCCACCGGGCCCCACAGATAAACGCCCTTGGGCGGCGCATGCCGTTTGCCATCGCGCAGGGCCAGCCAGCAGGCCTCAAGCGCGCGGGCAGCCTGACGTTGCGCCTCGTCTGCCTGAAAGCCCTGCGTGTCGACCGCCTGCTGCCAGGCTGCCAATGGAGAAAGCGCACTCATCGACAAACGTCACCGCGTACGGGAAGAGGATTCGAGGCGTCTGGAGTACGACGCCCCCAGCAGATAAAAACAGCCGCCTGCCACGATAAAGCCCGCCAGCATATAGAACATGAAGTGCGCTGACTGGGTGGCCAGGGCAAAACCGCACAGCACCGGGCCGAGCGCGCCGCCCAAGTTGGAGAGGTTCTGGGCGCCGTAGTACATGCCGCGCAGATGAGCAGGCGCGATGCGATCAATGAACATGTATTCGGCGGGGAACACGATGATTTCGCCCAGGGTGAACACTGCCACCGCCAGCGACCAGTGCAGCACGGTCGTGGATAGCGTAAACCCCACGACGCCGGCCAGAAACAGGCTGAAGCCCAGCGTCAGCCACTGGTTGAGGTACTGGTGACTGATGTAGCGGCCGACGAAATACTGCAGGCAAATGACCACCGCCGCGTTCACGGCGACCACCGAACTGATGACCTGATAAGTGAATTCCGGCGTGCTGGTGGTGACCAGGTATTGCGACAGGTACGCCGTGAACTGGCCGAACACCACTGCGCTGAGCACGCCACCCACGGTGAAGCAGACAAGCCGATAATCCTTGAGCAGGATCCGGCCAACCGCCACGAACGAAACCGGCGCGTTGGCCGGGTCCGCCGAGCTGAGCCGGCGGTCACCGTAGAGCGCATACACGACGAAAAAACCCAGCCCCAGCGCGGCCGACGTCAGGAACGGCAGTTTCATGTTCCACTGCGCCAGCCCTGCGCCAATGAACGGCCCGACGGCGTAGCCGATGTTGATCAGCGTGTAGCGCACCGAAAACACTTTGCTCTGCTCGGCCACCGGCAGCAGCTTGCCGAAAGCGGCCTTGACGACGATGTCGATGACTGAATAGGCGAAGTTGAACGACACCAGAAACAGGAAGAACAGCCACAACTGCCCGGTCACGCACATGCCGACGAAGCCGGCCACGAAAAATCCGGTGAAACACAGGATCAGTCGGTAGCTGGATAATTTGTCCGTCAGGTAGCCGCCATACAGACTGAGCAACGAGCCGACGATCAAGGCGCTGCCCACCACCATGCCGATGTCGCTGATGCTCAGCGTGAAATTCGATGACAGATAGATCACCAGATAAGGCAAGGTGATCGCCCTGCCCAACGTCAGAAACAGCGACGACGACAGCAGGAGATTGACTGAGGCAGGGTAATGTCTGAGCGCGGCGAGCATCCGTGGTCTGTCCTCGACAGTGGGCAGTGATCATTCAAGCCAAACATCGTTACACAATCGCGCTTGACTGGACACCAGGATGAAATTTTTCCCTGCAGATTTTCCGGGTAAAGGCACAGTAGAGCTCCCTTTGATCAGCGGCGTAACACCCGACGCCTTCCCGGCTAAAGCCGGTCCTACGGAAAGTTGGCAGTTTCTGTAGATCCGGTTTCAGCGGGTCCTACGAAAAGCTTGTAGCGCCTGTAGGACCGGCTTCAGCCGGGAAGAGGCCAGTGTGTCGGGTGGAGATCTGGCGGCTGGGAGTCAGCCTTCGCGAGCAAGCTCGCTTCCACGGGATTTGTGTCTGGTCAGAGAATTTGTGTGTGTGCCTGGAAATCCCTGTGGGAGTGAGCTTGCTCACGAAGAGGCCAGTACAGGTGGCGCTTCTCATTTGCCTGACCCATCCATTCGCAGGCAACACCTGCCCCGACAGCTTTGTTCCGTACGCACTGCCCATGTCTGGCTGGCCCGATTCGCTCACATTCCGTAACATCCCCACCCTTTGCGCCCTTCTCCCCAGGTATTTCATGAAGCCCGCTCGTTTGCGCGCCGACGTTCTCGCCGGCCTCACCACCTCGTTCGCCCTCGTGCCCGAGTGCATCGCCTTCGCGCTGGTCGCGCACCTCAACCCACTGATGGGCCTGTACGGCGCCTTCATCATCTGCACGCTGACTGCGCTGTTCGGCGGACGTCCCGGCATGGTTTCCGGCGCTGCGGGGTCGATGGCCGTGGTCATCGTCGCGCTGGTCGTGCAGCACGGCGTGCAATACCTGCTGGCCACCGTCCTGCTGGGCGGGCTGGTGATGATCGCCTTTGGCGTGCTGCGCCTGGGCAAGCTGGTGCGCATGGTCCCCTACCCGGTGATGCTCGGCTTCGTCAACGGCCTGGCCATCGTCATCGCCATGGCTCAGCTCGAGCACTTCAAAAGCGGCGACGCCTGGCTCAGCGGCACCCCGCTCTACTGGATGATCGGCCTGGTCGCCCTGACCATGGGCATCGTCTATCTGCTGCCGCGCCTGACCCGCGCCGTGCCGCCTGCGCTGGTGGCCATTCTCGGCGTCGGCCTGCTGGTGTTTCTGTTCGGCCTGCCTACCCGCACCCTCGGCGACATGGCCCACATCGCCGGCGGCTTGCCGGATGTCGCGTTGCCCGACGTGCCCTGGAATCTGGACACCCTGCGCATCATCGCGCCCTACGCCATCCTGATGGCGCTGGTTGGCCTGCTGGAAACCCTGCTCACCCTCAATCTCACCGACGAAATCACGGAAAGCCGTGGCTACCCGGATCGCGAGTGCGTAGCGCTGGGCGTCGCAAACATTGCCTCCGGTGTCTGCGGTGGCATGGGCGGCTGCGCGATGATCGGCCAGACCGTCATCAACCTCAGCTCAGGCGGCCGCGGTCGCCTCTCAGGCATCGTCGCCGGGGTGATGATTCTGATGTTCGTGCTGTTCCTGTCGCCGCTGATCGAGCGCATCCCGCTGGCAGCGCTGGTCGGCGTGATGTTCGTGGTCGCTCAGCAGACATTCGCCTGGGCGTCGCTGCGCGTGCTGCGCAAAGTGCCGCTCAACGATGTGCTGGCGATCATCGCGGTGACCATCGTGACGGTGCTCACGGATCTGGCGACTGCCGTGGTGTTCGGCATCCTCATTGCGGCGCTCAACTTCGCGTGGCAGCAGGCGCGTGAGTTGTACGCCGACAGCCATGTCGAAGCCGATGGCAGCAAGATCTATCACCTGCACGGCACGCTGTTTTTCGCCTCCACCACGCCGTTTCTGGATCAGTTCGATCACCTCAACGATCCCGATCACGTCACCCTCGACTGTCGCCACTTGAGCTTTGTCGACTATTCAGCGATCGCGGCGCTGAAAACCCTGCGCGAGCGCTACCAGAAGGCCGGCAAGCATCTGCGCGTGGTGCATTTATCAGAGCGCTGCAAGCAACTGCTCAAGCGCGCAGGTGTGCATCACGCGTAGACGCCGCCCCACGGCCGGCGGCGGACAGCCCCGGCCGCCACTTTTTCGCGCACGACATTAAGAATTGTTCCAAAAGTACTCACGCTTTGTACACAACCTGATCGTTGACTATTTGCCGAGCGATCCGCCAAACGGTCGCAACGCTGGAGATCAAAGGGCCAGCACCGCAGCCCCGGTAATTTCCTGACCGCTCGATCAACTCAATGGCGCAGTAATTGCTCGTGCTCAGATCAGCGGCACTGTTCCATCGTGGTTGTGCGCTTTACTGCGGAGTTTTCTATGCCTGTCTGGCGAAAAAGTATTCAGTGGCAGCTGACATTGAGCATGGGGGCTGCGCTGGTGATCAGCAGCCTGATCGTGATCGCCATCTATGCGTTCGCGCTGAACAGACTCACGGATCGCTACCTGCTGCAGCAGGCCATGCCGGCCAGCGTCGAGGCCATCCGCAACGACCTTGAACGCCTGCTCGCCGCTCCCCTCACGGCGGCCAGCGACATCGCCGACAATACGTTGGTGTCCGAATGGCTGGATAACGGCGAAGACGCCGCGCAGCAACCGGCTTTTATCCGGTATCTGGCGAAAATCAAAGAACAGCACAACGCGCTGACCACATTCATCGTCGCCAGGGACAGCGGCCATTACATCACCAATAAAGGCGCCGACCGCACGTTGCAACGCGGGCCGGCCGAGAACAACTGGTTCTACGGCTTCCTCGACAGCAACAAACAGCGCTCGCTGGACATCGACATCGATGCCACGACCAAGGTGCCGACGCTGTTCATCAATCAGCGGATCGTGCACAACGGCAACGTCGTCGGCGTGGCCGGGCTCGGCTTTGGCATGAGCGCGCTGTCGCAGATGGTTCGCGATTTCCGTTTCGGCAAACAAGGCCAGGTGTACCTCGTCAGCCAGGACGGCCGGATCAAGGTGCATCCGAATGCCGACCTCAATGACCGTGAAACCCTGTCGCAACTGGTCGGCGAGTCTGCCGCCCGCAGGTTGCTCACCGAAAACGAGAACGGCCAGGCGCTGGAATTCAAGCGCGACGGGCAGGACTACGTCGCCGTCGCCAAGCCAGTCGCGTCGCTGGGCTGGACACTGGTCAGCGAGGTGCCGATGGCTGAAGTCTACGGCCCGGCCAAGGATGCGTTGACGCTCATCTGCGCCATCAGCATCGCAGTCGTGTTGTTCTTCCTCGGTTTCGTGGCATGGATCGCGCGCGGTATCGTGCGCCCGATTCGTCAGGTGACCCATGCGCTGGTGGACATCGGCGCGGGTCAGGGCGACCTGACCCGGCGGCTGGACGACAAACGCGAGAATGAACTGGGCGATCTGGCGCGCGGCTTCAATCGCTTCATCGAAAGCCTGCGCGCACTGATCGGCGATGCCTTGAAAACCAGCGAGCAACTGCGTCACAACGTCGTCGAGGTCACGCGGGTTGTCGACAGCACGTCGAGCCGCGCGCTCAAGCAACAGCAGATGACGGACATGGTCGCCACCGCGGTTCATGAGATGGGCCTGACCGTGCAGGAAATCGCCCGCAATGCCGGGGCAGCGGCCGATGTGTCGCGCAATACGCATCGGGAGGCGGTGTCAGCCAGGCAAGTGGTCGGTGAGTCGATCGACCACATTCAGAGCATGTCCGACGGCGTCGGCATCGCCGCAGGCGCCGTGGAGCATCTGGCCACGCAGATTTCGACCATCGATCAAGTGCTCAGCGTTATCCGCAGCATTTCCGAACAAACCAATCTGCTGGCCCTGAACGCAGCCATCGAGGCAGCGCGAGCTGGCGAAATGGGCCGGGGCTTTGCGGTGGTCGCCGATGAGGTTCGCACGCTCGCCGGCCGCACCCAGACTGCCACTTCGGAAATCCGCCAGATGATGAGCGAACTGAAGAGCGGCGCCGATCAGGCAGTCACCTCGATGCGTGCCGGACAGGCCGCGACCGGAACAGGTGTCCAAGCCAGCCGGCGTACCGGGGATTCCCTGGATGCCATCGCCGGCCACGTCGAAGAGCTGACCGATCGCAACCATCAGGTCGCCGCCGCCACGGAAGAACAGAGCACGGTGACCGAGGAAATCAATCGCAACGTACAAGGCATTGCCGACCTTGCGCAGTCCACCGCGCAAGACGTCAAGACGTGCAGGGAGGATTGCCTGAAGTTGTCGGAGCAGGCCGATCATCTGGCCATGCAGATGGCGCGCTTCACGTTGTAATGCAGACGGTGCCCGCCGTTTGACTCATGGGCAGGCGGCATTCACCTGCCGCCTGCCTGAGGTGCGCCCGCGGACTGTGCGCAGTCAGCCCAGCGCCCGGAGGATGTCTTCGGTGCCCAGCACCTGCGCATATTCGCCGTGCAGATTGCCCAGCGACATGGCGTGAATGTCTTCGGCACGGCGCGGCTGACCGAAGAAGTCGGCGCCGTCGAAGGTGTAGCACGCGTCGTGCGGGACGAACACGTCAAAGCCCAGATTGCCGCCGGTGCGCGCGGTGGATTCCACCGAGTTGTGGGTGACGACGCCGACGATCACGACCTGGCGGATCCCGTCCGCGCGCAGCCAGCCTTCCAGCGCCGAGTGGCAGAACGCATCCGGAACCTGCTTGTGCAGCTCGCCCTCTCCTTCGTGCGGCAGAAATTCGGGCTGGAATTCGACACCGGACTGCTGCGGCCAGAACACCGAATCCGGCGAGCGGGAGAAATGCCTGACGTGTATGACGGTTCGCTGCGAGTCACGCCAGGCCTCAAGCAGCGCCAGCATGTTCTGCTCGGCATCCGGGTTGTTGCGCCGTCCCAGTTTCGGGTGATTGATGCCTTGCTGCATGTCGATGATGACCAGCGCGGCTTTTTTATCAAACTTCATTGCATCCCTCTTTCCTCGCGCTCGCTCCCCTCACACGGCACTGAAATGCCGCGCCAGTTCCTGTCGGGCGAACTGCTCAATGATGAAATCCACGAACGCCCGGGTCTTGCCGGGCAACAATTTGTGTTCACTGTAATAAATGCAGATGTTCCCGTCCTCGACATACCAGTCGGGCAGCACGCGCTGCAACGTACCGGCGCGCAGGTAAGGCACGGCGAAGGGCATGCTCACCAACGCAACGCCCAGACCCTGCACCGCCGCGCGGCAGGCGGCCTCGGAATCGCTCATGGTCATGCGCAGCTTCAGCCGCAGCGGCGTCTGCTCCTGAGTGCGATGGGTCAAGGGCCAGGACCGGATCCGCCCGGTCTGCGGCGAGCGGATCAGGATGCCGTCGCACTCGCTCAGATCGTCCGGGTGTGAAACGTGAGCATTTGCCAGCATCCAGTCGGGTGAGGCCACCAGGACGCGGTGCGCCGGGGCCAGCTTGCGCGCCACCACGCCCTGAGGCAGGTCGAAGCCACCGCCGATGGCGGCGTCGAATCCCCCGCCGATCAGGTCCACCTGGCGGTTGTCGAAATGCCAGTCGGGTGTGATCGCGGGGTATCGGCTCAGAAATTCACCCAGCAGCGGCATCACGTACAGGCAGCCGAATATAGTCCCGACACTGACTTTCAGCGTCCCGGCCGGACTGCCCTGCGCGCTGGCCAGATTGGCGACGGCGTGCTGGATGGTGTTCAGGCTGCTGCCGACTTCGGCCAGAAAGCGCTGCCCGGCTTCCGTCAGGGTCAACTTGCGGGTACTGCGTTGAAACAGTCGCACGCCCAGCCGCACTTCCAGTTTCGCCACGCTCTTGCCTACGGCGGCTGGGGTCAGGCTCAGGCGTCTGGCGGCTTCGGCAAAACTGCCGACCTCCGCACTGCGCACGAAGCATTCGAGGCTGCTGAAATATTCCATGGTTCGTATTCACAACTTCTGGTTTACACAGACTATAGCGATTACTGGCTACCGGTAACGTAATCCAGGGCAGATACTTCAGTCATTCACCCACTCTCAACGGTTACAGGAGATCGACATGACTCATCCCACCAACCTCATCGGCAAGACAGCACTGGTTCAAGGCGGCTCGCGGGGCATCGGCGCAGCCATCGTCAAACGTCTGGTCGAACAAGGCGCGGCCGTCGCCTTCACCTTCGTAAGCTCCGAAGAGAAAGCCCGCGCCCTGCAGGACAGCATCACAGCGGCAGGCGGCAAGGCGCTGGCGATCAAGGCCGACAGCGCCAGCGCCGAGGACATTCGCAGCGCGGTGGCCAAAACCGTCGACACTTTCGGCGGCCTGGACATCCTGGTCAACAACGCGGGCGTGCTGGCCATCGCGCCGCTGGACGAGTTCAGCCTCGAAGACTTCGACAAAACCCTGGCCATCAACGTGCGCAGCGTCTTCATCGCCACTCAGGAAGCCGCTCGCCATATGAAGGAAGGCGGTCGCGTCATCAATATCGGCAGCACCAACGCCGACCGCATGCCGTTTGCCGGCGGTGGTGTCTACGCCATGAGCAAATCGGCGCTGGTCGGCCTCACCAAAGGCCTGGCGCGCGACCTCGGCCCGCGCGGCATCACCATCAATAACGTACAGCCCGGCCCGGTCGATACCGACATGAACCCGGCCAACAGCGACTTCGCCGAAACCCTGCTAGGCCTTATGGCCGTTCCGCGCTACGGCAAGTCCGAAGAAGTCGCCGCCATGGTGGCCTACCTGGCAGGCCCGGAAGCGGGCTACGTGACTGGCGCCAGCCTGACCATCGACGGCGGCTTCGGCGCCTGATCCCAAGGCTGATCGGGAGCGAAAAAGCCCCGGACTTCGCAAAGAAGCCGGGGCTTGCTGCATTTCTGCTTAACCGCATGAAAATTCTGAAAAAAAGTTTTGCCTTCGCCAGAACTTTCGACTACATTAGCGCGCCTCGACAGACTGAACGTCTGAAGAGATACGGTGAGGTGTCCGAGTGGCTTAAGGAGCACGCCTGGAAAGTGTGTATACAGGAAACTGTATCGAGGGTTCGAATCCCTCCTTCACCGCCATATTCGATTCACGCTAAAGCCCCGATTTTCCTAAAGAAAGTCGGGGCTTTTTCGTTTCTGGCAAATAAATTAGGGCAGATTTAGGGCATCAATGTCCCCTGCTGCGCAAATCCTGCCTCTCCTCTTCCCGAGGGTGATCGCACGACAGCCGATCCATCGCCAAACCGCTACTCGCCATCCGTATGAATGCGCCACCTATCCAATGCGACAGAATTTTTCATCCTGTCGGGGTTTTATTCATCAAGCGGTAGCAAGACATCGGAAAACTCGCCGCTTGAGTGTATGAAGGTCTATGTTTACCCCTTGTTTCCAACAGGTGAAGCATTACGAGCACCTGAAGGTTCCTCACTGGATCGCCCGCCACCATTGCGCACCCCATTAAAACCATAACCAGGGTGCGAATTTCGCAGGAGAAGGTTGATGAACGGTATCGGCAAACGTTTGAGGCAGGAAAGGAAGCGGTTGAAACTGACGCAAAGCGCGCTGGGCGCCATTGGGGGCGTCGAAGCCAATGCGCAGGGTCATTATGAAAGCGGGCAGCGTCTGCCCAGAGCGGATTACCTGTTCAGGATCGCGGCGGCCGGGGTGGATATCAGCCGCGTGGTCACTGGCATCGAGTCAACCAATCGAATGGAGGTGCCGTTGATGCCGGTGCTGGCGGCGTCGCCGGCCGAGGAGGACTTCGACAGTTCGGAAAGCGTGGTGAAGATCATCGGTCAGCTTCGACAAAGCCTGTGGGTCACGGCCAATGCTTTGTGCGAAGTCACGCGGCTGGTGGATTCGAAAGACCAGCGCGCGAGCCTGGACCATGTCGAGGATCATCTCAAAGTGCTGCAAGGCGATGCCGACATGTTCGCGGCGCTCGCACTGGCGAAGGTGCAGAAAGCCAATCACGAAACCCACTGACGCCGGTCAAGCACCGCTGACAGCGACTCCCTGCAATGGTAGCCTTGCGCCATACAGGGAGGTTTCGATGAGCAGGTTTTCCACGATATTCGCAGTCCTGGCGCTGGTGTTCTGCACCGCGGCCCATGGGGAAGTGTTCAAGTGCGTCACCGAAGAGGGCAAGGTCAGCTTCGGCTACAGCCCCTGCCCGACCTATGTGGGCCAGACCACCGTGCAACGCGCGGGTCCGGCGCGAATCGGCAGCGAGTGGGAGGACGCTGATTTCCCTTATCGCCTGAACAAGAATGCGACCGAGATTCTGCAGATCAGTCGCCGCAGGAAGCTGATCATCACCAACGAAAAAGAAATCGCCGACCGCCTGCAAAGCATCCGGCCGCCGCCACCCGGCGTGCCCTCCACTTGCGTGGCGCCTCGCTACGACAGCGCCTGCTTCGACCCTTCCGGCGGGCGCGTGCGTCAGCCGGTGAAGAGCGGCCTGGTGAAATCCGGCGGCAATTGAACCTCTGCCTTTGGCCGTGACGATCGCCGCAGGCGCCTGCCTCTGCTCGGCGGCATAGTTCTCGATTTTCTGAACTAAGTTTTTATCGGCACCGATGTTACCGAATGTGAGAGCTGCTTAAAGTCAGGCCCCATCGCCAGAACCACAACAAAGAGACGGCCATGACCCCCATCGAACACCGCGAAGAACAGGTCCGCCAGGCAGCGCAGGCGCTGGTCGCAGCCTTCGCGAGCAACGACACCGAAGCCTATTTCGCCGCATTCAGCGACGACGCCACGTTCCTGTTTTACACCCTTCCCGCCCCGCTGCTGTCCCGCGCCGCCTATCGCCAGGTATGGAACGGCTGGCAGGCGGATGGCTTCGCGGTGCTGGGCTGCGAATCGAGCAACGTCAATATCAGCTTGCAAGGCGATGTCGCGATCTTCATGCACGATGTGGCCACGCAGGTACGCTTCGGCAGCGAAGAGAGCCGCTATCAGGAGCGCGAAACCATTGTGTTCCGTCTGCACGGCACGCGATGGCTTGCCTGCCATGAGCATTTGTCGGCGATGGCGGACTGACCCGCTGAATCACACGGCGAGCGCCCGAAGAGGCGCCGCCTGACCTTCTAACACCAACCACCGCTGTACCTCTTTTACGGTCGGACTGCCGACCACTGCCAATGCCACGACCGGGCGACGTCCGGTCGAAAAACGGGCCGACATTCCGTGTCAGCCTCATAACAACACGACAGCGTGCAGGACATCTCATGTCACACCCCACCACCAGCATCGAAACATTCGGTGTCGAACAGATCCCCGATGATCAACGCGACGCTTCTCCCATCGATCTGTTTCGCCTGACCTTCGGCGGCGCCAACACCTTTGCGACCGCCGTGCTCGGCAGCTTTCCGGTGCTATTCGGCCTGTCCTTCCAGGCAGGCGTCTGGTCGATCATCCTCGGCATTGTGCTGGGCTCGATCATCCTGGCGCCGATGGGCCTGTTCGGTGCACTCAACGGCACCAACAACGCGGTTTCCTCTGGCGCTCACTTCGGCGTACACGGGCGCATCGTCGGATCGTTTCTATCGCTGCTGACCGCCGTGGCGTTTTTCTCGCTGTCCGTGTGGAGCTCGGGGGATGCATTGATCGGCGGCGCCAAGCGGATGATCGGCCTGCCGGAAAACGACATCACGCTGGCGCTGGCCTACGGCGTATTTGCCGTGCTGGTCCTGGTGGTGTGCATTTACGGCTTCCGTTTCATGCTGTGGGTCAACAAGATCGCGGTGTTTGCTTCCAGCCTGCTGTTTCTCTTGGGCATCGTGGCCTTCAGCGGCAGCTTCGATTCAGGGTTCGCCGGCACCGTCAGTCAGGGCAGCGAAGGGTTCTGGGCCGCGTTCATCGGCGCGGCGTTGCTGGCCATGAGCAACCCGGTGTCGTTCGGCGCGTTTCTCGGCGACTGGTCACGCTACATTCCGCGTCATACCTCGAAAAAACGCATCATGGCCTCGGTGTTTCTGGCACAGCTCTGCACCTTGATCCCGTTCCTGTTCGGTCTGTGCACGGCCACGATCGTTGCCACCCAGGCGCCGCAATACATTACCGACAATAACTACGTCGGCGGCCTGCTCGCGGTGTCTCCAAGCTGGTTCTTCCTGCCGGTCTGCCTGATCGCGATCATCGGCGGCATGTCCACCGGCACGACCTCGCTGTACGGCACGGGTCTGGACATGTCGAGCATGTTCCCGCGTCTGCTGAATCGCGCTCAGGCGACGATTCTGATCGGGATCGCGGCCATCGCCTTCATCTTCATCGGACGTTTCGCCTTCAATCTGGTGCAGAGCGTGTCCACGTTCGCAGTGTTGATCGTCACTTGCACATCGCCATGGATCGTCATCATGGTGCTGGGACTGATCATCCGTCGTGGCTTTTACCACCCGGCTGACCTGCAAGTGTTCACCCGCGGCCAGAGCGGCGGGCATTACTGGTTCGAGCACGGCTGGAACTGGCGCGGCCTGGGCGCCTGGATTCCCAGCGCGGCGGTCGGCCTGTGCTTCGTCAACCTGCCTGGTCAGTTCGTCGGCCCACTCGGCAACCTGGCCGGCGGCATCGACATCAGCCTGCCGATCACGCTGGGCCTGGCAGCGCTGCTGTATATAACGCTGCTGCGCACCTTCCCGGAACCGGTGGGGGTGTATGGCGATCACGGGCCGCACCCGCTGCTGGGCGAAAACGCTCATCGCAACGACAAGAAACCCATGGCGATCGGCTGAATTCCCGGGGCAGATAAAGAAAGGGCCTGCCGCTGAGCAGGCCCTTTTCATTTCCGCTACCGACCGACGGCCCGCCTGTGGGTGGCGCGCATCGGTCACATCCAGCACAATCGCGATTCGCGTCACAATCCCGACAACAGAAAAACGTCAGCTCGAACCACAGGAGATCTACCTCACATGAATAAAGAAGAATGGATCGAAGCTGCCCTGCCGAAATACATCGTGACCAACCCGGCTCTGCAGGAAGAGATCTCAGGTCTGAGCCTGAAAGATCAGCAAGACCAGATTCGCTGGGCCTTCGAAGACGAAGCCGAAGCCGTGAACCTTGAAACCTGGGAGCTGGCTTTGCGGTTCAGCGACAAATCCGAGGACGAAGTCGCAGCGCTGCGACTGGCGGTGCACAAGGAGGCCGCCGAGGCGCTTGACATGGACTGGGACGAGTACTGCGAGCTGAACACGCTCGAAGTCTGAACCACCGCCCCTCCCCACTTCGGGCCGCGACCTTCACTGCCCTCCACGCGGCCCGAATCCCTGACTCATCGGTCACCCTTTACGCTTTACCTGGCCTCGACGGGTGAGTAACGTCTGCGCCACTTCAAAACAAAAAAGGACTCGCCCCATGAGTGATCTGGTCGCCTATCAACTGGAAGACGGCGTCGCCACGCTGACCCTGAGCAACGGCAAGGTCAACGCCATCAGCAACGACGTGATTGCCGCATTCAATGCCGCTCTGGATCAGGCCGAGAAGGACCGCGCCGTCGTCATCATCACCGGCCAGCCAGGCATCCTATCGGGCGGCTACGACCTGAAAATCATGACTTCCAGCCCTCAGGCCGCGCTGGATCTGGTGGCCGAAGGCTCGACCCTGGCGCGGCGCATGTTGTCGCACCCCTTCCCCATCGTTGTCGCGTGCAGCGGCCATGCCGTGGCCAAAGGCGCATTTCTGCTGCTGTCGGCGGATTACCGGATCGGGATTGTAGGGCCGTTCAGCATCGGACTGAACGAGGTGCAGATCGGCATGACCATGCACCACGCGGGAATCGAACTGGCTCGCGACCGACTGAGCAAAAGCGCTTTTGGTCGCTCCGTGATCAATGGCGAGATGTTTGACCCCAAAGGCGCGCTGCAGGCGGGCTTCCTGGACAAGGTCGTCACAGCCGAAGAACTGACCGACGCCGCCCGCACCGTCGCCCTGCAGCTGAAAAAGATCAACATGAGGGCGCACAAGCAAACCAAACTCAAGGTGCGCAAGGACTTCTTAGAGACGCTGGACAAGGCCATCGAACTGGATCGCCAGCATCAGTTTCAATGATGCCTGACTGACCTTCTTTTCCTGCAGGACTCAGCGTGCTGATGATCAGGCGCTGCGCGTTGGCAACGGCCAGCGACTGCCACCAGCAGCCGCAGGCGCGCTGAGCTCCTGGGGGAATGGCCAGATGCTTTGCCAGAGACGCTTCGGAAACATCTGCTTAAACACGGTCAAACCATCTGTCCGTCGGCCAATTGCCGATTTGAGTGCACATCCGTAAACTGCGCCACCTTTTATTTCCAGGGTGGTCTGCATGCTGTTCGTTCTGCGTATGTCGCTGATGGGTCTGCACTTTGTCCTTGCCGGCTTGCTGGGCCTGCTGATCGGCATCTGCCGTCCTTTCAATCCGGACAACAGCCGTCTGTGCGCGCGACTGTACGCCCTGCCCGCCATGTGGATTCTGCGCCTGCGCCTCAAGGCCCAGATGGCGCCCCACTTCGAACGCACCCGCCCGTGCGTGATCATTTGCAATCACCAGTCCAATTACGACCTGTTCATCCTCGGCAATATCGTGCCGCCGCGCACAGTCTGCATCGGCAAGAAAAGCCTGAAGTGGGTGCCCTTCTTCGGCCAGCTGTTCTGGCTAGCGGGCAATGTACTGATCGACCGCGGCAACCCGCTGCGCGCTCGGCATTCGATCAGGCAGACCACCGAAACCCTGCAACACCAGGACACCTCGATCTGGGTATTCCCCGAAGGCACCCGCAATCTGGGCAAGGGCCTGCTGCCGTTCAAGCGGGGCGCGTTTCAGATGGCCATCGACGCCGGCGTGCCCATCGTTCCGGTATGCGTCAGCACCTACGTGCGCGACATGCAACTGAACGCCTGGGACAGCGGCCAGGTGATGATTCGCTCGTTGCCGGCCATTTCCACCACCGGCCTGACCGGCGACGATATCCCGGCGCTGATCGAGCAGTGCCACAGCCAGATGCGCGCGAGCATCGAGCAGATGGACGCGCAACTGCGCAACCCGGTGCCCGCCGCCCAAACGGCAGCTGAACAGCTGACACAAAACCCTCGAACTCGCTGAGATTCGCCGACTCTGAACTGGAGAGCGCGCTAAGCTGCGCAGCGAATCCTCAGAAGAAGAAGCTGATCACCATGGGTCGAGTTGTTGCGGCTGCCGTCTATACCGCCGGAAAGAAAGTCACCAACATCACGCTGGACGAAGGCGCTGCCTGGGCGGCCAAGCCCGGACACTTCGTCTGGATCGGCCTTGAGCAGCCCAGTGCTCAGGAACTGGCGACGCTTCAAAAGCAGTTCAACCTGCACGAACTGGCCATCGAAGATGCGCTGGAGGTCCACAGCCGGCCCAAGCTCGAAACCTTCGGCGACGCGCTGTTCATCGTGACGTACGCGCCGATCCGCGAGAACGGCAAACTGCAGTTCATCGAAACCCACATCTTCGCTGGCAAGGGTTACATCATCACCTCGCGCAACGGCGACTCGAAGTCTTATGGCTTGGTCCGTCAACGCTGCGAGGCGCGGCCACTGTTGCTGGAGCACGGCGAAGACTTCGTGCTTTACGCGCTGCTGGACTTCGTCACCGAGAACTACCAGCCGGTCACCGAGGCCATCCACTGCGAGCTGGAGGAACTGGAGCACAGCGTGCTCAGCTCCGAACTCAACGAAGCCGACATTCACCGGATTCACAGCCTGCGCCGCGATCTGCTGCGTTTGCGTCGCTACGTGGCGCCGATGGTCGAGATCGGTGAAGAGTTGCAGAAACTCAGCTTTCCGTTCATCGACAAGAACATGCGGCCTTATTTCCGCGACGTGGAAATTCACGTCAAACGGCAGATGGAGGACCTCGCCAACCTGCGTGACATCGCCAGCCAGACCATCGAGATCGGCCTGTTGCTGGAGTCATCGCGACAAAGCCTGACCCAGCGCAAGTTCGCCGCCTGGGCCGCGATTCTCGCGTTTCCCACCGCGATCGCCGGGATCTATGGCATGAATTTCCAGAACATGCCGGAGCTGAGCTGGCACTACGGCTACTATGTCGTGCTGGGCGTGATTGTCAGCGGGTGCGGGATCTTGTTTGCGAGCTTCAAGCGCTCGGGCTGGCTGTGACGGCCCGGATGACCGACATTGCGCGCCCTGACCGAACGGGGCGCGCGTCGAACGATCAGGCCACCTGAGGCTTATTGGCCACAAAGCGCATCATCCACTCGGCAACTGCGGTGCCGTGGTGGTCTTCTTCAAGGCTCGCGATGCCCTTGCTGTAGACCTGCTCACCCAGCGCTTCCTGACGAATGTCCAGAAGCGTGCGTGAATAGTCGTGGATGAATTCCGGATGCCCCTGGAAACACAGCACCTGATCGTTGATGTGGTAGGCGGCAAACTGGCAGAAGTCGCTGGATGCCAGCACCGTCGCGCCTTCCGGCAGCGCGGTCACTTGATCCTGATGACTGATGAGCAAGGTCAGCTTGTCCATCGCCGGGGTCATCCACGGCTTGGCCGGGGCAAGGTCGTAATGATGGATGCCGACGCCCCAACCCTGCGTCGCGCGCTCGGTCTTGCCGCCCAGCAACAGGGCCAGCAGTTGATGACCGAAGCACACGCCCAATAGCTTGTCGCCCCGCTTGTAGCGGTCGAGCAGGTAAGTCTTGAGGGTCTGAATCCACGGATCGGTGCCGAATGAATCAGCCTTGGAGCCGGTGATCAGGTACGCATCGAACTGCTCGGCATCGGGCGGATAATCCCCTTGCATGACGTTGTAGACGACAAACTCGGCGGGAATCGGCTGACGGGCGAAGAGCGACTGAAACATCCGTCCATAACCTTGATATTGATCGACCAGTTCAGGGCGAAGAACGTCGGTTTCCAGAATGCAGATGCGTAACGACATAGAAATTCCTGAAGCGACAAAGCGAAAATGCGTACAGCCAAGCCTGCCTTGAAGCCTGGAGCAAGGCAAGACCCGTTTGCGTCATGACGCTGCGCGAGGCTGAACCGAGGCTTTCCAAAACGTGCAGACGGTTCGCGGCCCTCAATCAACAGACCGTGCCTGGAAGCGTTTGCCGTTCAGGGCCATTTCCAGTAGCGAAGCAGGCGGCGCGAAGCGGTCGCCGTAGTGTTCCGCCAGGTACTGCGCGCGGGCGACGAAATCCTTGAGGCCGTACTGATTGATGAACTGCAGCGCGCCGCCGGTCCAGGCCGGGAATCCGATGCCGTACACCGAGCCGATGTTCGCGTCGGCAGTCGAGCGCAGCACGCCCTCGTCCAGACAACGCACGGTTTCGATGGCTTGAATGAACAGCAGGCGGTCGCGAATTTCCTGGCCACCGATCTGCGCCTCGGGCTTCTCGAATCTGGCCTTGAGCTGCGACCACAAGCGCTTGGGCTGGTCCCGCGGATAGTCATAGAAACCCGCACCGGCAGCCTTGCCTGCGCGCTGAAACTCATTCACCAGCAGCTCGACCACCGCATTCGCCGGATGCTCGACGAGGGTTTCGCCTTGCGCTTCCAGGTCCTTGCGCGCCTGTTGGCGAATGTGGCTCATCAGGCTTAGCGACACCTCGTCCGAAACCGCCAGCGGCCCCACAGGCATGCCCGCCTTGCGCGCTTCGGTTTCGATCATCGCGGCATTGACGCCCTCGCCCAGCATGGCGATGCCTTCGTGGGTGAACGTGGCAAAAACCCGGGAGGTGAAAAAGCCTCGCGCATCGTTGACCACGATGGGGGTCTTGTTGATCTGCTGCACGAAATCGAAGGCACGGGCCAGGGTCATGTCATTGGTGCGCGCGCCTTTGACGATTTCCACCAGCCGCATCTTGTCCACCGGACTGAAAAAGTGCATGCCGATGAAGCGCTCCTGACGACTCACCGCACTGGCCAGCCCGGTGATCGGCAGCGTCGAGGTGTTGGACGCAATGACCGCGTTCGGTACCACGACTTGCTCGGCAGCGGCGCTGACCTGCGCCTTGAGCTCGCGGTCCTCGAACACCGCCTCGATGATCAGGTCGCACCCTTCCAGATCACTGTCGCGGCCAGTGGTCTTGATCCTCGCGAGCACTGCATCGCGCTGCTCCGGGGTCATCCGTCCCTGCGTCACCTGTTTGTCGAGCAGGCGCACTGAGTAATCCTTGCCCTTTTGCGCAGCCGCCAGATTGAGGTCCTTGAGCACCACATCGATGCCCGCCAGCGCGGTCACGTAAGCGATCCCGCCCCCCATCATGCCGGCCCCGAGAATGCCCACCTTGCGCATGTGATAGACCGGAGGCGCCTTGGGCCGCGACTCTCCGGCATTGACCTGATTGAGCTGGAACCAGAAACCGATCATGTTCTTGGCGATCTGGCCGGTGGTCAGCTCAGTGAAATATCGCGCTTCGATCTTCTCCGCCGTCGAGAAATCCACCTGTGCACCCTCCACCGCCGCGGCAAGGATTTTTTCCGGCGCGGGGTAGCAACCTTGAGTTTTGCTGCGCAGGATCGAAGGGGCAATGGCGAGCATCTGCGCCACTTTAGGATGACTGACCCCGCCACCGGGAATCTGAAAGCCAGGTCGGTCCCAGGGTTTTTCCGGCGCCGGATTGGCGAGGATCCAGTCGCGCGCCTTGGCGATCAGGTCGTCGGCATCGCTGGCGATTTGATCGATCAGCCCGATTTTTAGCGCCTGCGCAGCGCTCAGGTTGCGACCTTCCATCAGCAATGGCAGCGCTTTTTCAAGGCCCAGCATGCGCACCAGACGCACGGTTCCGCCA
Organism: Pseudomonas sp. efr-133-TYG-103a; assembly: GCF_030209235.1. Taxonomy (NCBI): domain Bacteria; kingdom Pseudomonadati; phylum Pseudomonadota; class Gammaproteobacteria; order Pseudomonadales; family Pseudomonadaceae; genus Pseudomonas; species Pseudomonas sp. efr-133-TYG-103a. The sequence continues at coordinate 116,770 of NZ_JARVSK010000025.1, forward strand.
CCGCCGGGCAGCAGGCCCAGGGTGACCTCGGGCAGACCAAGGCGCACGTGCTTTTCGTTGAGGGCAATGCGCTGATGACACGCCAGACACAACTCCCAGCCGCCGCCCAGCGCTGCGCCGTTGATGGCCGCGACCACCGGTTTGCCGAAGGTTTCCAGTGCACGAAGTTGCGCCTTGAGGTCCAGCGTCATCTGGTAAAACCACGCGGCACGCGAGGTGTCGACCTGAATCAGCTCGTTCAGGTCGCCACCGGCAAAAAAGGTTTTTTTCGCCGACCTGATGATGACGCCGAGGATGTCGTCGCGATCGCGCTGGAGCCGTTCGAGGGTTTCACCCATCGCCTGCCGATAGACAGCGTTCATGGTGTTCGCCTGCTGGCCAGGCATGTCCAGGGTCAGCGTGACGATCTGGTCGGGGCCGATTTCATACGCGATGGCATCAGTCATGCGGTCGTTCTTCCTGAAACGGTTTCGAATGTGAGTTGCTCAACCGGGGCAGCCGTCGGCAAGCGCTGCAAAGGCTGCGCCGGCAGCTCAGACCCGCTCGATAATGGTCGCGATTCCCATGCCGCCGCCGACGCATAACGTCGCCAGGCCGTAGCGCAACTGCCGCGCCTCCAGCTCATCGAGCAACGTACCGAGGATCATGCAGCCGGTGGCGCCCAATGGATGGCCCAAGGCGATGGACCCGCCGTTGACGTTGACCCTGGCAGGGTCGACACCCATGTCTTTGATGAACTTGAGCACCACGGATGCGAAGGCCTCGTTGACCTCGAACAAGTCGATGTCCTCGATGTTCAGCCCCGCCCGGGCCAGCGCCTTGCGCGTTGCCGGCGCAGGCCCCGTCAGCATGATGGTGGGATCGGTGCTGGTCACCGCAGCGGACACGATTCGCGCCCTCGGCCGCAGCCCCAGCGCCTGCCCTTTTTGCGCCGAACCCAGCAGCATCAACGCCGCCCCATCGACGATGCCGGAACTGTTGCCCGGTGTGTGCACGTGCTCGATGCGCTCGACGTGGCTGTAGACGCGCAACGCCGTGGCGTCATAACCCAGCTTGCCGATGGCTTCGAAACTGGGCTTGAGCCTGCCCAGGCCTTCAAGCGTGGTGTCGGCGCGAATGAACTCGTCATGATCCAGCATCAGCATGCCGTTGGCATCGCGGACCGCTACCAGCGAGCGCCGGTAAGCGCCTCGTTCCCGGGCCATTGCGGCTTTCTGCTGGGACTGCAGCGCAAACCGGTCGACGTCCTCGCGCGTGAAGCCTTCCAGCGTTGCGATCAGGTCTGCGCCAATGCCCTGAGGGGTGAAATGGGTGTGCAGGTTGGTCTGCGGGTCCAGCACCCAGGCGCCGCCATCGCTGCCCATCGGCACCCGTGACATCGATTCGACGCCGCCGACCACGACCAGATCCTCGAAGCCGGAGCGGACCTTCATGGCGCCCAGGTTTACCGCCTCAAGTCCCGAGGCACAGAAACGATTGACCTGCACACCGGCCACCTCCACCGCCCAATCGGCGACCAGTGCGGCCGTCTTGGCGATATCGGCGCCCTGATCGCCGACGGGCGTGACGCAACCGAGCACGATGTCATCCACCTGACTGGTGTCCAGATGACAGCGCACCTGCAACGCCTTCAAGAGCCCGGCCACCAGGTCGACCGGCTTGACGCTGTGCAGCGCGCCATCGGCCTTGCCCCTGCCACGCGGTGTGCGTAGCGCATCGAAAATAAACGCCTCGATCATCCTGTCCTCGCGCTCTGCTCGAATGGCCTGCTGGAAATAGGTCTGTTGCGTGCCGCCGTTACCATAGCTGGCATGTCCACGGATGCAATGATCAAAACGATCAGCGCCCTTGACCGCCTTGTAGGGTAGCCGCTTGTAGGACATTTCGGGGTCAGACGAACGGTAGCTCGCTACAGGAAGTGAATCGTTTAGCCCGAAAGCGTCTAGCAAGGGAATGTCTGCGCGGTGGCATTGCGCCTTATACCTATTACGCTAGGTAGAGTGAAACGGGAAATACCCAAGCGATCTAAGGCGCGCTGCACGCGGGCTCTAAGGTTAAGTCTGTAGCAGAGGCGCAATAAAAACCGACTCTTTCAGCGCCCGCCGTCCGCGATTCATTGATCGGGACATCTGCTCTTTGACTCACCTTTGCCAGCTGCCCGCTTCTGCCATCGCCGAAGCCGGAGAGCTTTTGTCGCTCAGGAATAACAAGAAAAGGCATACGTCATGTTCAAACGCTCAAAAGTACGTCAGGCCGGACTCATCGTTTTCGCCACCACGCTGCTGCTGATTTTGCCCAATCTGACCCGATTGTTCGGCTGACCTCACCACAAGGACTTGCGGCGAATTGCATTTGTGCCACCCTTTCTGCATTCAGCCAGAGGGATGGACACATGCGTCAGTGGTGGGCAGTTTTCGCGTTGGGCTTGAGTGCAGCGGCACACGCCGGGCCGGTTGAGCAGGCTGCGGCGGTGGCAGCGATCAAGGAGGGCAAACTTGCCATCGACGTTCGCAGCCAGAGTGATTACGAATCGGGGACGGTGCTCAACGCCGTGCGCGTCGATGACCGGCGGCTGGTCAATCAGCTCAAGCAGGTCATGACCGATCGCAACCTGGTGCTGGTGGTCTTCAGTTCCAGCGACGCCCGCGCCAGCAAGGCTCAGGACCAGCTGAAGAAAGCCGGTTACACCAGCATCATCAACGGCGGTTCCTACGATGAGTTGCACAACGCGCTCTACGACGTCACTGACGATCCTGCGGAGTAGCCGGTTTTGCGTTTATTTCTGATGCTGGCCAGCATCCTGACTGCCCTGCCCGTTCATGCCGCTCAGTTGACGATTGACCTCGGCAATGGCTCGCGCATGTGGAGCACCGCGCAACTGCTCGAACACCCTCAAGCGCAAGACATCGACATTCCCGACGATGTTTCCTACAAACGAACCATGCACTATCGCGCTGTGCCGATGGCTGCGCTGCTTGAAGGGGTGCCCGTCGACGCGCACCTTCAGGCGATCGCCACCGACGGCTTCGCGGCCGAAATACCGGCCGCGCCCTTGCTGCACAAGAGCGGGTCGAGGGCCTGGCTGGCCATCGAAGACCCCGCACACCCTTGGCCCGGGCTGAGCAAGGACAAGCCCGGCGCAGGGCCGTTTTATCTCGTGTGGACCGACCCTGCCGCCAGCCGGATCAGCCCCGAACAATGGCCCTTCGCCGTTGGCAGGATTCGCCTGCTGAGTCCGGTGGCCGAGCGCTTCCCGGCCCTGCTGCCCGACGCGAAGCTTGCGGCGGACGATCCGGTGCACAAGGGGTTTGCGCTGTTTCAGAAGAACTGTTTCGCGTGCCACCGCTTGAACGGTGCGGGGGATTCGCAGCTCGGCCCGGACCTGAACATTCCTCATAATCCCACCGAATACTTCGCCGGCGATTATCTCAAGCTGTACATCCGCAACCCCCAAGCCCTGCGCCAGTGGCCACAGGCGAAGATGCCGGCGATCACGCCAGAGGTGCTGTCGGATGAGGAATTGGGCCAGGTGGTGAGTTATCTGAAGCACATGGCTGCCAGAAAGGTTACAGGTTCAGCAGCTAGCCCATGAGTCAGAGCGTGAGCCGGGGTTCTTTAACTCCCGTTCGATCAGCGGAGTATCGCCTGACGCCTTCGCGAGCAAGCTCGCTCCCACAGGATTTGTGTCGGCCAGGGAATTCGGGAAGCTCGGAAATTGATGTGGGCGTGAGCCAGATGCCTTCAACGCCATCGATCAGCGGCATGACACCCGACGCCTTCCCGGCTGAAGCCGGTCCTACGAACAGCTCGAAGCGTCTGTAGGACCGTCCTTCTCGGCTAAATCCGGGTCCTACTAATACCTCACAGCGTCTGTAGGACCGGCTTCAGCCGGGAAGAGGCCGTGCATATTGTGGAGATGCAGTCTCTGGAAACCAGCCCTCGCAGGCGCGCTCACTCCCACGGAATGAAGCGCTTCATCGCATTCTAGGACTGCCGCTGCACCTGCATCTGCACCACGGGCTGTGCAACAGGCACCGCAATCGGCGCCGAAGGCGACACCACGACCTTCGCGTGCATCTGCTCGCAACCGCCGCCGCGACGCATGCCGCGTACCGGGCAGGCGTCCAGATAATCGAGACCGACCGCGAGTTTCAAATGACGCTCCGGAATCGCCAGCCGGTTGGTGACATCGAAGCTGTACCAGGCGTCGTCGATCCACGCTTCGGCCCAGGCATGGCTGGCCAGGTGCTCGCTGCTGTCGCTGTACAGGTAGCCCGACACATACCGCGCCGGCACGCCCAGGCTGCGGGCGCAAGCGAGAAATGCGTGGGTATGGTCCTGACACACGCCAGCGCGGTTGGCGAAGGCCTGCGCCGCGCTGGTGTCGACGGCCGTAGCGCCCGGCGTGTAAGTGATGTGCTGATTCAACGCCTGCATCAAGTCGATCAAGGCATTGCGATCCGTGCGCTTTTTCGTTTCCTTGGCGGCGAAACTGCGAATCGCCTCGTCAGCCTCGGTCAAACGGGTGAAGCGCAGGAACGGCAGCGAAGACTGGCTCTCATGCTCGGCCTCTCGCGTTTCATCGATCTCGACCTGGCCCCGTGCGCCGATGACGATGGCCTCATGAGGCTCGTCCATGGTCAGCACGTGCAGGATATTGCCGAACGGATCGATCTGCGCACGCACCGGACGCGGCAAAGCCAGTTGCCAGCTAAGCACCTGCTGACGCTCGCTGTCGTGTGGGGTCAGACGCAAATACTGGATGCTGGCGCGGACCTGATCGTCGTAGTGATAGGTGGTCTCGTGGCTAATCGAGAGTCTCATGCAGCCTCCAGATAAGAAGTGTGGATAACGTTACCCAGTTGGGCCAGCAGCGGAATGAATTCGTTCAACCATTCGTGCAGCCCCTCCGCGAGGATTTCATCGATACCGGTGTAGCGCAGCCGCGCATCGAGTTCGGCCGCCAGACGCTGCGCCGGACGACCATTGGCACCCGGCAGACTCGCCAGAATCATGTCCAGTTCTTCCAGGCAGGCGCGCAGCGAACGGGGAATGTCGGCCCGCAGCAACAGCAACTCGGCAACCTGCCGCGCGCCCGGCGCATCACGATAGACCTCGGTGTAGGCCTCGAATGACGACAGCGCGCGCAGCAACGCACTCCACTGGTAGTAACCGGCCGCCGAACTGTCTGCTGCCGCATTGGCTGCCGGGCCGCGCAGCTCGAGCATTTCGTAGCGGGCGTCAAGCAGGCGCATGGTGTTGTCGGCGCGCTCGATGAAGGTGCCCAGGCGAATGAAACGGAAGGCATCGTTACGCATGATGGTGCCGTAGGTCGCGCCGCGGAACAGGTGCGAACGCTCCTTGACCCACTCACAGAACCGGCTCATGCCATAACGGCTGAGACCCTGTTCAGCGATGCCGCGAATTTCCAGGTAGGTCGCGTTGATGTTTTCCCACATGTCCGCGGTAATCCGCCCACGCACGGCATGGGCACTGGCCCGCGCGGCGGCCAGGCAACTGAAGATGCTGGCGGGGTTGGCTGCGTCCAGGGCGAAGAAATGCAGCAAGCGTTCGGCATGCAACTCGCCGTGGCGCTCCAGGTAATCGTCCAGCGTTCCGGTGATCAACAGCGGCATGGCGAGTTCATTCAAGCCGTCGCCGCGCCCGTCCTGGGGCATCAACGATAACGAGTAACTGACGTCGAGCATCCGCGCGAGGTTCTCGGCCCGCTCCAGGTACCGCGACATCCAATATAAATCCGAGGCAGTTCTACTTAGCATTGGCAGGCATCCTTAATCCTCGACCACCCAGGTGTCCTTGGTTCCGCCACCCTGCGACGAGTTCACCACCAGCGACCCTTCGCGCAACGCCACGCGCGTGAGTCCGCCAGGTACGACGCGGGTTTCGCGGCCAGACAGGACAAATGGGCGAAGGTCGATGTGTCGCGGGGCGATGCCGTTCTCGACGAAGGTCGGACAGGTCGACAGGGACAAGGTCGGTTGAGCGATGTACGCATGGGGCTTGGCTTTGAGTCGCGCGCGGAACGCTTCGATCTCGGCTGCAGTGGCGGCAGGCCCCACCAGCATGCCGTAGCCGCCGGAACCCTGGGTTTCCTTCACCACCAGATCGCCGAGATTGGCCAGCACGTGAGACAGCTCCTCGGGCTTGCGGCATTGCCAGGTCGGCACGTTCTTCAGGATCGGCTCCTCGTCGAGGTAGAAGCGGATCATGTCGGTCACGAACGGATAGATCGACTTGTCGTCGGCCACGCCGGTACCGATGGCATTGGCCAGCACCACGTTGCCTGAGCGATAGGCCGACAACAGGCCCGGCACACCCAGCATTGATTCGGGGTTGAACGCCAGCGGATCGAGGAACGCGTCATCGAGGCGGCGATAAATCACGTCGACTGCTTTCGGCCCGTCGGTGGTGCGCATGAAGACACGGTCATCGCGCACGAACAGATCCGCGCCCTCGACCAGTTCGACACCCATCTCGCGCGCCAGAAACGCGTGCTCGAAGAACGCGCTGTTGAACCGTCCCGGCGTGAGCACGACGACGCTCGGGTTATCCAGAGGGCTGGAGCTCTTGAGGGTGTCGAGCAGCAGATTCGGGTAATGATCGACCGGAGCGATGCGCTGGGCGGCGAACAGCTCGGGGAACAGCCGCATCATCATCTTGCGATCTTCGAGCATGTAGCTCACGCCGCTGGGCGTGCGCAGGTTGTCTTCAAGCACGTAATAGGTGCCGTCTGCGTCACGAACCAGATCAACGCCGGAGATGTGCGAATACAGGTCGCGGTGCAGGTTCAGGCCCTGCATCGCCAGTTGATACTGCTCGTTGGCAAGCACCTGTTCGGCCGGGATGATGCCGGCCTTGATGATGCGCTGGTCGTGATAAAGGTCGGCGAGAAACATGTTCAGCGCCTTGACGCGCTGAATGCAGCCGCGTTCGACCACGCGCCATTCACTGGCGGGGATGCTGCGAGGAATCGTATCGAAGGGAATCAGTCGCTCGGTTCCCTGCTCGTCACCGTACAGCGTGAAAGTAATCCCGGCGCGATGAAACAAAAGATCGGCCTCACGCCGACGCTGAGCGAGCAACTCAGGCGGCGCTTCGCCCAGCCAGCGGGCGAATTCCCGATAATGTGGACGGACACCGCCGTCTACATCGTACATCTCATCATAAAAGGTGCGGATCATGCCGTACTCCTTGTCACCATGGACACATGGGCCTTCGCAAGGCCCGTGCCAGCGGCATAAACGCTTATAAATCAATTGGTTGAATAAATTCGAAGACGCTTGCGCACCATTCCTGTGCAAGAAGCGCTCTAACCAATTCTCCTACGCTTCATAGAGAAGCGTCCTGCCGCCGAAAAATCTATTAGCAGCATAGCCAGAGTTGATTTCCCGACGAGATTTTGTTTCCGGATAATCGCGCCATCAACGCAGAGAACCTGGTCCAGAGGACCCGAGCGTTTCCTGCCATCGCGCGTCTATTCACGAAATTCCCTTTACGCCGCTCATACCCGAGCGGCTTTTTTTTGCCCTGTTTTTGCCGCCGCCCACCTGCCGAATGCTTCAACGGGAGGGTGACGCAAAGTCGTGAGGGCCGATTCGTTCGCATGGGAATGGTCGATCGCCAGTTGATCTATCTGGCCTCAACCGCTGCCCGGCGCTCGTTCGACCCTCACTGTCACACAGTGCATTTGAGCAAGCGGCCAGCACTCAGTGCAGTCGCTTGATCTCCTGCTTCACGCCCCATCCTTCAACCTCACCGTCGAGGCCGATGATGGCGCTTTGAAAGTCCTGCTCGAAATCTCCTATGCCGTCGTACGTGGCATACATCAACTTGCTCAACTCCAGGTACCACGCCCCATCCTCCCGGGCGTTGAGCTGGACGTTGACGGATTCACCTCGGAATTTCTCTGCCGCCTGACGCGCCCGTTCCTCGTCCGGGAATATGGCGTAGAACTCGATTGGATGGATACTGGCGAAGTCGAAACCGCCTTCTTTCATGCGGCGCAGTACGTGACTGCTGATGTCTTCTTGATAGGTCGTGCTCATGAAACGTCCTCCTATGCAACGATAGATAGAGTTTCAACGATCCCGAAACGCCCGCTGTTGCGCGGCGTAGAGCAGCAGTTCATCCGCTGCCCGGGACTCAAGCATGTCGCTGACAAGGCCGATGCTGCTGTTACAAATCAGGCACCACGCGAACAGAATCGGCTAAGTGCTTCACCGGCCTCGATTGCAGAGTACGCCCATTGGTAGCGTGTTGCCAATTGGCGGTAATGGATCGTCGAGGCTGACTCATGATGCCTCGACGATGGAAATGATTTGCACAGCGTTCTGTTCTTTCAAGACTTCCGCCGTGGGGGCGTTTGATCGACCGTCCAGATCGTTCAGATCGAGCTCGCTGACGACGGGGAAAAGAATCGGGCGCAAATACCGCGCAGCTTCCTCCTCGCTTGGACGCTGCTCGGATTCAAGATCGTGGGTCTGCTGCACGCCATCTTTATCCTGAAACGAAATAGTCCAGACTTTCATCAATGTCTCCTCAGTGAGAGCCGTGGAAACGGCCTACTGATCTTGACCCTGCGGTATCAGTGACGTTCAACGGGAATGATCACTGCCAGCGCGCGCCTCATCTGTTCGTTTTCTGCGCCGAAACTGCTCTGAATCGGGCCTTGCAGAGCGGCCGCGCTATACAAAAGTGTAATGGGCTAAAAAAGCCCGAATCACCATACTGCGCGCCCATCCGATGCTCCGCCTTGCTGATCGCGCAACTGCGCCCGCTCAACGTCGGTCATCACCACTTGATCTGGAGTTCTTCATGCTTATTGGCCGCACCCGCCCGCGCACGCTTGTCGGTCTTGGCACGCTGTCATTGTTCGCGAGCGTCACTGCCCCGGTTTACGCCGAAGGTTTTCTGGAAGACAGCAAGGCGAACATCGAATCGCGCACGATGTATTTCAACCGTGATTTCCGGGATGGCAGTAGCTCCAATCCGCAAGGGGCGTCCAAGCGCGAAGAAGCGGCGCAGGGTTTCATCCTGAACTTTCAGTCGGGCTACACCACAGGACCTGTCGGGTTCGGCATCGACGCGCTGGGCATGGCGGGCTTTCAACTGGACTCAAGTCCGGACCGCAGTGGCACGGGTCTGTTGCCGTCAAGCGGCCGCAACCCACGCGAATCCAAAGGCGAATACGCCAAGTTCGGCGCAGCGGCGAAGGTGCGCTACTCGCAGACGGTGTTCAAATACGGCGCAATGATGCCCGACCTGCCGCTGCTCAAATACAACGATGGCCGTCTGCTGCCGACCATGTTCAACGGCGGCATGCTGACATCCGAAGACCTGCCTGGCTTCAAGTTCATGGCCTCGCGACTGGATCATTACACCGCGCGGGACTCGACCGACTCGCAGGACATTCGCCTCAACAGCAAGAACAAGCGCTACACCAGCGACATCACGGGCAACCATTTCGACATGTACGGCGTTGATTACAAGGTCACGCCCGCCATCACCGCGCAATACCACTACGCGGCGCTGGAAAACGTCTATCACCAGCACTATGTCGGCCTGCTCGGCAGCGAAAAGGTCGGGCCGGGTGTGGCCTCCGCCGATGTGCATTTCATCAAGAGCCATGATGACGGCTCAGCCCGAGCCGGCGAGATCGACAACCAGGCCTTGAGCACCCTGCTCGCCTACGCGCTGGCCGGGCACAAATTGACCGTTGGCTGGCAGACCATGATCGGCGACACGTCGATGCCTTACCTGGATGGCACCAACCCATATCTGGTCAACTACATCCAGATCAACGACTTCGCTGCCGCTCAAGAGCGCTCCTGGCAACTGCGTTACGACTACGACTTCAAGGCGATCGGCTTCAACGGCCTGAGCTTCATGACCCGCTACGTCAACGGCGACAACATCAAAGTGGCTGGCAGCGACAGCGAAGGCAAGGAATGGGAACGTGATACCGAGGTCAAGTATGTGATGCAGACCGGTACCTTCAAAGACCTGAGCATCCGCCTGCGCAACGCGACCTTCCGCAGCAACTACGAAAACTTCGCCCGCGACGTCGACGAAACTCGGGTGATTCTCAGTTACAACTTCTCGATCCTCTGATAGCGCGGCTTACCGACATGCACGTGTGGGTAGGAGCGGATGTATTCGCGAAGGGGTTGTGCGGGCGCTGCATCGTCAGCGCCTGAATATGCAATCGCGAATGAATGCGTGCCTGCGGGGGAACTCATCATTCGCCAAGGCAAAAAAAAACGCCCCGAGACCGGGGCGTTTTTCATTGTGCAGGTTTACTGCGGTTTTGCGTCTTTCACACCGGCGGTGTTATCCAGCAGGCTCTTGGTAGCGGTCTGCAGGAAGCTGTCGAGCTTCTTGCGCAACTCAGCGACATCCGCTGCGTTGGGCATCACTTCGGCGTGGGGCTTGGTGCCCAGCTCATAGCTGTAGACTTTCGGCTCCATTTCCTTTGGCTCAATCAGGATGCGGTTGCCGGTCACCAGCGCAACGGTCTGTTCGCTGCCTGACGGCTTGATCACACCGAAGCCCAGATCGCCAGCAGGCAAGTTCAGCAGGTCACGACCCCAGCATTGATGAACGGTCTCGCCACCCAGACGGCCCATGATGGTCGGGACGATATCGATCTGTGTGCCGACGATGCTGCTGCGCTTGCCGAACTTGTCCTGCAGGCCCGGCGCGATCATCAGCATCGGCACGTTGAAACGACCCAGGTCCATCTCGGTGATCTGCTCGTTGTTGCCAAAACCATGGTCGCCCACGACCACGAACAGCGTGTCCTTGTAATAAGGCTCTTTCTTGGCTTTCTCGAAGAACTGACCCAGCGCCCAATCCGAGTAACGCATGGCGGTCAGGTGTTCATCGAGCGTGCCATGGCCGGTGACCCGTTCAACGGGCAGGTTGGCCGGCAGCGCATAAGGCGTGTGGTTGGAGAGGGTCTGCAGCAAGGCATAGAAAGGCTTGCCCTTGGCTTCGCGATCCTTGAGCTCCTGCGCGCCACGGTCGAACATGTCCTGGTCGGACACGCCCCATGTAGGATCGGAGAACACCGGATTGACGAAATCGTTACGACCGATGAAGTTTGTCATGCCCTGGTTGCTGAAGAAACCGGACTGGTTATCCCAGGCGAAATCGCCGTTGTAGACGTAAACGTCGTCGTATTTACGCGCACTCAGCAACTGCGGCAGGCCTGACAGCTTGTGGCTGCCTTCCGGCGTCTGCATCAGGTATTCGAAGCCCGGCAGGTTCGGGAAGCACGCCATCGTGGCGAACATGCCCTGGTGAGTGTGCGTGCCGTTGGAGAAAAAGTGGTCGAACAGCAGGCCTTCTTCGGACAGTTTGTCGAAATAAGGCGTGATGTTCGATTCATCCCCCAGCGCGCCAACCGAGTGACCGGCGAAGCTTTCCATGAGGATCACCACGACGTTCTTGATCGGCAACGTATTGGCTTGCGGCGGCGTGAAATCGCGGCGGACAGCTGCGCGATCGGCATCGACCAGCTTGTCGTTGTCGGTCAGCAGCATGTCGCGCACGGTCTGCTGAGCCTCAGGCTGCGGCAACGTCGCCTTCCAGATATTGTCGCGATCTTCGGACATACGGCTCTTGGCCGCAGCGATCAGCGTCAGTGTGCCGTTCAGGCCCAGGGTGTTGGCGAAATTCGATTCGGTGGTGTACGCATCACCCCAGCGCAACGGCGGGCCTTGACGCAACGTGCCGCGAGCGGCAATCACGGCCACGACCAGACACAGAACGAACACGGCAACGCGCGTGTACCACGGAGCGACGACGCGATTGCCGGTACGGCTAACATTGAAACCGCCACGAGGACGGGTCAGGCGATCCACGCCTTTGAATACCAGGCTCAGCACCCAGGTCAGCAATGCCCACGCCAGCAGATAGCGCACGACCGGATAGCCGTACCAGATCATGCTCAGAACGGTCTTCGGGTCTTCCTTGACGTACTGAAACACAAGGCCGTTGAGGCGCTGGTGGAATTCGCGGTAGAAATCCATCTCCATCAGGCCGAAGAACGTGGTCAGGCTGGCAACCAGCGTCAGCCAGAATCGGAACAGGCCACGGGCGGCCATCATGCGGGCGCTGAACAGGGCCAGCAACAGCGGAATCAGGATGTAGACCACAAGACGCAGGTCGAAACGCAGGCCATTGCCGAACGCTTCGATGAAGGTCGAGGCTGGCGTCGCGCCAATCCCCTCACGGTTGTAAACCAGCAGCGCAATGCGCAAAAGGGTGTACAGGATCATCAGCACCAGACCGCTCAATAGCGTGTAGGCCAGGTGCGATCTGACGGTAGGTTGCGGCGCGCGCGCCGGGGCGTCCGTGTTGGCCATGTGTCTTGGGATCCGTTGGATTCAGGTTGAAGTTCAAAAGCCTTCGCGCCCGGTGACATCGAAACGCCGGACGGGGTCGCGGGGGGCAAATATTACGTGATCGCTGGCTGTTTACCACCGATCCCGTTCATTCTTCATGAGCGAACGGGCGCCGGACGGCAACGATGGCGGGACAGGCAGATTTCAAGCGACGGAATTTTCCCGAAGAACCGGTGAAAATTCCGTTGCTTCAATGATGTTCAAACATTTTCTTACAAAGCGTCCTGCCCCCTGAGCCATTCAGAAGGCATGAACGTCACATCGCGAGCCTCAGTCGTTGCTCGGTTTGTTCACGGCCTGCAACACGTACTGCGGCAGCGCGAACGCGCCCAGATGGATTTCCGGATTGTAGTAGCGGGTCACGATGCCGCTGCCGGCAAAGCGCTGACGCAAGGTGTCGAGGGCAAGCTTGCGGTACTGGGTGTTGGTCGAGCCCCAGGCGAAGGTCATCGAGCCGCCGATGTAGGTCGGCACGGCCGCCTGATAGAAATGCCAGTCGGCAAACAGGCCATTCATGCGCCCGGCGGTGGTCTGAACTTCGCTCAACTGCATGAATGGCGTGCCGTTCTGGGTGACCAGAATGCCGCCCTCGTTCAGGCAGCGGTGGCAGGCCTGGTAGAAGTTCTCCGAAAACAAGACTTCGCCAGGGCCGATGGGGTCAGTGGAATCGGAAATGATGACGTCGAATTTTTCCTGAGTGTTGGCGACGAAGCGCATGCCGTCGTCGATCACCAGGTTCAGACGCGGGTCCTCGAACGCACCTTTGGAGTGATTCGGCAGGAACTCCTTGCACATCTCGACCACGGTGCCGTCGATTTCGACCATGGTGATGTGCTCGACGGTCGCGTGTTTGGCGACTTCACGCAGCATGCCGCCGTCTCCGCCGCCGATGATCAGCACGCGCTTGGCCAGGCCGTGGGCGAGGATCGGCACGTGCGTGAGCATTTCGTGGTAGATGAATTCGTCGGCTTCGGTGGTCTGAATCACGCCATCGAGCGCCATCACCCGGCCCATGCGCGGGTTCTGGAAGATCACCAGATGCTGATGTTCGGTGCGCACTTCGTGAAGCATTTTTTCCATGCGAAAGCGTTGGCCGTAGCCTTCGTACAACGTTTCTTGATAATCGCTCATGGATGGGTCCCTGATTAAAGCTGATGACAGGACGGCGGGCCGCCCACAAGAAAGGCGCGCATTCTACGTCGCCCGCCATGACAGGTCGAATCTCGCAGCGACGCCCATGAAAAACGCCTGACTGCGCAACAGGCCAATCAGGCGTCGATGTTCTGAATCCTTGCCACCGTCTAGATGCGAACGTTGCCTCGCGGACCGGCGATTGCCCAGATGATCAGGCCCAGCACCGGAAGCAGCACGATCAACAGCACCCAGAGAATCTTCATGCCGGTCTCGGCGCCGCTCTTCAACACATTGATGATGGCCCAGATGTCGAGGGCCAGAATGATCAGTCCAACCAGACCATTGAAGGTGGAACCCATGGTGTCGCTCCTTATTGAAGGCTTGCCCAGATAGGAGTCGCGCGGCGCGATGAGGGTTCCGTCGGGTGTGTGCAGCGCCCTTGCGAAAGATGCAGCCGCCGTCCGTCTCTCCTTCAGAACTACTGATTCTACTCCCGGCTCAACCCTTTACAGCGTGCAGATTTCCTGCCGTGCGAGATGCAACTGCCAGAAGTGAAGCCGCGGTGAGCATCTCTTTCTATGAAGGAAGGTGACCAAGATGCCCACGATCAACCAAGGCGGCGACGGCGCGCAGCAGCGCTCCATGCCACCCAATGACGCACTCCACAGCTTACAGGACGACGCCAAGGCACTGTTCGACACGGCGCGGGAACAAGGGACTGAACATCTGGACAAGTATCGGCAGCGCGCGGCAGACGAGATAGAAAATCTGGCCCGGAGTGCGACGTCGGCGGCCGAACAACTGCAAGACAAGGATACATTGGGCCTGTCTCATTACATCACTGATGTCGCGGACAGCCTGGGCAGCTTTGCCGGAAGCCTGCGCGGAAAAAGCGCCGATGAACTGCTGCATCAGGTGTCGCGGCTGGCCCGCGATAACCCGGCGCTGTTTCTGACGGGCAGCATTGCATTGGGCTTTGGCCTCTCGCGCTTCATGCGCGCCAGCACGCCGGATCTGGCACAGCCCTCTTCACCTGAGTCCACAGCCCGCAGCGCCGATGCCGAAGACGACGCGTTCGACCCCAGAATCGCCGCCGACGAAGAACTCGCCGTCCGCCCGCCGCACACCGACGATGTCATACGCAGCCAGTCGGTCCCGCCCGGCTGGAGCATGTCGTCTGCGCCCACCGCCGACGCCGACCACGAGCCAGGGATTCAGCAATCAGGGGCCGAGATGGGCAGTTTTGACGATCACAACGACCGCGACGCCTCCCAGGCGAGGCCAGACGAGACGTCCACCGACAAGCCCGCAAATAAAGGAGAGCTGTGATGGCCATCAATCCAGACGTTCCGCGCAGCAGCGGCAGCAACCCGGACAGCGAGCAATCGGTGCTCGGGCTCGTGCGGCAACTGGCGCATGAGGTCCCCGCACTGATCAGTGAAGAACTGGCGCTTGCCAAAGCCGAGATCAAAACCTCCATCGACACCGCCAAAGCAGCGACCGCAGCCGTGGCCGGGGGCGTGGTATTCATGCTCGCAGGTCTGGTGATTCTGCTCATGGCCGCCGTCTACGGTCTGGCGCTCTACGTTGCCCCGTGGCTGGCTGCCCTGATCGTCGGGGGGGGCGCGATGATCGCAGGTTTTGTGATGGTGCAGTCAGGCAAGAAACAACTCGAACCGTCCCAACTCGCGCCTGAACGCACGATGCATGCCCTCAACAAGGATAAAGACGCTATTCAGAGGAAAGTCTCATGAGCACTGAAAGCAGTTTTGCGACCAAAGAGCAGTTCGAGCAGGACGCTGTTCCCGATGTCGAGGTTCCCAGGAGCCCCGATACGCTGGAGCGCGATATCGACGCACGGCGCGCCAATATCGAGAACATTGTCGATGCGCTGGAAAACAAATTGTCGCCGGGGCAGTTGTTCGACCAGGCGCTGGCGTTCACCCGGAACAACGGCGGCGAGTTCTTCACCAATCTAGGCACCTCGATCAAAAACAACCCGGTCCCGGTCGTTCTCGCCATGGTTGGCGTCGGCTGGCTGATGCTCGGTCAGAACAACCGCCCGCACAGCAGCGGGCCTTCGGTGCTCGGTCAAGTGGGCGAAACGTTAGGCGGCGCTGCTGCCGCCGTCAGTGACTCGCTGAGCGGTGCGAAAGATTACCTGCGCCAATCGGCCCACCAGCTCGGCGAAAAGGCCAGCCATCTGGCTGAGGGCGCGACTGACACAATGGGTGACCTCAAGGAGCGCGCGACATCGGGCACCTCGAATGCCCGCGACACGCTGAAGTCGACCGCTGACCGCACCCAGGACGCGCTTCTGAATCAGGGCCGCAACCTGCAGGGCACGCTCGATTACATGCTCAAGGAGCAGCCATTGGCACTGGCCGCCATCGGCATTGCCCTGGGCGCCGCAATTGGCGCGGCCTTGCCCAAGACCAGTCACGAGGACAAGCTGTTCGGTCAAACCCGTAACAAGCTCACCGATACAGTGAAAACCACGATGGATCAGGCCTGGGAGTCGGTCTCGGACCTGGGCAAGGACGTTGTGGATGACCTCAAGCAGGCGAAACCGTCGACTCCCGTCACGGGCTCCAACCTGGATGTCTGAAAATCGGCAGTAAAAGTCGCACGGGGGCCGGACGTTGAGCCCCCTCGGCTTTCAACGCAATCAGGCAGTCCGTGCCTGTCGTTTCATTCCTGCGCCTTGAGCGCTTCGAGCGACGGCTCGATGAGAATGCCCAGCTCCACGCCAAGTTCCATCACGCGCGCACGGTCATTGCCGTAGACCAGCACCGTCTGTAACTCATCGTCCAGTGGCTCGCTGAGATTCATCAGCACATAGCCGCCCATTTCTTTGTTCATGCTGCCCAGCTGGATCTGGATTCGGTTCAGTGCGGTCAGCGGTTCGGCCTTGGCCAACTGTTTGGGCTTGATGTTGAACGTGACATTGGGCCCGAACGACGCCGTGATTTCACTGAACAGATCCATGTAGGTGTCCGCCTGAAACATCACCGTTTCCGGGAGGCTGCCCACCACGATCCACTCGCCCAAGGGAATGGGAAAGGTGTCGTCGTAATTGATGTCGGGGTTGGCGTCGAGAAACCCTTGCGGGTCGGCATAAGCCTGGGCGGCCTCATCGGCGACTTTTTCGATTTCCTCGTCGCTCATGCAGCCGGAGCTGATCTTGCTGATGAATTCGATGAGTGAAGCTTTCATGTCGAGTGGTCCGCTGGCGAAAAACAGGCGCGCAGGATAGCCGGAAAACCTGCGCGCCTCTATCGCTTCAGGCGCCTGACACGCCCAACCGGGTCAACTGTTCTGCGGTTTCGGTAGCGCCCATGGTTTGAGCGGCCATCAACGGAGTGACGCCTTTGGCGTCCTGAACGTGGGGGTTGGCACCTTTGGAGATCAGGTAATCGACGATCGCCGTGCGGTTGAACATCGCCGCCATCATCAGTGCGGTCCGACCATCGGCGGACGCGCCTTCAACGTCCGCTCCGCCTTCGACCAGAATCCGGACGACATCCAGATCGCCCTTGAACGCGGCGCCGGCAATCGGGCTTTGTCCATTGTCATTGCGCAGCTCCGGGTCCGCTTTGTGTTTGAGCAAAACCTTCACCGCATCCTGATGCCCGTGGTAACTGGCCAGCATCAGCAGCGAATCACCCTTGTGGTTGCGCAGATTGGGGGTCAGTCCGTTCTCTAGCAGGCGATCCAGCATCTGGGCATCGCCGGCCCGCGCACGGTCGAACACCTGCTCGGCGAATTCCAGCGCCTCTTCGTCGGTCATGCGCGTGGCGGAACCGGGGGCGTTAGGTGCTTCAGACATTGCGTAACTCCTGTAGCGCAGACGGCCTGCGCGTGATCGATCATGTGAGCCGGAAAATCTCAGAGACCCGGGCCTGAGGTCAAGTTCCGTGTCACTGCACGATGCCAGTTCGGTCTACCAGCGACGAGGCATAAATATTGATCGCCTTTATAGACTGGCTTTGAGCGATGTTCGCTCGTCAAAAGAGACGCGCTTGCGGCACATAGCCATCTGTCGGCGCGGTGGAAATATTCTGTAGCGTCCGGAAATAAATCCGGGATAACGCTGTCTGAGATTTCAACACCGCTCGATTTTCCCCTTACTGCCCTCCTCTTCTCCCGCAAAATGCAGGACGCCCAACAGCCATTCATGCAAATTGCACGAAACAAAAAAATCTGAAAATTCGTAACTTACTGATTTATAACGATTTTTATTGAAGCCAAATACTGGCACAGTCACTGCACTAGTACTTCCAAGCTTGTTATCCCATGAGCAATGGAGCCGCTAGACATGACTTTCATTCAAGAAAAATTCGCTTCCGTATTCTCCGATTTCGAAGTCACCACCCAGCCGCGTCCTGACGGCGGTGTATTGCTGTCGTTGCGCAACCACGAGGGCAAACAGATTCGTCGCTCCGTGTCCTATGCCCAGTTGCACACGCCAGTTCAGCTCGAATGGGTCATCAGCGCGATTCGCCGCGATCTCGCCGCACAAGCCAGTGAACTGCCGGCCATTTCGATGCTGCAAAGCCAGCACCGCTTCGACCTGCCGACTTACCACACTCGCTGAATCGACACGCGCTGGCTGTAATTCCCTCAAGCTACGCCCTGAAGCATCCCTTTCAAAACCGCGACAGCATGCGTGCCGTCGCGGTTTTTTTTGTCCGGATGATGAGTCGGTGGCGGTCAGGACATCGCGGCACGGGCCACCTTGTCAGGTGATAATGCCTCGACACAGCGCCTCGCCCACTGCCTGAGCGCGATTGGTCACGCCGAGCTTGGCGTAGATGCTCTTGAAATGATGCTTGACGGTCGCCTCCGACACTTCCTTGATCAGGCCGATTTCCCAGGCCGTCTTGCCTTCACGCGCCCACTTGAGAATTTCCAGCTCCTTGGGCGTCAATGCCCGCGTCTGCAGTTGCCTGCCCTTGCCCGCCACATGCAGCATCGGCACCAGACTCGTCAGCAGGTAGCGGTCGTTATGGGACAGCGGGCGCTCCATGCCATTAAGCGAGCAGATGGTGATGACGCCCTGATTCGCACGATTCTGGCTGCTGTACCCATAGGAAAACGCTGGCAACAGCTGGCAATCTTCAACGGCCGCCATGTAGGCGGATGACGGCGGGTAGGTCTTGAAAGCGTCTTCCCAGTCGAGAAACCCCAGTGTATGTCGAAAGCAGCGTATGACCGGATCTTCGATCATCAACCGACCCTGGCAGTAAAGGTCTTTCCAGTAACTGTCCACGTTGGCGGTGATGCAACTGAGCAACATGCCGTTGCGGTACTGATAGAGCATGGCCCGCTCGCAGCGGCATTCTTCCCTGAGCCAGTCCAGTGCGTTAGCAATGGCGGCGTCGCCGTCCTGTTCAGTGATGCTGCTGACCATTTGCTGGATCAATGGGCTCAGCGTCCCTGTTTGCACGTTTTTCATCTTCCCCTCCGTTTAAAAAACGTCATTTCGCGTCCCTGAATGGCCTTTGATTTGTAATAGATGCCAGCCTCCCCGACGGTGCAGGTCATGCACGACCCGCGCGTCTTGAAAAGCTGTCAGGATCCGACAGGCGAAGGGTTACACAGTCCGTGGGGGTTAAACACAAGGGTCAAAACAAACAGGCATGCCTGACCTGCAAACAAGCAACTTCCCACAAACGAACAAAAACGTACTTACATTTTTTATCCTCCAGCAACGAAAACGGCCAATGTCAGAAACATTGGCCGTTCATTTTCTATCGAGAGAACGTGTCGTCAGAACGCCGTCGGATCGATCACCGCGAAGCTGGCAACGTTGGCATGACCTTCCAGCGACCCACCGTTTCTCACCAGCCCGCAGGTCGCCATTCCAGCGGCCTGGGCGGCGTCCAGTTCTTCGACAATGTCCGAGAGAAACAGGATTTCATGAGCCGCAACGCCGATGGCCGACGCAATGGTCCGATACGACGCCTCTTCACGCTTGGGACCCGAGGTCGTGTCGAAATAGCCGCTGAACAGCGGTGACAGGTCGCCCGCCTCGGAACGGCCGAAAATCAGTTGCTGCGCCTGAATCGATCCCGACGAATAGACATAAAGCTTGAAGCCTTCGGCGTGCCAGCGCCGCAGCGCTTCGACCGCGTCCGGGTAAACGTGGCCCTTGAGCTCCCCGGCGAGGTACCCCTGCTGCCAGACCATACCCTGCAACGCCTTGAGCGGCGTGGCCTTGCGATCCTCGGCAATCCAGTCCAGCAGAATCTCGATCACGCGCTCGACATCAGCGCCAGGTTCGCCGCTGTCTACACGCACCGCCTGCACCTGCGCCGCCACCTGCGCATCGTCGGCGTGCTTGCGGACATAAGCCGGCAAGTGCGCCTTCGCGTAAGGAAACAGCACGTCGAAGACGAAACTCACGGCACTGGTGGTGCCTTCGATGTCGGTCAGAATTGCTTTGATGGCCATGGGATTCTCAGTCTTCCAGACGCGGGAACTGGCTGGCGATCGATTCGCCTGTGAATTTCGCGACCCAGCCTTCCGGGTTGTTGAACAGTCGAATGGCGACGAAATGTGGATGCTCGCCCATATCGAACCAGTGGCGCGTGCCCGCGGGGACGGAAATCAGATCGTTCTTTTCGCACAGCACGGCGTAGACGAAATCCCCTATGTGCAGGGTGAACAGACCCCGTCCGGCCACGAAGAAACGCACTTCGTCCTCACCATGCTGATGCTCGTCGAGGAATTTGGCGCGCAATTCGGCTTTTTGCGGATGATCGCTGTTGAGGCTGATGACATCGACCGTGACGTAGCCGCGCTCGGTCATCAGTTTGTCGATCTGTGTGCGGTAGGCCGAAATCACGTCTTCCTGACTGGCGCCCGGGGCGATGGGCGTGGCTGCCTGCCAGCGGTCGAATGCCACGCCGTGCTCGGCCAGGGTCGAGGCGATGTCTTCGAAGTGGGTCAGGACCTTGTTCGGCAACTCAGGAGATGACACGTGATAAACGCTAAGACTACTCATGACGGGGTTCCTCGGTTCGGTCGGCGCGCGCCGGCTCTGCTGGCCGGTCAGGCGCGTTTCATACAGGCAAATAAAGAGCGGCGATGCATCAGCGATTGAGGACTGACAGCGTCTTCAACTCGCACTCGAACAGAAATTCAAACGCCTCGATCTGGCGCAAAGCATCACTCATCTTCGCTCCCCAGGTGTACAGGCCGTGGCCGCGAATCAGATAACCGGCGCAATCGGGATGCTGATCGAGCCAGGGCTGGACCTTTTGCGCCAGGCGCGCGATGTCCTGATCGTTGTCGAATATTGGCACCACCACCCGGGATTCGTGGGTAACGATGCCGCTGAACGCCTTCTGCAGTTCGTAATCCTCGAACACCAGATGATCGCCAGCCGTCAGCCGCGACAGCACCGTGGCATTGACCGAATGGGTGTGCAACACGGCGCCGACGTCAGGCTTGCAGCTGTAAAGCTGGGTATGCAACAGGGTTTCCGCCGACGGCTTCTTGCCCGGTTCAAGGCTGTTGCCGTTCAGGTCGGTGGCCAGCACATCGTCCGGGCCGAGCTGCCCTTTATGTTTGCCGGACACCGTCAGCAACGCCTGGGTCGGAGACAGGCGCACCGAGTAGTTGCTGCTGGTGGCAGGTGACCAGCCGCGACCGTAGAGAAAACGGCCTGCTTCGATGATGTCCCGGGCCAGTGTTTCGCGATTCATACGCGGTCCTCTTTCAAACATGATGCAGTCAGAATGGCGGCGGCCATGGCCGCCAGACTGGCGATGGCGAAGGTCCAGCCGGCGTCCAGCGAGTTCCAGCTGTAACCGGAATACAACGCACCCAGTGCGCCGCCGGTACCGGACAAAGCGGCATACAGCGCCTGGCCCTGCCCTTGTTGACGCGCGCCGAAACTACGCTGCACGAAATGAATGGAAGCCGCGTGAAAGCTGCCGAACGTGGCGGCATGGAGCAGTTGGGCGATGATCAGAACCGGCAGATGATCAGCCAGATTACCCAGCAAAAGCCAGCGCAGCGACGCCAGCACGAAGCTTGCGATCAGCACCCGGCGCACGCTGAAATGTTGCAGGATCCGGCTCATGGCCAGAAACATCAGCACCTCCGCGACCACGCCGACGGCCCAGAGCATACCGATGATGCCGCGGGTGTAGCCCATGTGCTCGAGGTGCAGCGTCAGAAAGGTGTAATACGGGCCGTGGCTGAGCTGCATCAGCGCGACGCTGCCATAAAAGGCCAATACGCCGGGGCTGAGCAGTTGCCGGAGGAAGCCGTCCCCGGCCTGGCGCGGGCCACTGTTGACGGGCTGGGCGTTGGGCACCCACCAACTGCTCGCGACGATGCCGGCCATGATGAACAGCAATGCCTGCGGGTACAGATCGAGGCTGAACCACTCGAACAGGCGTCCCAGCCCCACCACCGTCAGGATGAAACCGATCGAACCCCACAGGCGAATCTGGCTGTACCGTGAGGTCTGCCCTTGCAGATGCGCCAGCGTGATGACCTCGAACTGAGGCAGCACCGCGTGCCAGAAAAACGCGTGCAGCGCCATCACCATCGCCAGCCAGGCGTAGGACTTGTCGACCAGAATCAGCGAAAAACAGGCCAGCGTGCAGACCGCCCCGAAGCGCACGATGGGCAGCCGCCGCCCGGTGTAGTCGCCGAGCCAGCCCCAGATGTTCGGCGCAACGCAACGCATCAGCATGGGAATGGCGATCAGCTCGCCGATGCGCGCGCTGGGAAACCCCAGGTGATCGAAGTACAGCGCCAGAAACGGCGCCGTGGCCCCGAGCAAGGCGAAATAGAACAGATAGAAACTGGACAGTCGCCAGTACGGCAACGCTGCCACGTTCAACAGCCCGTGGCAGCCGTGTCGGGCCGGGGCATTACAGCTGACCCAGAACCGGCGTATTCACCCGCACATCGCTGTTCTGCCCGCGATGACGCAGCAGATGGTCGAGGAGCACGATGGCCATCATCGCCTCGGCAATGGGCGTGGCGCGAATGCCGACGCAAGGATCGTGGCGGCCCTTGGTGATCACCTCGACCGGATTGCCGTCGACATCGATCGAACGGCCCGGCGTGGTGATGCTCGAGGTCGGCTTCAGGGCCAGGTGGGCGACGATCGGCTGGCCGGAAGAAATCCCGCCGAGAATCCCGCCGGCGTTGTTGGACACGAAGCCCTCAGGGGTAAGCTCGTCGCGGTGTTCGGTGCCGCGCTGGGCAACGCTGGCAAACCCGGCACCGATCTCGATGCCCTTGACCGCGTTGATGCTCATCAGTGCGTGCGCCAGCTCGGCGTCGAGACGGTCGAAAATGGGCTCGCCCAAGCCAGGCATGACGCCTTCGGCGACCACCGTGATCCTGGCGCCTACCGAGTCCTGGTCGCGGCGCAGCTGATCCATATAGGCTTCGAGCTCAGGCACTTTGTCCGGATCAGGGCTGAAAAACGCGTTCTGCTCGACCGAGTCCCACGTCTTGAAGGGGATGTCGATCGGGCCCAGCTGGCTCATGTAGCCGCGCACCGTGATGCCCTGGGTCGCCAGGTATTTCTTGGCGATCGCGCCCGCCGCCACGCGCATCGCCGTTTCACGCGCAGAGCTGCGCCCGCCGCCGCGGTAATCGCGGATGCCATATTTATGGTGATAGGTGTAGTCGGCATGGGCCGGGCGGAAGAGATCCTTGATCGCCGAGTAGTCCTTGGACTTCTGGTCGGTGTTGCGGATCAGCAGGCCGATGGCAGCGCCGGTGGTCTTGCCTTCGAAGACGCCGGAGAGAATTTCCACCTCGTCAGCCTCCTGGCGCTGCGTGGTGTGGCGGCTGGTGCCTGGCTTGCGACGATCGAGGTCCCGTTGCAGGTCTTCCAGCGACAGCTCGACGCCCGGCGGGCAGCCATCAACGATAGCGACCAGCGCCGGACCATGGCTTTCGCCGGCGGTGGTAACAGAGAACAGCTTGCCGTAGGTATTGCCGGACATGCGGGAGGCTCCGAAAAACAGTCGATAACTCAAGCGCGCCAGTATACGCAGCCTGCGCGCGTAGTTCATCCTCGAACCTTCTTCGATTGGCCGCGTCCAATTGACACTTTATTGATGATGGTCTTGAGATGCTGAGTGCCTTACCCCTGATTCGCGGCTTCTGGCCGCTGCGAGCAATCATCTTGAGCCTGACCCTGCTGTCCTCCCTCGCCCACGCTGGAACACCCGTGGTGCTGCAACGCCCGATCAGTCTGGACACCGGAACCGGCGAGCTTTTCGGCACGCTGCTGCTGCCCAAATCGCCGAACCCGGTGCCTGTGGTGCTGATCATTGCAGGCTCCGGCCCCACCGACCGCGACGGCAACAATACCGATGGCGGGCGCAATGACAGCATGAAACGCCTGGCGCTGATCCTGGCCAGGCACAACATCGCCAGCGTGCGTTATGACAAGCGTGGCGTGGCGGCCAGCCGGCCAGCCACCCCGGACGAGCGTGATCTGAGCATAGAAAAGTATGTCGACGACGCCGTCGCCTGGAGCGCAAAACTCAAGGCCGACTCGCGTCTGGGCCCGTTGATTCTGATGGGCCACAGTGAAGGCGCGCTGGTTGCCTCCCTGGCCGCCGAGCGCGCCGGCGCCGTGGCGCTGATTTCCGTTGCCGGGACGGGCCGCCCGGTCGATCAGGTGGTGCGCGAGCAATTGCAATACCGTCTGCCGCCGCCTCTGCTGGCACGCAGCGAGCAATTGATCGAGGAGATCAAGGCTGGCAAGACCGACGACAACGTGCCTGACCCGCTGCAAGTGGTGTTCCGGCCGAGCGTCCAGCCCTACCTGATTTCGCTGTTCCGGCAGAACCCGACCGCCGCATTCGGTCGTCTGAAAATCCCTACGCTGATCATTCAGGGACGCAATGACATGCAGGTCGGCGTCGGCGATGCGCAATTGCTTCAACAGGCCAAACCGGATTCGCAACTGGCGATCATCGATGGCATGAACCACGTGCTGCGCATCGTGCCGATGGACATGAAGCGTCAGTTGGCATCGTACAAGGACCCGCAGTTGCCACTGGCCAGCGAAGTCACCGACCGGATTCTCACGTTCATCGGCGCCCTGCCCGCCGCCTGAACTGCACCCGCACGCGACCTACCCCGCAGCCAACTGCCCCGAAGGCTCTGCTGCGGGGCAAAACAAACTGTTTCTGCATGGTTTTCCCCTTCAGCTTCGTCGAAAACGGCCGATATCGGGATGCTGGCATTGTGTTTGCCGAGCAATGTCGAGAACAGGATCGCCGTGATGACAGAAGCAATGAGTGTGGCCGAGCCGGTCGCCCCGACCGACGCCAAAGAAGCTGAAGCAGCCTCCCCCGTCTTGTGGGAAGAGGTGCAGGCCGAGCATTTCTCGATGCTGCGTCTGGCCCCGCTGCCGACCGACCGCGCAACCGGCGGACGACCGCTGCGTTTCGTCGAATTTGGCAAGGCCGAGCGGCACAGCAAGGATTTCAGCCTGCTGCGCATGAATTACCAGTTGCCGGGTCAGAACACCCGCAAAGAACAGAATCACCTGGACGTCTGGGTAGACCACAGCAACCGCACCGTTCGTGTCGGCCCTGAATCGGGCTTGCAGATCGAGCCGTGGAACCGTGGCCTGGGTCGCTTCATGCTGGCGCAAGGCATCCACTGGGCGCAAAAGCGCTGGTCCGAATACAAGATCGAAGGCACAGCGCTGGCCAACAAAGATGCGTTGAACGAAGACACGCGCCTGCGTCGGGACCACTTTCTCAAGACCCAGGGCTTTGACGTCGCCTACGCCGACGCGCAGCACCTCAAGGGCAGCGTGAAAGACGCCAAAGTGGGCAATCTGAACAACACCTGGAACACCGACAAGATCCAGATCGTGGAAATTCTCGAAGCTGCCCAGATGCTGCAGGCCGCCGAACAGAAGATTCTGGAACAGGAAGTGACGATCAAGAAAGCGGAAGACAAGGTCAGCAAATACCGCCGGGATGACAGTGGTCTGCGCTTCACCATCGCCTGTCTGGTGACTTTCGCCGTGTTTCAGGCCGGGTTGCTGATCTGGATCGCCACCCACCGGTAAGCCCGATCCCCCATCGTTTCGATGGGGTCAGGTTGCTGGCGAACGCGGCGTCAAGGTCGGCAACGACCTGACATACACGATTCGCCAGCGAGCCCTCTCGAGACGTTCAGGTCTGCCTCAAATCCTTGCAGCGAACAGCGCCTGATGCTCGCGGCACTGCCCGGCGGTCAGCATGAACACGCCGTGGCCACCGCGGCGGAACTCGAGCCAGGCGAAATCGACTTCCGGGTACAGCGCTTCGACGTGAACCTGACTGTTCCCGACTTCGACGATCAACAGCCCCTTCTCGGTCAAGTGATCCGCCGCCTGCGCCAGCATCCGACGCACCAGATTCAGACCGTCATCGCCACAGGCCAGCGCAAGCTCAGGCTCATGCTGATACTCATCAGGCATGTCGGCGAAATCCTCGGCATCCACATACGGCGGGTTGGACACGATCAGATCGAAACGCTGACCTGGCAGACCGTCGAAGCCGTCGCCCTGCACGGTGTAGACGCGCGCATCGAGACCATGACGCTCAATGTTCTGGTTCGCCACTTCCAGCGCTTCGAACGACAGATCCGCCAACGCCACTTCGGCATCGGGGAAGACGTCCGCGCAGGCGATGCCGATGCAGCCGGAGCCGGTGCACAGGTCGAGAATTCGCGCAGGCTCGTTCGCCAGCCACGGCTCGAAACGCTGCTCGATCAGCTCGCCTATCGGTGAGCGCGGGATCAGCACGCGCTCGTCGACGATGAACGACATGCCGCAGAACCAGGCTTCGCCCAACAGGTAGGCGGTCGGCACGCGCTCATCGATGCGGCGTTTGATCAGGCGCTGCACCTGCACCAGTTCTTCGTCTTCGAGGTTGCAATCGAGGTAGTTATCGGAGATTTCCCAAGGCAGGTGCAGCGCCCCCAGAACCAGTTGGCGGGCTTCGTCCCAGGCGTTGTCGGTGCCATGGCCGTAGAACAGATCTTCCCCGTGGAAACGGCTGACAGCCCAACGGATATGATCGCGCAGGGTGCGCAGGCGGGAAGTGATCACAGCAGACTCCTTGAAAAAACGACGGGCGATTCTAGCAGCCATCCCTTCAACAAACGATGCCTGAACCCGACACCGGCGTACCCCGGAAAATTTTCAACAGCCTTTCGTACAATTTGCAGGCAATATGACAGTAACCGCGACCTGCTCGACAGCTTTAAGCCCGGCGAAAAAAGCGACGTCTGTAAGCATGACGATTCACAGAATCGCTCTGCCAGTGGACAATGTGGCAAAAGCCCCACTCGAAGGAGCCCCAGATGTCTGTTTCAAACAACGGTCCCAAGACCATGTTTCAACTCAGTGGCCGTGAATACGCAGCGGCCACTTTGAGTAATGCCACGCTGATCATCATCGATGCCCAGAGGGAATACCTCAGCGGCCCGCTGGCCCTGACCGGGGTTCAGGAAGCCATCGATAACATCGTCAAACTGGTCGACGCAGCCCGCGCTGCGAAGTCGCCCATTATCCACGTCCGCCATCTGGGCACGGTCGGCGGCATGTTCGACCCGCAGGGCGAGCGCGGCAAGTTCGTGTCCGAACTGCAGCCGCAGGCCGGGGACCTCATCATCGAGAAACGCCTGCCCAATGCACTGAACGGCACCTTGACCACTGACGATGGCAAGACCCTGCACAAGCTGCTCGAAGACCTCGGTCGTCTGGATCTGGTGGTCTGCGGCTTCATGAGTCACTCCAGCGTCAGCACCACGGTTCGAGCGGCCAAGGATTACGGCTTCCGCTGTACGCTGGTCGAAGACGCCTGCGCGACCCGCGACCTGCCGACGCCAACCGGCGTGATCAAGGCCGAGCTGGTGCAGCAGGCGGAGATGGCAATCATGAACGACAACTTCGCCAGGCTGACGCAGACTGAAAACCTGATCTGAGCCCGACACCTTTCCTCAGGAACTGATCCGACCCATCCGCAGCCCATTGCCCGGCCGGCGCATCATTTTCCGGCAGTTCCTGAAGAAAAAGCGTACAAATGCACTCATCAGGTTGTGTGATGCCTTTCACATAACCGCCTATCCATTAATCAGTCGTGTTTACCTTTGAATCCTGACCCTGCGGGAACCCCGCCTACGCAGACGGGTCAGAGCGCCGATACCCATAGAGGAAATCGGAATGAAGATATCCGATGGTTTTGATGCCCGTCGCCTGCGCCCGAAAGGCCAGAGCAACTGGGGAATGCGCTTTGGCGCAGCAATCTCGGCAATTCTCGCCACCGCGGGCATCCTGCTCGCCATGGCTGGCGTGGCCAGCCTGATCGGTCACCCCGCTGCACTCGGCGAGCTCAATGCCAGCCCGGCAGGCGCCGTCGTGACGATCATCGTCGGCCTGCTCCTGCTGTACGCCGGCGTCTGGCTCTGGCGCCGCAGTCGCCGTCGCCGCCGTCGTGCAGGCGAGCTGAACATGTCCCCGCACCTGATGAAGAAGCACGACTGACCCCTGCCCTGCGGCATCCGCAGCCGTTTGATCGTTTTAGTCGCGCCGATTGCGGCGTGACTTGGTTAAACTGGCGTCCTTCGCGGAGACCAACATGCAAGACGACGACTTTTCCCTGTTCAGAAGCGAGATTCGTGGCGTAAAGCCCATCAAGACTGAACACGCCGATGTGGGCAAACCCAAAACAGACCGTAAGAATCTGGCCAGATTGCGTCAGGCAGCGACCGTCCGTTCCGATGCGACGATTACCGTGGACGGTCTGTCGGACCAGTTCGTGATCGACGTAGGCCCCGAGGACGCGCTGTATTGGGCGCGTGACGGGGTTCAGGAAGGCCAGATGCGCAAGCTCAAGCTGGGTCAGATCAGCTTCGAGGGCAGCCTGGATTTGCACGGCATGAGTGTGGAGCTGGCGCGCGAGACGATGTGGGAGTTTCTGACCGAGGCCACCCGCCTGGAAATCCGCTGTGTGCGCATCACCCACGGCAAAGCGGTCCGGCTGGACGGCAAACGTCCGATGATCAAAAGCCACGTCAACACCTGGCTGCGCCAGCATCAACAGGTGCTGGGCTTCACTTCTTGCATCCCCCGCCATGGCGGCGCGGGCGCGGTCTACGTGATGCTCAAGCGCACCATGATGGATGGGCGTGACGAGTAACTGTTGGTGGCGCGGCCCAGGACTGCTGGGCATCAATTGCGAATGCGATCAGGCGGCAAAATTATTCCGCCTGACCGGACCGTTCGGGAGCCTGATCAACCCCGTTCCGGATGCATCCGCCCAGCGATCCTGAGCAGCACCGTTGAAGGCAGCGCTCAGGACGTGAGCTGATCCGCTATCAGCGCGGACCCGGACCGCCGCCAGGACCACCGCCACCGCCGGGGCCGCCACCCTCGTAATGACCGCCACCGCCGCCTCCGTGTCCACCGCCATGACCACCTCCGCCCGGACCCCAGAAAGGCCAGCAGCCGGACATGGCTGACATGACCGCGACGACCATCGCGACTTTCGCTATACGACTCAACATTCTCGTTACTCTCTCAACGGCAGGCATTTATCACCTGCCCAGTCTGACAGCGCGAGCCCGTCAAACCGCGTCGTCATTTGGTACCCGGCCGGTATCACCGTTGATACGAAACGATGCCATGAAAAAGGCCGCGACGAGGAATCCCTCCAGTCGCGGCCTGCGTTCAGCGCTCGATTGAGATCAGGGCATAGGGCATCCACACCTGATCGGTCTGTGATGATCAGCGGCGGTAATAACCCGGACCCGGGCCGTAGCCGCCCCGTCCGCCGTCGTAATGGCCGCCGTCATAGTAACGATGGTCATGCCAGCCACCACCATGGCGTCCCCAGCCGGGGCCAAAGAAACATCCCGAAACCGACGACGTCAGGGCGATCACCAGTGCGATTTTCGCGATTCGGCTAAACATCATATTCACTCTCTTCATCCGGGCATCTGTCACCCGTTAAATCAGACAACGAGCCGACACATTTCGACATATGGGCTGGGTAAAGGTTGGGTAAAGGTCCCTGCGAGGCAGCCCGGCGTCGAGATGCCGCAGGTTTGTCGGTCGCCCGCCATACACCTGCCCGCCCAGCTACGCTACTATGTGCGCCTTTGCAGGCGAGCACCCCTGCCTTTCTTGAACCCACACGGAACACACCCCTGTGACACTGGAACAGAACTACACGGCGATCCTTGGTCAACTCGGCGAGGACGTTTCCCGCGAAGGCTTGCTCGATACCCCGAAACGTGCGGCCAAAGCCATGCAGTATCTCTGCCGCGGCTATCAGCAGACCCTCGAAGAAGTCACCAACGGCGCACTGTTCAGCTCCGACAACAGCGAGATGGTGGTGGTCAAGGACATCGAGCTGTACTCACTCTGCGAACACCACCTGCTGCCTTTCATCGGCAAGGCCCACGTGGCCTATATCCCGAGCGGCAAGGTGCTGGGCCTTTCGAAAGTGGCGCGCATCGTCGACATGTATGCCCGCCGCTTGCAGATCCAGGAAAACCTCAGCCGCCAGATCGCCGAAGCCATTCAGCAGGTCACTGGCGCTCTGGGTGTTGCGGTCGTGATCGAAGCCAAACACATGTGCATGATGATGCGCGGTGTCGAGAAGCAGAACTCCTCGATGATCACCTCGGTGATGCTGGGCGAGTTCCGCGAAAACGCGGCGACCCGCACTGAGTTCCTCAGCCTGATCAAGTGATTCGGGCTTTCTGAAAGGCCGCAGCCGACGTTGCGGCCGTCTGGCGGTGATGACCGCCGAACGAGGTTTGAGCATGTTGATGAAGGCATTGAGGGTCGGCCTGGGCCAGGTCGTCATTCTGGTGGATTTCCTGACCCGTCCAGGCAAGAAAAAGCGTTCACCGCAAGCGCAGGCGGCCGTCGACGCGTCGGCACAGGACCTGACGCTGTATCAGTTTCACGCCTGCCCGTTCTGCGTGAAGACCCGCCGCACGCTGCGCCGCCTTAACGTGCCAGTGGCGCTGCGCGACGCGAAGAACAACGAGCTCGACCGCCAGACTTTGCTCAAAGAAGGCGGGAAGATCAAAGTGCCTTGCCTGCGGATCGAAGAAGCCGGCCAGACCGTCTGGATGTATGAATCCAAGGCGATCATCGACTACCTCGACACACGCTTTGCGGCGGTCTGACAAGGCTCGTCTGGCTGAAACCCTGTAGCGGCCGTCGATCGACGCCGCTGCCATGACAGCCGTCATCGACGCTTATTTCGGGCAGCCTTCCTGCCGACATGCCGTATAAGCTTTCAACTGCTCGACGCGCGTCCGGGTCTGTTCGGTCAGGCACTGCGCCTGCGCGAGTGGCCACAGGCTGCCGCCATCCTCACGTTTGCCCACCTGGTACGCGCAATCGGCGTCACGAAAGGCGATCCATTTCTTCTGCGCATCCTGCAGAGCTTTCTTCTTCGCCGGGCTCGTGAGAAACGCCATCTGCGCCTTGTACTGAGCGTTCAACTCGCTATCCAGCGCTGCGTACTGCTTGCTCGCGCACTGGTTCATCGCCGCCTGAGTCGAATCACAATCCTGCGCCTGGGCAGAACAGCCGATGCCCAGCGCCATGAACGTGCCCACCGCTATCATCATGAAGCGCATTGCAATCTCCCTTTTCTTCACTGGGCGTCCGGTCGATACCGGACGATCCTTTTTGCTTGCACGGTACTCAGACACAAAAAAACCGGTCACTGCTGCCAGGACCGGCTTTTTAATTGCGCCGACATTCAATCCAGCATGCCGACGTAGCCTGGCTGCTGCTGAACACGCTCGAGCCAGTGTTGGATGGCGGGGAATTGAGTCAGGTCAAAGCCCCCCTGATGAGCAACGTGGGTGTAGGCGTACAGCGCGATATCGGCGATGGAAAAATGTTCGCCCACCAGAAAGGGCGTGCGTTGCAGTTGCTGTTCCATCACTTTCAGGGCTTTGTAACCGCGCTTGTGCAGCGAGCGGTATTCCTCCAGACGCTCTTCGGGAAGGCCGAGGTAAAACTGGATGAAACGGGCAACGGCGATGGTCGGCTCGTGGCTGTATTGCTCGAAAAACTGCCACTGCAGCATCTGCGTGCGCAGACGCGGCTCGGTCAGCAGCAGCGGCGTACCTTCGGCGAGGAAGTTCAGAATCGCGTTGGATTCCCACAGGCACGTCCCGTCTTCCAGCTCCAGAACCGGGATCTTGCCGTTCGGGTTTTTCGCCAGAAACGCTTCGGTCTCGGTCTCGCCTTTGAGAATGTCGATCGGCACCCACTCGTACGCCGCGCCCAACAGGCTGAGCATCAATTTGATTTTGTAGCAGTTGCCCGAGTTGTAATCGCCGTAAACCTTGTACATCTGTTGCTCTCCCCTTCGTTCGTGCAAACGTGCCCGCTGCTGCGTGTGCGTAATGTATCAGGCTGCCTGGGCGGCCTGCGCGTCTGTGATGACCGCCGCCAGACGTCTCAGGCCTTCGTCGAGCCGTTGCGGATCGATGTGGCTGAAGTTCAGCCGCAGGTAACCGGGATTGGCGTCCGGATCGGTGAAAAACGGCTCGCCGGGCATGAACGCAACGTTCTGCGCCAGCGCGCTGTCGAGTAAGGTGCGCGTGTCGATTTTCTGTTTGAGGGTCAGCCAGAAAAACAAGCCGCCCTGCGGGGCGTTCCACTCGGCAAGGCCGCTGAAGTGACGCTGCAGCGCCGCCTCGAACTGATCCCGACGGGTGCGGTAGAAACCGCGCAATTCCAGCAGGTGCTGCTGGTACTGCTCGCTGCCGATCCATTGCAACGCCTGCCACTGACCGACGCGATTGGTGTGCAGATCGGCCGCCTGCTTGAGTTTGAGCAGGTGCGGAAACAGATCGGGCGTGGCGATGAGGAACCCTACGCGCAGGCCAGGCATCAGCGTCTTGGACACGGTTCCGGTGTAGATCCAGCTGGCCTTTTTCAGACGACTGACGATAGGCCGCGCGCTGGTGCCGTCAAAACTCAACTCGCGATAGGGTTCGTCCTCGATCAACGTGACGCCGAACTCGTCCAGCAGTGCTGCGACGGCGTCCCGTGCCTGCTCGCTGTATCGCACGGCAGACGGGTTCTGGAAGGTCGGGATCAGGTAGGCGAATGAAGGCGCGTGACGCGTCAGGCGCTCACGCAGTATTTTCAGGTCCGGGCCGTCGGTGAGTAACGGGACGGTGAGGCAATCGGCGCCAAACAGCTGGAAAATCTGCAGCGCCGCAAGGTACGTCGGGCCCTCCAGAAGAATCTCGGTGCCCTTGTCGATATACAGTTTCGCCGCCAGGTCCAGTGTCTGCTGCGACCCGCTGACGATCATCACCTGACTGGCCTCACAAGGGATGCCCAGCGCGCGTGCCTGCGCGGCGAGCGCTTCACGCAATTGCGGCTCGCCCTCGCTCATGCCGTATTGGCCGATGCTGCGCGGCATGCCCGACCACTCGCTGTGCGGCAGCATGGTCTCAGCCGGCAGACCGCCTGCGAACGACATCATTTCCGGACGCTGGGCAGCGGCCAGGATTTCGCGAATCAGAGAACTCTTCAGTCGGGTAACGCGTTCGGAAAAAGGCATGTGATCACCGCTGGCGGACATAATCGGAAATACGTCAAACTGGTTGACCGAAATTACGACGACTCATACGGATACGTCAATATGCTTGACCTTAAAAATGCTGCAACGCAGCAAATTGCCATGGAAGCGTTTTTTTTCGGTTATCAGGCGTTCACCGCCAAAGCCGACGAGATGCTTGATCGGCGCGGCCTGAGTCGGGTGCACCAGCGCATCGTGTTTTTCATCGCGCGCTATCCGGGCCTCAGCGTCAAGGAACTGCTCGGTGTACTGGGCGTGAGCAAACAGGCGTTGAATACCCCGCTGCGGCAGTTGATCGAGATGGAACTGGTGCTCAGCGTCGCGCCCGAGGACGACAAGCGTAAGCGGCTGCTGGAACTGACGGCCGAAGGCGCCAGGTTCGAGGAATCGCTGCGGCGCGAACAGGTGAAGTTGCTGCAGAAGGTCTTTGCCGAAGCTGGCCGGGAGGCGGTGGACGGCTGGCTGGCGGTCAATCAGGCACTGGGGCATGCGGTGAAATGATCACCGTCGCGTCGCTCTGCCCCGAGTAATGGATTCACATCGCGCAGCGGTCCGGTGATTAGCCTGTGCAGTGGACGCACTAGCACCTGGCAACTGTGCCGATTATTGCGCGTATGGCTGTATCGCAACGAACGGTAACAACTGCGTATAGGCTTGCCATTCTGATCCAACCGCCGCTTGCAGGAACACCCAATGACTGACGCGACACACACGCCGCTGCGACCACTGGCCGACTCTTCGCCTTCGGCCATCGTCGCTGGATTCATCGCCATGATGACGGGCGTCACCAGCTCTCTGGCGCTCATCTTTCAGGCCGGACAGGCAGCCGCCCTGACACCGGCGCAGATTTCCTCCTGGATCTGGGCGCTGTTCATCGGCATGGCGATCTGCAGCATCGTTTTATCGTTGCGCTACCGCTCGCCGGTAACTGTGGCGTGGTCGACGCCAGGCGCGGCGTTGCTGATCACCAGCCTCGGCCATGTGGCGTATCCGGAGGCCATCGGCGCCTTTATCACCAGCGCGTTGCTGGTGTTCATCTGCGGCGTGACCGGCACCTTCGAAAAACTGGTCAAACGCCTGCCGACTTCACTGGCCGCGGCCTTGCTCGCCGGCATCCTGTTCAAGATCGGCAGCGAGATTTTCATCGCCGCGCAGCACCGCACCGGCATGGTGCTGGGGATGTTTTTCACCTACCTCATCGTCAAGCGCTTCTCGCCGCGTTACGCCGTGCTGGTCACCTTGCTGGTCGGCGTGGCGCTGTCGGCCATGCTCGGCATGCTTGACTTCAGCGGGTTCACGCTGGAAGTTGCGGTGCCGGTCTGGACGACGCCTTCGTTTTCGCTGGGCGCTACGATCAGCATCGGCATCCCGCTCTTCGTGGTGGCCATGACCTCACAGAACATGCCCGGCATCGCGGTGTTGCGCGCAGACGATTACCACGTCCCCGCCTCTCCGCTGATCAGTGCAACCGGGTTGATTTCGATCCTCACTGCCCCATTCGGCGCTCACGGCATCACGCTGGCCGCCATCAGCGCCGCGATCTGCACCGGCCCGCACGCTCACGAAGATCGCAGCAAACGCTACACGGCGGCCATCTGGTGCGGAATTTTCTACGCCGTCGCCGGCGTGTTCGGGGCCACGCTGGCGGCGCTGTTTGCGGCGTTTCCCAAGGAATTGGTGCTGTCGATCGCCGCGCTCGCACTGTTCGGTTCGATCATCAACGGCCTGACGGTGGCAATGAACGAGCCGAAAGAACGCGAAGCCGCATTGATCACCTTCATGGTCACCGCGTCGGGGCTGACGCTGTTTTCCATCGGCTCGGCGTTCTGGGGGATCGTGGCAGGGGTTCTGACGTTGCTGATTCTGAATTATCGCAAGTGAGGGCAGATACCGCGTCTGCAGGTCTGGCTGCCGGGTCCCGGCAGATCGTCCGAGTGCGGCCCAGAGACAAGCGCGCTCCTGCGCCTGCGGCAGAGGCGGCCATGCTTGGACCCGGTGGGAGTGAGCCAACTGTCTTTAACGCCCTTTCGATCAACGGCGTAATACCCGACGCCTTCCCGGCTGAAGCCGGTCCTACGAAAAACTTGCAGCGTCTGTAGGACCGGCTTCAGCCGGGAAGAGGTCGGTGCATGCCGTGCAGATGCAGCGTCCGGAATTCAGTCTTCGCGGGCAAGCGCGTTCCTACAGGATTCGTGTCTGGGAGGAGAATCGGGAATGCCCGGAGATTCCTGTGGGAGTGAGCTTGCTCACGAAGAGGCCGGTGCGTCCGGCGCAGATGCAGCGTCCGGAATTCAGTCTTCGCGTGCAAGCGCGCTCCTACAGGATTTGTGTCTGGGAGGAGAATCCGGAATGCCCGGAGATTCCTGTGGGAGTGAGCTTGCTCACGAAGAGGCCGGTACATCCGGCGCAGATGCAGCGTCCGGAATTCAGTCTTCGCGGGCAAGCGCGCCCCTACAGGATTCGTGTCTGGGCGGAGAATCTGGAATGCCCGGAGATTCCTGTGGGAGCGCGCTTGCTCTGGGCCGCACTCGGACGATCGGCTGTGCAACAGTCGTAAAACCGATCACCGCGGTTTGCCTGATACACCGCATTCACCGGACTTGCTGCCGGTTACTGGCCTGCGCAGCAGGCGTGACATGCCGCGCTCAGGCGGGGCGTTACAGCCTGAAATGCCCTACCATGCCTTTCAATTCCATGCCCAGTGAGGCGAGCTGGATGCTGGATGCGGCGTTGCCTTGCATGGCCAGGGCCGATTGATCGGCGCTGGCGCGGATGCTGGTGACGCTGCGGTTGATCTCTTCGGCCACTGAGCTTTGCTCTTCGGCGGCGGCGGCGATCTGTTGATTCATCTGCTGGATCATCGATACCGCTGCCGCAATGCTGCCCAGGGCGCTCTCGGTCTGTAGCGCATCACTCACGGCCAGCTTCACCAACTCGCCGCTGTTCTGGATCTGCGCCACCGAGGCTTGCGCCCCGGATTGCAGGCTGGTCACCAACCGCTCGATCTCTTCGGTCGATTGCTGAGTGCGCCGGGCCAGCGCCCGCACTTCATCGGCGACCACCGCGAAGCCTCTGCCCTGCTCGCCTGCCCGCGCGGCTTCGATGGCCGCGTTGAGGGCCAGCAGGTTGGTTTGCTCCGCGACGCTTTTGATCACACTCAGCACTTTGCCGATGTTCTGGATCTCGGCGCTGAGGTTTTCGATGCTGTGACTGGCCGAGTTCGCCGAAGACGCCAGCTGCTCAATGCGCTGCATGCTCTGGCGCACCACCGCCTGGCCGCTGTCGACCTTGGTGTCAGCGGTCTGTGCTGCCAGCGCCGCTTCCTCAGCATTACGGGCCACGTCGTGAACGGTGGCGGTCATCTGATTCATGGCCGTGGCCACCTGCTCGGTTTCCTCTTTCTGGGTGCTGACTTCCAAATTGGTCTGCTCGGTCACGGCTGACAACGAGTGCGCCGACGTCGCCAGTTGTTCGATCCCCGCCTGCAGGCCGCTGACGATGCCGCTCAGGCCGGCGCCCATCTGCTGCATGGCCTGCATCAGCTGGCCGATTTCGTCTTTGCGCGTGACCTGGACCGTGCCGCTCAGATCACCCGAAGCGATCCGCTGAGCGATGGCGATCACACTGCGCAGCGGGGCGACGATGAGGCGGGTGATGACAAACGAGGCGATCAGACCGACGAACAATGCAAGGACCGAAGAGCCGATGATTTTCAGCGAGTTGGCCTGAAGCTCCGCCAGCATCGACTGATCTTCCGCGTCGTAAGCCTGATTGACCTGCTGCACGACGGTTTTGGCGTTGGTCGCCAGTTGCGCAGAAACCTTGGCTTCACTGTCCAGCAGCCCGGTGTACTCGTTGAGCTTGTCGCTGAAGTTGGTGATATGCCCGCCCACTTCGGTCAGCACGGTCAAGTAGCCGGCGTCCTTGATCACGCCTTTGAGCTGTTCGGCGAGCTCCTGGGCCTGGACCGCCTGCTCGATCTGGCCTGTCTTGGCTTCTTCACCGGAACCGGTCTTGCGGCTCTTGTCCAGCCGCACGCGGGCTTCGTCCATGGCCTGCATCATCAATTTGGAAATCTGGCTGACCTGATTCGATTGTTCGATGAATTCCCCGCCCTGCTGGCCTTGCGAATCTTTCAGGCCGTAGGCTCCGTCATCCGCGAGCCCGGCCTGCAGGACGTCAAGATTGTTGGCGACGCTGGACACCGACCAACTGGCCATTTCCAGCGCCAGATCCTTGCTCTGACTGATGCTGACGAATTCATCGAAGGATTTGCGATACGCCGCGAGCGCCTGCTGGACCTCGCCCATGACCTGCTGATTCACGGCAGAGCTGGCTTTGAGCTGCTCGGCCTGAGCATTCAGACCATCGAGCCCCGCGTGCAACTGATCGACGACCTTCGGATCGCTGTGCAGGGCGTAATCCTGCTCCAGCAGGCGAACCCGGTTGAGCCCGGTGTTGAGCGCGGTCATGTCCTTGAGGCTGTCGAAATGCACGCTGATCGAGCGCAACGACCAGACGCCGATGGCGGCGACAAGGGCGGTCAGCAGCAGAACCAGCACGAACCCGATGCCCAGCTTCTTGGCCATACCCAGATTGGCAAAACGCGTTTTCACGGCCGAAATCATATCGCTCAATCCCCGCTCGACGGCTGAAGGCGCACACAATGAGGCCAGCTCAGCACGGCCATTCAATTTTCGTGCAGATTCGCAACGGGTCAGCTGCAAAACAAGTCTTTGACGTCGGAATAATGGCAAATAGCTACGCCAGCGTCGCTTCCAGAATGGTGACCGGCGTATCCAGAGCAGGCAGCAAAGCGCAGTAAGCACGACAACCCGGTATCAGCGGCTTGTTGCGTCAATCAGTAACGCGCCAGGAAGGAGCGAAACCGGCCTGCGGTGACAGTTCGTGCGCCGTTCAGGCTCGACGGTGAGGCCGCCTGATCGCTCGATCCGCGTCGGTCAGCGCGCCGCCGCTGAAACGGTCAGCGTGCCTTCGTCGGCATTCAGCACCGCGTGAGTGCCTAGTGCCACGGCCAGATTGCGATCGCCGTGACCGATGGAAAGTCCGCCCAACAGCACGATCCCCAGGTCGCCCAGCCGCTCACTGAGTACATCTGGAGGCCGCACCGGATTATTGCCGTGGCCGGGCTCGCTGAACTGGCCGACTGCAATACCGCGCACCTGCTGGAGGATTCCGCAGTTGCGCAACTGTGTCAGCAACCGATCGACCCGATATGCCAGTTCGCCGACATCTTCGATGAGCAGGATCGCATCGCGCAGATCGGGCATGAACGGCGTGCCGACGCAGGTGCAGAGCATGCTCAGGTTGCCGCCCAGCAGAATGCCTTCGGTAACGCCACGGGTGCGCACGCTGAAGGTGGGCTCGTCAGCGTCGGCCGTGATCACCGAGGGATGAGTGGTCATCAGCGCTTGCTTGAGAGTGCTGGCGAAAACGCCGCCTCGCTCCAGTTGCGCGGCTACAGGGCCGTGAACGGTGACAAGGCCGGTCCGGTTCCAGAGTGCGCCGTGCAACGCCGTGATGTCGGAAAAGCCCGCCACCAGTTTCGGGTCGCGGCGCACGGCATCGTAATCGACGTGCTCGAGAATGCGCTGCACGCCATAGCCGCCCCGGTTACACAACACGGCGCGAATGTCCGGATCGGCGAGCGCATCGTTCAGATCCGCCACCCGGTCGGCATCGCTGCCTGCGAGAAATCCCGTGCTGTCCAGTGCGTGCGGGTAAACCCGAGGGCGCAACCCCCACGCCGTCAGCTCGCGCACAGCCGCCTGAACCCTTGCCTCGGCCACCGGCCCTGCCGGCGACACCAGCGCTACCGCGTCGCCAGCGCGCAGGACTTGAGGATGCAGGGTCGGAGGGGATGCGGGCATGTGGGCAACTCGGCTGGCGTTTAAATGAACAGGCAATGTAGAGCACTCGTTGCGTCGAATCCAGAGGTCGGTGCCGCTGCGTGCGGTCGGGCCAGAACGATCCGGGGCGACGAATCTGTCACGAAGGGTGTCGGACATCTCAACTCATTCTGTCGGGCGGGCGCGGGCCGCGAGTGATTTCCAGGCGCTTGACGCTTTTGCGCAACCAACTGAGGAATCCGCTCGGATCGGCCACCGCCGGCTTGGTTTCGAGCATCGACGCACGGGCCTTGGCGCGGAATTTCGCGAGCCCCGCCAACGCGCCGAGCAATTCCCCATGTTCGGCCAGCCAAGGCTCCAGGTCGGCCTTTTCGATCCGGTAAATCATGCAATCGGTGTAAGCGCAGAAGCGCGCCTGTGTCGGCGAG
The DNA here is from genome assembly GCF_030209235.1 of Pseudomonas sp. efr-133-TYG-103a. Classification (NCBI taxonomy): domain Bacteria; kingdom Pseudomonadati; phylum Pseudomonadota; class Gammaproteobacteria; order Pseudomonadales; family Pseudomonadaceae; genus Pseudomonas; species Pseudomonas sp. efr-133-TYG-103a. The sequence continues at coordinate 156,258 of NZ_JARVSK010000025.1, forward strand.
GCGTCCACGAAACCGCCCTCTCCGAGCAGCTCGCCGGGCCCCATCCGTCCCAGTTCCAGCCAACCCTCGGGCCGCAGCAGGGAAACCGACACCACGCCTGATTCAATGATGAACAGCGCATCGGGGACCACGCCTTCGGCCAGCACGATTTCCTTGGCGGTATAAGCGGCTAGACGCATGTGTTGCTCAAGCTGAGCGCGATCCGCGTCGCTGAGCATGCGCAAGGCGCCGACGGTGTTGAGCACCTGAGACTGCCGGGAAGCAGGGCGCAACTGTTCCTGCCGGGTTTCGGTGGACGCCAGTTGCCGGTGGATCAGATCGAACAATTGATTGCGCACCGCCGAGCGTCGGTCACGGGATTTGACGTAGCCGGTGACCTCGTACTCGACCGTGCGCATGCCGGACTTGACCACGATCGCCGAGGGCTTGGGCTGGGCCAGCAGCTCGCGACAGCCCTGCAGCGCCTTGTCCAGCGAATCCAGCACCAGGCTGGGGCGCAGACGGGTCGACAGCTCAATGGACAGCGTGACCGAATGAAAATGATCCGGGCGGCTGAAATTGACGATGCGGGTCTTGGCCGCCATGGAGTTGGGGATGACCGCCATGCTGCCTTCGGACGTCAGCAGATGGGTGGAGCGCCAGTCGATTTCGATCACCTTGCCTTCGATATCGTCGACGCGAATCCAGTCATCGACACGGAACGGTTTGGTGGCGTTGAGCACAATGCCGGAGAACACGTCACCCAAGGTGCTTTGCACCGCCAGACCGAAGATGATCGCCACTGCGCCGGACGTCGCCAGCAAGCCCTTGACCGGCAGATCCAGCACATACCCCGCCGCAGCGACCGCGGCCACCAGGAAGATGATCGCGCCCATCACGTCCTGTAGCAGATGGCCTTTGCCACCGATGCGCGGCTCCATCACCACCACTGCCAGCACGGTCAGCGTGCGTGCGCCGAACAGCCACCAGGCAATGGTCAGCAGCGTACCCAACACATGGCGCGGCACCGACCAGTCCATCGGCACCTGATAAAGCGGGCTCAGGCCGCCGTCGAGCAGGGCCATGCTGAAGAGGACGAACAGCACCAGCCGGCACACGAGCTTGCGCCGCAGATATCGGGGATGAAGCCATTGCCAGAGCAGCAGGTCGATGATCAGCAACAGCGAGGCGCTGATCAGTGGATAGGCGAACCACAGGTGATCCATCGAAGCTCCCTGAAGGTAGACAGCCAGTGCAGCTTAGCTGATTACTGCGCGAGCGGATGAGGCGCCGGAACAGGATGTCGTACGCCCTCCAATCCACCGCATGGACGTGCCACATTTGGCGTATGATCGATCGCCATATCGCTCAGAACGTTGTCAGCGGAGGTTCCCATGTCGCGCTCACAGGCCGAGAAGGCTGCCATTCATGAACACATCGTCGACCTTGCCGCCGCACGCTTTCGCGAAGTCGGGCTGAACGGCATCGGGGTGGCCGACCTCATGAAGGAAGCGGGTCGAACGGGCGGCGGATTCTACAAACACTTCGAATCCCGGGAGAAACTCGTTGAAGAGGCCCTGGAATGCGCCTTCGATAAGCGGGCCAGTGCTCTGGAAAAATACACCGAACCGGATTCCACGCTGACGATGAGCGATCTGGTGGAGCGTTACCTGAGCGAACGACACCTGAACGATCCGGGATCGGGCTGTGCGTTCGCCGCGCTGGTCAATGATGTCGCCCGCAGCAGCGATCCGGTCCGCGAGATGTACGCTCAGGGGCTTGAAAAAGAATTCGCGACGCTGGCCAGCCTGAGCAGCGCAAAGCAGTCGGCCAAAAAGCGCGCGCAGGCGGTGATGGCGATGTGCACCTTGGTCGGCGCCATCGGCCTGGCCCGCGCAGTCAAGGACGAGGACATGACCGCAGAGATCCTCAATGTCGGCAAAACCCTGCTCAAGGCGCTGGACGCCTGAATCAGAACGCCGTCACGCCGCCGTCCACTGCCAGTGAATGCCCCGTCGTGAAGGCCGCTCCGTCGCTGCACAGATAGAGCACGGCCGCGGCAATTTCCTCGACCTTGCCGATGCGTCCCACCGGATGCATAGTGGCCGCGAATTCAGCCTTGCGCGGATCGGCTTCGTGAGCGCGACGGAACATGTCGGTGTCGATCACCGCCGGGCACACCGCGTTGACCCGAATGTGTTTCTTTGCGTATTCGATGGCGGCGGATTTGGTCAGGCCGATAACTGCGTGTTTCGAGGCCGCGTAGATGCTCATTTTCGGCGCCGCGCCCAGCCCGGCCACCGATGCAGTGTTGACGATGGCCCCGCCGCCCTGAGCCAGCATGACCGGCAGTTGGTACTTCATGCACAACCAGACGCCTTTGACGTTCACGCCCATGATGGCGTCGAACTCGGCTTCGCTGCCCTCGGCCAGCCGCCCTTTCTCGATCTCGATGCCTGCGTTGTTGAACGCATAGTCCACCCGGCCGAACGCGCTCACCGCCTGACTCATCATCTGTTGCACATCGGCTTCACGGGTCACGTCGCAGCGCAGGAAAAGCGCCTCGCCTCCGGCCTGACGAATCAAACGGGCCGTTCCTTCTCCGCCATCGCTGTCCAGATCGACCAGCAGCACTTTCAAGCCCTGCTCGGCAAACGCCAACGCGGTGGCGCGGCCAATGCCTGCGGCGGCGCCGGTCACCAGGGCAACCTGGCCGGAAAACGTCATGCTCATGGAGTCGTCCTTTTTGTACTTATATAAAGAGGGATGGCGCGAGGCCGGACAGCGGCAGTTTAGCCAGTGCCTTGCGCCGCCCGTCAGCACTATCAAGGGCCCGGTTGAAGCTGCATGCACCGCAGTGATGTAGAGTGCCGATCACATCATCGAGATGGATCGGGGCGCATTCGCTGCAACGTCTTTACTTGCCCCGCGCGACATGCGCGTCTATCACTGGCGTTTCTCTTCTTGATCGAGAACCACCATGACCGCCTTGAACAACCGCCAGTTTCTCCTCGCCCGACGCCCCGTCGGCGCCGCCAGCCGCGACGACTTCACCTTTCAGACCGTTCCAGTGGCGACAGCGGCTGAAGGGCAGATCGTGGTGAAAAGTGAGTACTTGTCACTTGACCCGGCCATGCGTGGCTGGATGAACGAGGGCAAATCGTACATTGCCCCGGTTGAACTGGGCGCGGTCATGCGGGCGCTGGGCGTGGGCAAGGTAATCGAATCGAATCACCCCGGGTTTGCGGTCGGCGACTACGTCCAGGGCGTGCTGGGCGTGCAGGACTACTTCGTCGGCGAGCCCAAGGGCTTCAACAAGGTCGACCCCAAGCGGGTGCCTTTGCCGGTGTATCTGGCGGCATTGGGCATGACCGGCATGTCGGCATACTTCGCGCTGCTGGAGGTGGGTCAGCCGAAAGCCGGGGACACCGTGGTGATTTCCGGGGCCGCAGGTGCGGTGGGCAGCATTGCCGGGCAGATCGCCAAAATCAAAGGCTGCCGGGTGATCGGTATCGCGGGCGGCCGGGAAAAATGCCAGACACTCATCGACGAGTTCGGCTTCGACGGCGCCATCGACTACAAGAGCGAAGACATTCACGCCGCCCTCAAACGCGAATGCCCGAAAGGCATCGACGTGTATTTCGACAACGTCGGCGGCGACATTCTGGATGCCGTCCTCACGCGACTGGCGCTCAAGGCGCGCGTGGTGATCTGCGGCGCGATCAGTCAGTACAACAACAAGGAAGCCGTCAAAGGCCCGGCCAACTACCTGTCGCTGTTGGTCAACCGCGCGCGAATGGAAGGTTTCGTGGTCATGGACCATACGGAGCATTTCGCCCGGGCCGGCATGGAAATGGCCGGCTGGCTCGCCCAAGGCAAGCTCAAGAGCAAAGAGCATATCGTCGACGGCCTTGAAACGTTTCCGGAAACGCTGCAGATGCTGTTCAAGGGTGAGAACAGCGGGAAACTGGTGTTGAAGGTGTAATCCGATTGCCGTTTATCTGAAGGACAGCCCTTGCCCACGAAGGCTGGGCCGCGACCGACCGAAATGCGTCGGCGGCCCGGGCCACTGCGGGCAAGCGCGCTGCAACCGGTGTGCAGCCCTGCACGCCGCTGCGCCGTTGCCCTCCGGGTTCCTGAAATTTCCCTGAACAAGTCAACGAAGCCGCTGCCAAAACCACCACAAGGCGCGCGCTGGTGTAAGCTCGTGCGCTGTTGATCCGACCCATCGAGAGGCTTATGCGGGCTCCCTTCCGACGTTCTACCCTTGCGGCGTTGCGCGGTTTCGAATCGTCCAGCGCGGCGATCACCCTTCTGCCCAGTGCGGCTGATTATCGGCGCACGCTGCTGGAAAAGATTGCCGCAGCGACCCGGCGTATCTGCATCGTCGCGCTGTACTTGCAGGAGGACGAAGCCGGTCAGGAAATCCTCGATGCCCTCTACGCCGCCAAAGCGGCAAGGCCTGCGCTGGACATCGTCGTGCTGGTGGACTGGTTTCGCGCGCAGCGCGGGCTGATCGGCGCGGGCAAGCAGGCCGGCAATTCGGCGTGGTATCAGGCGCAAAACCTCGAGCACGAACAGGAGGTGCCGGTCTACGGCGTGCCGGTGCAGACCCGCGAGCTGTTCGGCGTGCTGCATTTGAAGGGCAGCATCATCGATGACTGCGTGATCTACAGCGGTGCCAGCATCAACAACGTTTACCTGCACAAGCTGGCGAAATACCGACTCGATCGGTATCACTTGCTGGAAAACAAGGGCCTGGCCGATTCGTTCCTGCGTCTGGTGCAACAGGAAATCCTGCCGTCCGAGGCCGTGCACCGGCTGGACCTGCCCAACCCGCCCGCCTCGCGCAGCCTGCGCGGGGAAATCCGCCAGTTCCGCCAGCGCCTCAAGCGCGCCAGTTACGACGTCAACGACGGCATCCGCGAGAATGGCGAATTGCGCCTGATCCCGCTGCTGGGCATCGGCAACAAGAACCCGCTGAGCAAGACGCTGTGCGACCTGATCGCCGCAACCCGGCATCAGCTGACGCTGTGCACGCCCTATTTCAACATGCCGCTGGTGATCAAGCGCGAGATCAACCGGGCCCTCAAGCGCGGGGTCAAAGTGGACATCATCATTGGCGACAAGACCGCCAACGACTTCTTCATCGATCCGGACGAGCCGTTCAAGGTTATTTCCGCGCTGCCTTATCTGTACGAAATCAGCCTGCGTCGTTTCATGCAGAAGCATCAGACGGCGATCGCCAGGCATCAGTTGAACATTCACCTGTGGAAAGACGGCGATAACACCTATCACCTCAAAGGGTTGTGGTCCGACGAGCGCTACACACTGCTGACAGGCAACAACCTGAACCCCCGCGCCTTCCAGCTGGACCTGGAAAACGCCGTGCTGATCGACGATCCCAAAGGCGAATGGCTCAAGCCGCGCGCTCAGGAGATCGAGCTGCTGATGCGCAACACCCATCGCGTCGGCAAGTTCGACGAACTCGACACGTTGAGTGAGTACCCGCTGGGCGTGCGCACCTTTCTGCGGCGCGTCAGCCGCGTGCGCGTCGAACGCCTGCTGTACCGGATTCTGTAACGATCATGAGCAAAAACACTGGCATCCGCGCGCAACAGGCCGATCAGACGCGAGCGCGCATCCTCAAAGCGGCCATCGCCGTGTTCACCCGCGACGGCTACTCCGGCGGACGGATCGAGAAGATATCGGCCGAGGCCGAGTCCAACGACCGGATGATTTATTACTACTTCGGCAGCAAGGAGAAACTGTTCGTCAAAGTGCTGGAGCACACCTACGAGCAGTTCAACCGCACCGAAAGCACGCTGCAGCTGGACCCGTCGACACCGGTCGCGACCCTGCGGCAACTGGTGGCGTTCGTCTGGGACTACTACGTGACTCATCCGGAATTCGTCGCGATTCTGAGCATCGAGAACCTGCACAAGGGCAAGCACGCCCGACAGTCCAGCGAGTTGCGGCGTCTGTCAGGCGAAGCCGTCGGCGTGCTCAGACCGATCATCGAAGCAGGTCAGCAACAGGGATTGTTCCGGGAGGATGTGGACATCAAGCATGTCTACCTGATGATCGCCTCGCTGTGCTACTTCTATAACTCGAACCTGCACACCCTCACCTCGTTTCTGGGTCAGGACATGGCCAGCCAGGGCGAGCGGCAGGACTGGCTGGCGTTCATCCAGGATCTGGTGGTGCGTGGGGTGATGGTGTTGCCGGCCCAGGCATGACACCTGGCAACGGCAGGAGCGCGGCGTATTCGGCCGATCCGCCTGCTGTCGCACTCGACCTCAGCGTTCGCACACTCGGCAGAACCGGCGAACGCGTTGCAGCAGCGCAATCGCATTCGCCGGTCGTAAGACGGGTTCCCCGTCGACTGCAGGACACGCCACGCCTGCAAGCGCTCGATGCCTGTCAGTGGCTGCCGGGATTGGCCTTCAGGTAGGCCACCTTGTCCTGCAGTCCCGTCCATTGCGGTTCATTGGGCGCGAACCGACTGCGCAGGTACGCCGCCAGATCGCTGATCTGGGTATTCGACAGGCTGTCCTTGAAGCCGGGCATGTAACCCAGGTCCGCTGTTGCCGGCTTGGCGATGCCTTGCTGAATCACTTTGATCAGATTGTCCGGCAGCGCGCTGTGCACGTTGGTGTTGGTCGCAAGCGACGGGCTGACGCCGAACAGTTTCGGCCCCAGACCATCGGCATGACAGCCTTGGCAGGAACCCTCGAAAACGCGCTGGCCATTGCTCAGCGACTGCGGGGAGACCGCCGCGACAGTCACTTTTTGTGCGGTTACTGTCGGCGCAGGCATTGTCGGCGCAGCCGCTGTCGGCGCAGGCATTGTCGACGCAGCCTCGGCGGAACCGTTCAAGGACGCGAGGTACACCGCCATCGCGCGCACGTCGGTCCTGGGCAACTTCGCCAGCTCCGAAACCACTGGCCCCATCGGTCCGGCGGCCACGCCATGGGCATCGGAATAGCCGGTACTCAGGTAATTGAACAATTGGTCCTCCGTCCACGGCGTCGGCGCTTTCGACAGGCTGTTGAGCGCCGGTGCCTCCCAGCCGTCAACCATGCCACCTGCCAGGAAAGAGGCGCCGCCCTTCTCCGCTCCCATCAGGTTGCGCGGTGAGTGGCAGGCGGCGCAGTGGCCCAGGCCGTTGACCAGGTATTGCCCGCGATTCCATTGCGCACTTTGTAGTGGCTGAGCCTGAACCTCGCCCTTGCGCAGAAAAAGCGCGTTCCAGCCGGCCATCAACGGCCGCATGTTGAACGGGAACCGCAGGGCATTGGCGGGCTGAACCTGCTTCACCGGCGTCTGCGACATCAGGTACGCGTACAGCGCCTGCATGTCGGCGTCGTCGATATTTCGGAACGCGGTGTAGGGAAACGCCGGATACAGATGTTTGCCATCGCGACTGATGCCGTCACGCATCGCCCGCTCGAATGCCGGATACGACCAGTTACCGATGCCCGTTTCAGGGTCGGGTGTGATGTTGCTGCTGTACAGCGTGCCGAAAGGTGTCTGCATGGCCAGACCGCCGGCATTGGTCACGCCGCCCGCGCTCGTGTGGCAAACGGCACAATCGCCAGCCGAGGCCAGCAATCGCCCGCGTTCCAGCGTCGCCGCCGACCAGGTGCCGGCGGCTGGCGGGGCAATCGGGGCAATTTCCGCGCGCCACGGCAGCGCCGTCGCCGCCACGCCCAACACTGCGCCAAATGCTGCAAACAATGAACCGAACAACCATTTGGAGCGCTTGGCCTTGGGCGATTCGGGCGGCTGGACGCTGGCCTCGTCGCCGGCGCTTTTCATCGCGGCCAGGATGCGTTCGGCAGTGATCGGCAGCTCGCGGAAGCGAATACCGGTGGCGTCATAGACTGCGTTGGCGATCGCCGCCGCGCTGGGCACCGACGCCGATTCGCCCGCGCCCATGGGCGGCTCGGTCTGGCGCGGCATCATCATGACGTCGACCTTGGGCACTTCCGGGAAGGTCAGGATCGGATAGCCGCCCCATTCCTGACTGCTGACGGTCGACTCCTCGAACGTCACGCGCTCCTTGAGCACGCGACTGGTGGACTGGATGACGTTGCCATGGATCTGATGTTGCACGCCTGCCGGGTTGACCATCATTCCGGCGTCGTGCCCGATCACCACGCGTGTGACCGACACATCACCGGTGTTTTTGTCCACCGCGACATCGGCGACCCACGCCGCCCACGCCGCGCCAAAGCCGGGAAATTTGCTGTGGATGTAACGGGCGTAGGCAAACCCCCGCCCGCGCAGCACGCCGTCGTCTTCCGGGGTCTGCATCGGCTGGGTGCGTGGCGTCCAGTCCGCACGGGCGGCGGTCGCCTTGACCAGCTCGCTGGCGCGGTCGTCGTTGAGGTAACGCAGGCGATATTCGACCGGGTCGACGCCGGCCGCGAAGGCCAGTTCATCGATGTAGGATTCATGGGCGAAGGTGTTGGGCAGCGCCGAGACGCCGCGCATCCATGACGCCCGGACAATCGGCGCCATGTCATTGATGGTGACGCGCATGTGCTCGATCTCGTAGGGCGGGATCGAGGTCCGGTCGCCCATCTCGAACATGGCCGCCACCGGATCAACCCGCCCGGTCAGCAAAAGCGCGAGCGTTGGCGAGTTGTTCGACGGGTAACTGGTCGTGAAGTCATAGCCGGCAATACCGCCCTCGGCGGTCAGCCCGCCATCGACTTCCATCAACTGCGCCGTCCCCTTCGGCTCCCACACGTGTTCCTGCTCGCGGGTCAGTTGCACCCGGACCGGAAGGCCCACCGCTCTGGACAACAGCACGGCGTCGGCGCACACATCGTCGGCGCAGTTGCGCCCGTAGCAACCGGCCGCTTCCATGCGAATGATTTCAATCCGTTCCTCAGGGTATTCCAGCAACCACGCCAGATCCGCCCGCAACATGTGCGGATTCTGCGTGCCGGACCATACCCGGATGCCGTCTTCACGGTAGTCCGCCAGCCCGCAGGACGGTCCGATCGAGCCGTGAATCTGGTAGGGCCACAGGTAAGTGCGGGTCATGCGCTCGCTGGCATCGGCCAGCGCCTGCTCGACATTGCCCTTGTCCAGCACCACGCGCTGGATGCTCGGGTTATCGCGAATGGCCTGCTCGACGTCGCTCATGTCCGGCAACTTGTGCTGCCAGGCTTTCCAGCTGACTTTCAGCTCGCGCGCAGCTTTGGCCGCCTGCTCTTCACGCATCGCCACCACGCCGACGAAGTCGCGGATCACCACCACACGCACGATGCCGGGAATATGGGCGATGGACGACTCATCGACTTCCAGCAGGCTGTTGCCGACGAAATCGCCGGTGTCGTGGCCGGCGTACGGCGGCCGCACCACCCGACCATGCAGCATGTCGGGCAAGCGCATGTCGTGAACGTAGGTCAGCTCGCCCGTGGCTTTGCCGGGGATATCGACCCGCGCGGCGCCCTGCCCCACCAGCTTGTAGTCTTCCTGACGCTTGAGTGGCGCGTTGCCGGAGATGCGCAATTCGACGTGCTGATCGATCAGAAGATCGCCAAACCTCGCGCTGCGCCCGTCGGCGGCCTTGATCACGCCGCTTTCCACAGCCAGAGAATCGACACTGACCGCCCAGCGCTGCGCGGCCTGCTCCAAGAGGTATCGGCGGGCCTCGGCGGCGGCATTGCGCAGCGGGATGGCGGAAATCTGCAACGTGGCGCTGGCGATGGTCGCGCCTTGATTGGGCGCGCGCTCGGTGTCGCCCAGGACCATGATGACCTGATCCATCTGCAGGTCGAGCTCTTCGGCGACGATCTGCGCCAGGGACGTGCGGATGCCGGTACCCAGATCGACATGGCCGTTGAAGGCGTAAACCGTATTGTCCTGATCGATGGCGATGAACAGCCCCAGTTCCTTGGGCTTCACTGTGGGGGTGCCGCCTTTGGCGACCGGGCCGGAGGGCGGCAGGATGTCGTCGACGACAAGCAGCACGCCGTTTCTGGCCAGCAGTTCGTCGCGGGTGGGGGTGGGCGCAGTCGTGGGCTGATTCAAGGAGGTCGCTCCGTTCAAAGCGAATGGCGCGCGGCACGCATGACCGCACGAAGGATTTCGATGTGGGTGCCGCAACGACACAGGTTGGCCGACAGCTCATTGCGAATCTGCGCCTCGGTCGGGTGCGGATTGCGGTCGAGCAAGGCCTTGGCGGTCATGATCATCCCGTTCATGCAGTAGCCGCATTGCGCGGCCTGCTCATCGATGAACGCCTGCTGCACCGGGTGCGGGCACTGGCGGGAGCCGATGCCCTCCAGCGTGGTGATTTCCCGGCCTTCGGCGCCTGCCAGCGGGAAGACGCAGGCGCGCGCCGCCACGCCATCGACAATCACCGTGCAGGCACCGCATTCGCCCAGACCACAGCCATATTTGGGGCCATTGAGGTGCAGGTCGTTACGCAGGATCAATAACAGCGGCGTGTCAGGCATCGCCGTGACGGACGAAGTCTGACCGTTGACCTTGAGTGTCACGGTCTTCTCAGCCGCCAGGAGCTGCTCGCTCATATTGCCTTCCCCATTCGTTACCCGCCCTCCCTGGCATTTGATGAAGTGTTCACTTCATGAAAAGAGAGCAGGAAGCGTGCCAGTGCCAAAATGGAAAGCGCGAAATGATCGCAGGAACATACGGATAGGCCTGTGGGAGCCACTTATTTGCGAAGAGGTCGGCCCTGTCGATTCATCATCAGGGGCCGCTCTACGGTCTTCGCGAACGCGCTCGCCCACCCGTATTTACAGGTTGTTCAACGGACCGGATTACTCGTCCGGCTCGTCGATCAGCTTGCGCAGCAGATAAAGCACCGCCACGCGTTCGGCAGGATTGAGTTTGCTCAGGGTCAGCTCGGTGATCTGCGCGGCGCGGGGCACGGTCTCCTGCACCAGCTGCAGGCCACTGTCGGTGAGGCTGCAGATCACTTTACGCCGGTCCTGCGGATCAGGATCGAGGCTGATCAGGTCCCGCGCCTTCAGCCGGTCGACGATGCCGCGAATGGTCGCCTGATCGACCGCCGTCGCCTTGACCAGCTCCGTCTGCGAGCTGGGCCCGTGATCGCGCAGCGCGCACAGGGTCACGAACTGCACGGCGGTGAGCTGCGAATCACCGACGTTCTGCTGGAAGATCGCCAGATGCCGCTGGTACGCCTTGCGCAGCAAGTGGCCGACCTGCTCGGAAAAGGTGTAGGACTGATTGTTTTTGGATGATTGGTCGGTAGACACGGAGGGGCTCGTTTGGCGGATCCGGGGAGATGGCGGCTACATTAACGGTTGCGCCGGGCTAAAGGGAGCCCTCAGGTCAACCCAAGTCAAAACGGTGGGAGGGAGCCAACTGTTTTCACCTCCTCGTCGATCAACGGCGTAACATTCGACGCCTTCCCGGCTAAAGCCGGTCCTACGAAAAACTTGCAGCGTCTGTAGGATCGTCTTCAACCGGTTCTACGACAACTTGCAGCATCCGCAGGACCGGCTTTAGCCGGTTCTACGACAACTTGCAGCATCCGTAGGACCGGCTTTAGCCGGGAAGCGGCCGCATGCTGTGGACATGCAGCGGCTGGAAACCAACCTTCGTGAGCAAGCGCTCCCACAGGATTCAGATCCTGGTATGAAGGGCAAGCGTCTCAGGCCTTCGAGGCCTCGGGCGCGACCACGTCACCTCCCAGCACCACCGCCAGGTCATCCAGATAGATGTCGCAATGGCGCAGCGGAATGTCCAGATGGCACGGCGTTTTACGCTTGCCACCCACTTCGGTATTCGGCCCGGTGGAGAACAGGAAATTGCCATAGAACGCCCTGGCGTCCATGCACATGCCGTCGTTCTTGTCATGCAGGCCCATGGCCGTCCACTGCGCGCGAGGCTGCAATCCCCAGCCGATGTGGGAAATGCCGTACACCTCGGGATCGTTGAAATACTTCATGTAGTCGCGCAGGTATTCGGCCTCGAAACCGCCATGAATACCGGTGATGAAGCCCTTCTCGATCTCCAGCGTGATCTGCTCGCGGGAGTAGGTCTTGAAGGGCAGAACGATGTCGCCGACATCGATGACCAGCGTACCCTCGGCGGTCTCCTCGTTCGGCCAGGAGAACAGAAAACCACTGGGCCAGTGATCCCAGCGCCCGGGCTCGTCGGCAAAACCGTACTCGGTGACGGACGGATACTGCCCCAGCTGCGCGCGGAAATCGCTGCCCGCCCGGGACTTCACGTGGATCGAACGCGCCGCTTTCAACACCTGTTCTGCCGCCAGCACGCGCTCTTTGTCCGCGACGGTCGGCAGCATGCGCGCCAGCACTTCCGGGGGTTCGACAGCCAGCAGAATGCGAGTGCCGGTCTTGAGGATCTGCTCCTGCTCGGGCGAATGCAGCAGCATCATGGTGTCGACCACCAGATCGGCTGCTTCAAGCGCGCGTTGTGCCGCCAGATTGCCGGTCAGCGCGGTGTCGCCGCAGTACGCCGTCATGTCGTTGCCCATGGCTTTGGGGTGATTGAACGAGGGTAGCTCAACCGCGTAGACCTTGGCGCCCAGGCGCTGCGCGGCGTCCATGGCGGCGCGCACGGTGCGCGGATCTGAATAGTGACTTTTGAGGACGGCGACACTCTGGGTCGGGTCCACCTTCGACAGTTTCAGCACATGCTCGAACATCTGGGTCAATTCGCAATCGCTAACCGGCATCTCTGATCTCCTGGTGGTTCGGGCTGATCTTTCTGCGTGACGCCAAGTGCACCATTGAAAGGCATCACGCTTCACTCTAGTGCATTTTTTAAAGCGTACACGCTAATTAAAAGTGATAAGACATCAATTGAAGGCAGTCTGCAATAGCTGCGCCAATTCGTTACCGATGCACACATACGTTGAATTCAGCGGGTTACGAAGGGTGACATGCCTATTTGCGACGTCGCTGAGTCTTTTTTGAAATACCTGTTCACATTTGAAAAATTCAGCGTATACACTTAAAAAACGCAACATGACGACGCGCTATCGTCGCCATGTACTCACCAGAGATTCACGAAACACGAAGGAAGCGCGCCATGCCAACTACGCAAAAAATCGCCATCGTCGGAGCCGGTCTGGGTGGGGCTGCTGCAGCCACGCTGTTGCAGAAAGCGGGTTTTCAAGTCGACGTCTACGAGCAGGCTGCTGAGTTCTCGCGCATTGGCGCGGGCATTCACATGGGGCCGAACATCATGAAGATCTTCCGCCGCATGGGCATCGAGCAGCAGCTGAGCGACATGGGCTCGCACCCGGACTTCTGGTTCAGCCGCGACGGCGCCACCGGCGATTACATGTCGCGCATCGCGCTGGGCGAGTTTTCGCTGAAAGAATACGGCGCGGCGTACATCACCGTTCACCGCGGCGATCTGCATGCATTGCAGATGTCGACCCTGGCACCGGGCAGCGTGCATTTCAGCAAATGCCTCACCGCCCTTGAAGAGCGCGATCATGGCGTGCGCCTGAACTTCGCCGATGGCACCTTCGCCGACGCCGACATTGTCATCGGCGCCGACGGCATCAATTCCAAGATCCGCGAAGTTTTGCTGGGCCAGGAAAAACCGCTGTACAGCGGGTGGGTCGCCCACCGCGCGCTGATCCGCAGCGACGTGCTGACGAAGTACAACCTGAATTTCGAAAATTGCGTGAAATGGTGGAGCGAAGACCGTCACATGATGGTTTACCACACCACCGGCAAGCGCGATGAGTACTACTACGTGACCGGCGTGCCCCATGCCGAATGGGATTTCCAGGGCAACTGGGTCGACAGCAGCCAGGAAGAAATGTACGAAGCGTTTGCCGGCTATCACCCCACCGTGCAGGCGCTGATCGAATCCACCGAAAGCGTGACCAAATGGCCGTTGCTCAACCGCAACCCGCTGCCGCTGTGGAGTCGTGGCCGCCTGGTATTGCTGGGCGATGCCTGCCACCCGATGAAGCCGCACATGGCTCAGGGCGCGGGCATGGCCATCGAAGACGCTGCCATGCTGACACGCTGCCTGCAGGAAACCGGCCTGAGCGACTACCGCACCGCGTTCGGCCTTTATGAAGCCAACCGCAAGGAGCGCGCCTCGCGCGTGCAAGCGGTGTCCAACGCCAACACCTGGCTGCGCACGCAGGAAGATCCAGCCTGGGTCTACGGCTATGACCTGTACGCCCAGGACCTGAAATCGGGGGTGGCCGCGTGAGCACGTTCATCCACGGCGGCAACGTCCAGGCCAATGGCATCCGCCAGCACTATCTGCGCTACGGCGGCGAGCAGCACGCGGGCAAACCGGCGCTCGTCCTGATTCCAGGCATCACCAGTCCGGCGATCACCTGGGGCTTCGTGGCCGAGCATCTGGGCAAGTCGTTCGACACTTACGTGCTCGACGCCCGAGGCCGAGGGCTGTCTTCGACCGGCCCGGACCTGGATTACAGCGTCGACACCTGCGCCGACGACATCAGTGCGTTCGCCCAGGCCATGGGCCTGGCGAGCTACCACTTGGTCGGGCACTCCATGGGCGCGCGCTTTGCCGTGCGCGTCTCGGTCCGCAACCCGCAGGGCCTGAAAAGCCTGGTGCTGATCGACCCGCCGGTGTCAGGGCCGGGCCGTCGCGAATACCCCTCGAAATTGCCGTGGTACGTCGACTCGATCCGTCAGTCCCAGAACGGCATGAGCGCCGACGACATGCGCGCGTTCTGCCCGACCTGGACCGAGGATCAGCTGCAGCTGCGCGCCGAGTGGCTGCACACCTGCTACGAGCCTGCGATCGTGCGCGCCTTCAACGACTTCCATGACGTCGATTTTCATCAGGACCTGCCGCACGTGCCGGTCCCTGCCCTGCTGATCGTCGCCACTCGCGGCGGTGTGATTCAGGCCGAGGACGAGGCTGAAATCCAGCAACGGCTGCCCGGCATACGGATCACTCGGGTCGAAGACGCCGGGCACATGATTCCGTGGGACAACCTGCCGGGTTTCCTTGCCGCGTTTGGGGATTTTCTGGGCAGCCCGTTGGCGTGAGGCCATCTCGACCGTAGGAGCGTGGCTTGCCCCGCTCCTGCAAGGGGTCAGCCTTGGCATTTGAGAGGAGAACAGAATGAGCAACCAACAAAGCGCAGACGCCAACTATCAGGGCGTGTGGGGCAACCGCATCGGTTTCGGGCAAAAGCCCGCCTTGCTGATGATCGACTTCATGCAGGGCTACACCCAGCCGGGCGCGCCGCTGTTCGCACCGGGCGTGGTCAGCGCCGTGGCACAAAGCGTGGAGTTGCTGGCCTGTGCGCGGCAGCACGGCATCCCGGTGGTGCACACCAACATTCGCTATCACCCTGCGCATTTCGCCGACGGCGGCATGTGGGTGAAAAAAGCCCCGGTCATGAAGGACATGGTCGAGGGCAATCCACTGGCCGCATTCTGTGAAGAAGTGCTGCCGCTGCCAGAGGAAGTGGTGATCAGCAAGCAATACGCCAGTTCGTTCTTCGGCACCTCATTGGCATCGATGCTGCACGCACAAGGCATCGACACCGTGGTGCTGGCCGGTTGCTCGACCAGCGGTTGTATCCGGGCGACGGCAGTGGATGCGGTGCAACACGGCTTCCGGACCATCGTGGTGCGTGAATGCGTCGGCGACCGCCACCCTGATCCCCATGAAGCGAATCTGTTCGATATCGACAGTAAATATGGCGACGTGGTGAGCAAGCAGGAAGCTGTCGAACAGTTCAGGAAATAACGCGCTCCTACACAATCGACGCAATACGCAAACCCGGCAGAAACGGACATTCCGCCGTCAGAACCACGCCAGAGAGCGCTGGTCGCGCAGGTTGAACGCGCACTTACTGGACACTGTTTTGCCATGGACCGGCGAAGCGACGTCCAGTCTTCTGACACTGCCTTTGGAAGTCGCCGTCCGGTGCTTGCCAAAGTACTGGATGTGCGGCAAACAAAAATCACAACAGGCCATTTGAGATCGCTGCAAATGCAGGCACCATCAGCCGCTGTCGCGCTCAACGGTCATAGAACCGCCAGGAGACACCCATGCCCTCTGCGAACATAGAAACTCCCGCGACCGTTGTCGCGGACCCGATCAAAGCGCTGTACCACAAGATCACCTGGAAGCTCATCCCGTTCCTGTGTTTCTGCTACCTGGCCGCGTACCTGGACCGCATCAACATCGGCTTTGCCAAACTGCAGATGCTCGATCAGCTGCACTTCAGCGAAACCGCCTTCGGCCTGGGCGCCGGGCTGTTTTTCGTGGGTTACATCCTGTTCGAAGTCCCCAGCAATCTGGTGCTGGAAAAGGTCGGCGCGAAAATCTGGATCGCGCGCATCATGATCACCTGGGGCCTGCTCTCGGCCTGCACGCTGTTCGTCAGCACGCCGATGCAGTTCTACATTTTGCGGTTCTTCCTCGGCGCTGCCGAAGCGGGCTTTCTGCCGGGCGTGCTGTTCTACCTGACCACCTGGTTTCCCACCTACCGGCGCGGACGCATCATCGCGCTGTTCATGATCGGCCTGCCGCTGTCCAGCGTCATTGGCGGTCCGTTGTCCGGCTGGATCATGGGCCATTTCGACCAGGCCGCAGGTTTGCGCGGCTGGCAATGGCTGTTCCTCATCGAAGGCGTGCCCAGCGTATTGCTCGGTGTGCTGACGTTCTGGGCCCTGCCCAATGCGCCGAAAGACGCCAAGTGGCTGAACGCTTCCGAACAGAGCCTGCTGGAAGGCGAACTGCGCCTGGACGACGCCGAAGGCAAGGACAGCAAGCACAGTTTCCGCGACGGTTTCTTCAACCTGAAAGTCTGGATGCTCGGCGGTATCGACTTCTCGATCCTGCTCAGTGCCTACGCCATGGGCTTCTGGATGCCGACCTTCATCAAGAACGCCGGGGTCACCGACACCTTTCACATCGGCGTGCTGACCGCGCTGCCGAGCGTCGCGGCACTGATCGGCATGCTGATGATCGGTGCCAGTTCGGACCGTCGCCGCGAGCGTCGCTGGCACATCATCGTACCGTTCTGGATCGGCGCGGTGGCAATGGCGGCGAGCCCGTTCTTCACCCACAACGTGGTCGCGACCGTTGCCCTGTTCGCCATCGCCTCAGCGGCGATCATCGGTGCCGTGCCGGTGTTCTTCAGCCTGCCGGCGACCTTCCTCAAGGGGCGGGCAGCTGCCACCGGCTTCGCGCTGGCCTGTTCACTGGCCAACATCGCCGGGCTGGTCAGCAACTCGATGATGGGCATCGCCATCGACGTCACCGGCAGCAGCGCGGGCGCCCTGTGGTTCTTCGCCGGCTGCCTGATTCTCAGCAGCCTGCTGGTCGTGGCGCTGCCGGCGAAGCTGGTGAACCGGTAAACAGCCACAAACCCTGTAGGAGCGTGGCTTGCCCCGCGATCGGCGACGCAGTCGTCGTGAATCCGTCAGATGCGGTGTATCAGGTGAAACGAGCCGCCTGACGTTACGACTGCTGCGCAGCCGATCGTCCGGATGCGGCCCAGACACAAGCCACGCTCCTACAGTGCGAATCACGTTCGTCCAATAACAACGGTGGAAACCGAGCATGCATGCGTTTTTGAAAAGTTGTGCCCTGGCTGTCAGCCTCGGGCTGTCAGCGACCTCCGTCCATGCGGCGGAAAAGGTCATCTTCGACACCGATTTCAACGTGCTCAACGATGATGGCCAGGCGTTCATCATGCTGGCGCAACTGCATGCGCAAAAACGCATCGACCTGCTGGGCATGACGCTGGTCAGCGGCAATGCCTGGGTCGATCAGGAACAGGTCGATGCGCTCAAGGCGGTCGAACGCATGGGCGTCGAGAAGGAGATCGGCGTGTATTCCGGCGCGGCCTATCCGCTGCTGCACGACTACGCCACGTACGAGCAGGAAAAAGCGCTGTTTGGCGCAGGCTGGCCGGGCGCGTTCAAGCACCCACGTCCAACCGCGGCTTCTCAGCTGGCCGCACCGCCGGATGGTCTGGCGACACACACCCGGCTGCGTGACGAGACTGCCGTGCAGTTCATCGTCGACAGCGTCAGGAAAAACCCTCATCAGGTGACCATCCTCGCGGTCGGTCCGCTGACCAACATTGCCCTGGCGATACGCAGCGCGCCGGACATCGTGCCGCTGATCAAACGCATCGTGTACATGGGCGGCGCCATCGAGATCCCCGGCAACACGACGCCCGCGGCCGAGTTCAACTGGTGGTTCGATCCGGAGGCGGCCAAGATCGTCCTGCGCTCGCCCATCGAGCATGTCATCTTTCCCAACGACGTCTGCGAAAAGGTCGTCTTCGGCGCGTCGGTGTACACGCGGATCGTGTCGCAAAAAGGCGTGATCCCCGATCTGTACAAAGCAGTGCTGGGGCCTGAGTTCGACAAGGATCCGAATCATCAGAGCTTCACCTGGGACAGCCTGCCTGCACTGTTCCTGGTGCACCCCGAGCTGGTGACTGAATCGAAGGATCTGTGGGTCGATGTCGACACCCACTTCGGCCCCGACTACGGCCGTTCGATGGGCTACAAAAAAGGCGCGCCGGTCGGTACGCAGAAGGCCAAGGTGGTGTTCGCGGTGGATCAGCCGAGATTCTGGGATGAATACGTGAAACTGGTGACCCTGCCCGCGCCGGTCAAACGCTGAGGTACCGCTCGTCTTGAGTCACCTGTAGGAGCTGTCGGAGGCTACGACGTTGGCGAATGCGATCAGCGGCATTGATGTCGACCGACACTCACCTTCGCGAGCACCCTCTACAAGAATCTCCGGGCATTCCCGAGCTCTCTGACTCGACACAGACCCTGTAGGAGCGAGCTTGCTCGCGAAGGCTAATTTCCAGCCACTGCATAGCCGGCGGATGTACCGGCCTCTTCCCGGCTGAAGCCGGTCCTACAGGCGCCGCAACCTTTCCGTAGGACCGGCTTTAGCCGGGAAGGCGCGGCTGTTACGCCGTTGATCGAGGCGCTGTTAAAGACAGTTGGCTCACTCCTACAGTTAGCGGCTGCCAATCCAGACAGCGCATCAACCCACCAACGCAATCAATTGCTGGCGCTGCGCATCGGTCAGTAACGGGCCGATCGCCGCGCCAGCGTTTTCCTTCATGTACTTCGGATTGCCCGTCCCCGGAATCGCGCAAGTGACGGCCGGGTGAGCGATCAGAAACTTCAGCGCCAGTTGAGCCCAACTGCTGGCCTGGACTTCCGCCGCCCAACCCGGCAGCGGTTTGTCGCGCAAACGCCCCAGCAGCCCGCCGCCGCCAAACGGGCGATTGCAGATCACCGCCACTCCGCGCTCCCGGCACAGCGGCAGCAGCCGCGACTCCACTGCACGGTCATCCAGCGCGTAGTTGATCTGCAGAAAATCGAACGCTTCGGCTTTCAGCGCCGCCTCCACCTCGGCATACGCCGATGACGTGTAATGGGTGATACCGATGTAGCGAATGCGCCCCTGCTGCTTCCACTCGCGCAGGACCGGAAGATGGGTCTTCCAGTCCAGCAGGTTGTGGATCTGCATCAGGTCGATGCGGTCGGTCTGCAACAGCCGGAACGATTCCTCCATCTGCGCGATGCCGGCGTCGCGCCCACGCGTCCAGACCTTGGTCGCGAGAAACGCCGGCGAACGCGGCTGATGAATCGACAGCAGCTCCCCGGTCGTCTGCTCGGCGCGGCCATACATGGGCGAACTGTCGAGCACAGTGCCACCCGCCAGAAACAACTGGTCAACCACCGCCGGCAGCAGTTTGTACGCTTCACTGCCCGGCTCGACATCGAAGCCGCGATAGGTGCCAAGACCGATCATCGGCAGCGCTTCGCCGCTGGAAGGAATGTTTCGTGTAAGCATTTTCGCGTCTCCTTGGCTGGCAGGCTGCCCCGCGGGGCCAGTGTTTTGCGGCGTCTGGGCCGCCAGCACGTTACGGTCGAAGGCCAGCGCCGCCGACACGCCAGCAGCCAGTGTGAGCAGTTGTCTTCGGGTGAACAGGCTGGAACGGGTCATGGCAGTGTCCTCTCCTCGGCGTCGCGCCGCTTGTCTTCCTGTCGTGCCGCCAGCCATGCCGACAGCCAGGCCCAGAGGCCGGCGAAGGGCACGATCAGCAGCGCCAGCAGCCCGAACCCTGCGCCCAGGGCCGCAAGGCCTACCGACAGCCAGCCACTGGCTGCGTCGCCGCCACGGTAGATCAGGGTTTCGATGACGTTTTTGGCTTTGTATTTTTCTTCACGGCTGACCACGGTCCACAGGACTTCGCGCCCCGGGCGCACGATGGCGAATTCCACCGCACGTCGCAGCCCTTGAGCCAGCGCGACGCTGGTCGGTACCGGCGCCAGGGCCATGGCGGCAAACGCCAGCAACGTCGCAATCGGCATGGCGGCCAGCGCGCCGCCGATCCCGACCAGGCGAATCAGCGGCGCCGTGAGCAGCAACTGAAACACCAGCGTCAACACCGACACGGTCAGGTCCACGTAGGCGAAAAACTGCGTACGCGTCGCCACGTCGGTGTAGCGGTCGGCGACGATCCGACCCTGTTCGAAATACAACAGGGTCGCCGCGCTGGTGTGCAACAGCATGAACAGCACCATGCCCAGCAGGTACCGTGACCGGATAATCAACGTCACGCCGGCCAGCACACCGCCGCCCATCCGGCGGTTTTCCTCGCCGAGTCGTTGATAACCGCTCTGTGCCGTCGACCCCGTCGGCCGGGTCTTGTCGAGCAGGCGGCGGTAACAGCGCACGGCAATCTCCAGCAACACGGCGGCTGCCAGCGTCAGTGCCAGTGGTCCGAGGCGAGTCGCCATGGTCGCAGCCAGCAGAGGGCCAATGAAGGTGCCCAATGTGCCACCTGCCGCGATGCAGCCGAACAGCCTGCGTCCCTGCTCGTTGGAGAAACGGTCGACCAGCACACTCCAGAACACCGTGACGATGAACAGGTTGTAGACGCTGATCCAGACAAAAAACACCCGACCGACCCACACGGTCGCCCAGTGCTGTGCGATCAGCACGCCGAAGATCACCATCGACAGCGCCACCAGCCGATACACCAGCGGCACGAACCGGGTGGCCGGCAGCCTCGCGACCGCAGCGCCATACACCGGCACGGCCACAAGCATCACGACGAACGTCGCGCTGAACAGCCATTGCAGCTTGTCCGCCCCGCCTTCCAGCCCCAGCGCGTCGCGCAACGGGCGCACCAGGTAATAACTGGCGAGCACACAAAAGTGGAAGGCAAAACCCAGCAGCAGCGCCGCCCGTTCGTGGGGCAGGACCTGAAGTCCTTTGAGCGATGGCCGACGGATCATGTCGCGCAGCGTCTGGAGCAGGCCATTGCGGGTCTCCGGCAGAGGATGGATCACGAAGTCTTTGATCGACCACCGGAGCCGGCGCTCGGTTCAACAGCCATTTCGTCCGGCGGGCGAAGATCTCGGGAACGCTCTCCCCCGGCGTACGTCACACGTTAAGCACTGACCAGGAGCCAATGACATGAAGACAGTGATCACGTTGCAAGAACTCGCCGAGGCCGACCTGCGGCCCTACAAGGAAGTCTGGCTGGCTTCGCCGGTCGCGTTGACCGAAGGCGGCCATGCCGAAGATGAGTTGTGCCTCTGGCGTGCGAGCCAGGCGGTCACCCACGACATGCTCAGCGAGGGCACCCATGATCAAAACGTCGCGGGTGTCTGGCTGGGAGTAGACGATATCGATGATCCCCATCAGGTGCGCATCATCGAGGACAGCCTGCGTCTGAGGCTTCAGGATCTGAACCTCGACGGTGAGTTCTACCCGGCCGAGACAGGCGACAGCCACGCGACGGGCGGACTCACGCACTGACAAAGAGTACGGCAGGCGACGCTCTTTCCAGCTGCGGTGTTCAATCAGAAAACCTGACACACCGGCTCCCGCCCTCGCGGGAGCCATCATCGTCACGACGCGTGATTTATTTCTTCAGCGCGTCGTACGCCTCAAGCGCGTGCATCGAATAAATATACGCAGCGCCGGCGTTCAGTGAAATCGCCGTGGCCAATGCGGCGGCGACTTCTTCACGGGTCGCGCCGGCGGCAATGGCGGCCTCCGAGTGAGCACCGATACAGCCGTCGCAGCGGGTGGTGATGGCCACCGCGATGGAAATCAATTCGCGGGTCTTGGCGTCGAGCACATTGTTCTCGGCGGCGGCGTCGCCAAGGGCCATGTAGGCCTTGACCATTTTGGGATTGGATTTGGACAACGATCCAAACGACTTCTTGATGGTGGCAACCAGATCGGGCCAATTGCTGAACATGATGGTATCTCCTGTGGGCGGCGACTAGACTGCGCCGGGAACACAAACAGTGTCCGCCAAGGGCGTATGCGTAACTTGCTCGTTTGGCTCATTTCTTTGTCTGAAAGTCGCATATGAACGCCATTGACACGCTCATCACTCTAGCCGACGTGCGCGGCAGCCTTGACCTGCGCTGCCAGTTTCAGGGCGACTGGGCGCTTGATCACGATCAGGAAGCCGACGGCACTGCGCCCTATCACATCGTGCTCGCCGGACAATGCCGAGTCGAATTGCCCGACGGGCGCCGGATCAAGCTGGTTGCAGGCGACATTCTGGTGCTGCCAGCGGGCACCCGCCACCTTCTGCTCAGTACCGGCGAGCGCGTGACGCCGTCCCGACCGCAACGGGTCAATGGCGGATTGCTGCCGGTGCAGCGCTTCGGCAACGGCGCGGACCTGGACCTGCTCTGCGGGCGCTTCGTCCACCAACGCCAGTCCCTGCTTTTTTCGTCGCTGCCCGATCACCTGGTGATTTCAAGTCAGGCGCTCACCCCGTCCGATCCTCTACCTGCGCTGGTCGCCTTGCTGCGCAGCGAGGCCGATGCCAATCAGGCGGGTGCGCGTTTCATGGTCAACGCCTTGACCTCGGCCTTGTTCACCCTGGTCCTGCGCGCACACCTGCAACAATCACCACAACGCGAAGGCAGCCTGGCGCTGCTGGGCGACAAACGCCTCGGCCGCGCCTGGCAAGCCATGCTTGAAGATCCCGCCCACGACTGGACCGTCGAAGCGCTGGCCGAATTGGCAAGCATGTCGCGGGCAACGTTCATGCGCACATTCGGCAAACTCAGCGGAAGCTCACCCTGGACGTTGCTGACACACGTCCGCATGCAGATGGCCTACGGTTTGTTGAGCCGCTCGCAAAGCGGCCTGAGCGACATCGCCGCTCAAGTCGGCTACCAATCCCAGGCGGCGTTCAGCAAAGTGTTCAAAGACACCTACGGCATGGCACCCGGGCAACTGCGCCGAAGCCTGAACGGCAATGCACCTGAACTCCCGGGCTCCGCTCCCGCATCGACCGTCTGACGCATCCGGCGTCAGTGGGAGGTTGCGTACTGATGAACGCGGTGGGCCAGCCATAAAGATGTCGTCTGACACTCAGCTTTCGTCAGCAAGCGCCCAGAGTGCTGTCGGCCTGGCCCTCGTTCAGGGCGCTTTGACGCCCAGGCGTTTCCACATCGGTTTGGTGATGCGCTGGGTGTTTTTGTAGCCGGCCCACGGATCGGCCTTGAGCTTGCGCAAGCGTTTGAGCACGTTGCTGATGTTCCACTGCGCCGAGGATTTCAGGCTGGCCAGTTCGTCGCGGGCGATGGGCACCGAGACCGGCAATCCCGGTCTTGCCCTGGCCGAGTAGGCGGCGACGGTGCTGGCGCCGCGGGTATTGCGCAGGTAGTCGATGAAGATCTTGCCCACCCGATTCTTGGGCCCGGAGGTGGCGGTGAACCGTTCCGGCAACTGCGCCGAGATAAACTGCGCAAGCGCCTTGGCGAACGCCTTCACGGTGTCCCAGTCCGCCTTGCGCGCCAGCGGCACGATGATGTGCATGCCTTTGCCGCCGCTGGTCTTGATATAGGCATCGAGCCCCAGTTCATCGAGCACCGCCAGGGTCATCTGCGTGGCTTCGATCATGCTGCGCCACGGCAGGGCCTCATCGGGGTCCAGGTCGAGCACGAAATGGTCGGGCAGCTCGATCTGATCGTACGTCGAGCCCCATGTGTGCAGTTCGATCGTGCCCATCTGCGCTGCGCCGACAAGCGCCTGAACACTGTCGATTTCCATCAGTCGCGCATGGCCGGGATCGAGCTTGGGGTCCAGCTGCTTGATATTGGGGATCGCCAGACGCTCCGAATGCTTCTGGAAAAATTGCTCGCCTTCCACCCCTTCCGGGCAACGCAGCAGCGCCACGGGACGATGGTCCAGGTGGGGCAGAATCCAGTCGCCAATGGATTCGTAATAATGCGCCAGGTCGATCTTGTGCAGGCCGCTCTGCGTGTCGATCACCCGCTCGGGATGGCTGACCAGCACACCGGCGACGTCAATTTTGTCCTTGTCCTGGGCGCCGCGCTTGCTGGACGCAGGCTTTTTCTCGCGGGCGGGGCTGTCTTGCGCAGGTTCCGCCTTGGCTTTGGACGCTTTGGGCTTGAAGGGCGCCTTGATGTCTTTGGGCGTCCTGGGGTACTCGTGAACGACTTCACGGGCCGGTTTGTCGCTGCGCAGCGCAATGAAGGCCGAATGGCGGATGATGCCTTCTCGTGTCCACTCGCCGAATTCGACCTCGCCCACCAATGTCGGCTCGATCCAGTGCACGCCTCGGGCCTGGGCGCTGGTGAGCTTTTTCGACAACGGCGAAGCGTCTTGCTCAAGCGGCTTCATCTGCTTGAACAGGTCGCCCAGCATTTTCTGGTTGAACCCGGTGCCGACGCGCCCGGCGTACACCAGGCCCGCGCCCTCCTCGTTCACCGCCAGCAACAACGCGCCGAATCCGCTGCGCGTGCCTTGGGGCTTGGTGAAACCGACGATGACGAATTCCTGGCGCAGTTTGCATTTGAGCTTGATCCAGTCCGGGCTGCGTCGGGATTGGTAAACGCTCCCGGCGCGCTTGCCGATCACCCCTTCCAGCGATAAAGAGCAGGCGCTTTCGACGATGTCGCGGTGGCTCGCAGAAAAGGCGTCGGAAAAGCGCAGCAGGCGGTTCTTTTGCTTGCCCAGCAGCTTTTTCAGCGCAGCGCGGCGTTCTTCCACCGGCTTTTCACGCAGGTCTTCGCCATTGAGAAACGGCACGTCGAACAGGTAATAAACGATGTCTTTGCTGCGGCCGATCTCGAAGGCGTTCTGCAGCGCCTGGAAATCCGGCAAGCCGGCGTTGTTGAGTACCACCGCCTCGCCGTCCAGCCAGCTGTCGCCCAGATTCATCTCGCTCACAGCCTTGGCCTGCAGGGGCAGACGCTCGGTCCAGTCATGGCCGTTGCGCGTGATCATCCGCACCTCGCCATCGATGATCCGGGTCATGATGCGATAGCCGTCAAACTTGATTTCGTACAGCCAGTCGCCCTCCGGCGGGGTGTCCACCAGGGTGGCCAGTTGCGGCGCGAGTTTGTCGGGCAGGCGGTTTTTTCCCGCCGCAGCTTTTCGGGCGGGCTTTTTTGCAGCTGCAGCTTGCGGCTCCGGCGCGGAAGCGGCGGTCTTGCGCGTGCGGCTCTTTTTCGCGGGCGCACGGCCCTCGCCTACCGTCGTGCCGCTGACGACGCTTTCGGGCTTGTCGACGACGATGTCGTATTCGTCGCCGGACCGAACCGCCTCGTCCTTTTCCTTGATGAGCAGCCATTGCTCCTTGTCACCGCTGCCGCGCAGGTGGGTGCGTACCAACGCCCAGTCGCCAGTGAGTTTCTCACCGATCAGCGTGAACTTGAGCTTGCCGTCGTTGTACGTTTCGCGCGGATCGCCATGGGGCTGCCAGATGCCGCGATCCCAGACGATGACGTCCCCGGCGCCGTACTGCCCCTCGGGAATGCTGCCTTCGAAACTGCCATAACCGAGCGGATGATCTTCGACATGCACCGCCAGGCGCTTGTTCTTCGGGTCCAGGCTTGGCCCCTTGGGCACCGCCCAGCTTTTCAAGGTACCGTCCAGCTCGAGCCGAAAGTCGTAATGCAGATTGCGCGCATCGTGCTTGTGAATGACGAACGTCAGCGCCTTGCCTTTGCTGCTGCGAGCCTTGCCACCGGTTTCGGCAGGTTCGGATGTGATGTCGAAGTTGCGCTTGCGGGTGTATTCACTCACAGGTTTTGCCATGATCGATCAGACCTCTGCGCTTATACCTATGCACCCGACGCCGTGAGTCACGACGCCTTGGTGGTTTTTTTCCTTGCAGGGGCGCGCCGTTTGGCCGGTGGTGCGTCATCAGCGGCAGCGGTTTTGCTCTTGCTGGCAGGCTTTTCTTTCTCTGGAGCCTTGGCTGAACCGCCACGGCCACCCAGACTGCGTTTGAGCAATTCGGTGAGATCGATGACATCCGCAGATTTACGCTCGGTCTCGCCAGCATCGGTTTCCACATCCTCGATCTTGCCTTCGCGGGCCTTGGTCTCGACCAGCGCCATGATCTGGTCCTGAAACGTGTCGCGGTACTCCTCGGCGTCAGGTGTCCATTCAGTGCTCATGTCCTTGACCAGACGCTTGGCCATGTCCAGCTCACTTTTACTGAGTTTGACGTCGGTGGCTTCCTTGGGCAGTTCGAGGCTGTCCAGGCCGCGCACTTCGGACGGCCAGCGCAACAACACCAGTACGATGGCCGACTCCAGCGGCATTACCGCCGCCAGATGCTGACTCGTGCGAATGACCACGTGGGCCAGTGCCACCTTGCCGGTGTCCACCAGTGTCTGTCGTAGAAGAGCGTAGACCTTCTCGCCGCGCTTGTCGGGCGCCAGAAAGTACGGCGTGTCGATGTGCTGAAGGGGGATCTGCTTGCTGTCGACGAAACCGAAGATGTCGATGGTCTGCGTCGACTTCGGGTGCGCGGCGCGGATTTCCTCCTCGCTGATCACCACGTAGCGACCTTTCTCGTACTGCACGCCCTTGACGATGTTTTCCTTGTTGATTTCCTTGCCGGTGACCTTGTTGATCCGCTTGTAACCGACAGGGTCCATGCTGCGCTTGTCCAGCCAGTCGAAATCGACGCCCTGCTGCGACGTTGCCGAAACCAGCGCCACAGGAATATGCACTAGCCCAAAACTGATCGCGCCCTTCCAGATTGCCCGAGCCATTGCCTTCATTCCCAAGGAGTGTGTGTAGGAGTGACCGGGGCGCGCGGCGAAAAGTTTCGGCGACACGACCGATGTGCCGGGGCTTGGGCAAAGGCCAGTCGTTTTCATGCATGAACGTTATCGAGTCGACGGCCCTTCTTAACGCAACGAAAAAGCGTTAGCCTTTCGCGCACGCCTTCAGGCTCCTTTTCTGCCACCCGAACGGCAAGCCAGCCGCCGGTGTGCAACCTCAACCGAGTACGTGCATGACTTCCCTGCCCGCCGCCGACCAAGGCACGACGATGACCAAGGGCCTGGCAACGCTGTTTGCGTTCTGCTGTGGCGCGATCGTTGCCAACCTGTATTACGCCCAACCGATCATCGGCCTGATCGCGCCTGACATCGGTCTGTCCAGCACGTTGGCGAGCTTCATCGTGTCGCTGACCCAGATCGGCTACGCCATCGGCCTGTTTTTTCTGGTGCCGCTGGGCGATCTGCTGGAAAACCGGCGACTGATGATCACCACCACCGGGGTGGCCATTCTCAGCCTGCTGGGTGCGGCGTTGGCCCAGACGCCCAATCTGTTCCTGCTGGCGTCGCTGCTGGTGGGCTTCAGCTCGGTGGCGGTGCAGATTCTGATTCCGCTGGCCGCGCATCTGGCCCCGGAAGAAACCCGCGGGAGGGTGGTCGGCAGCATCATGGGCGGCCTTCTGCTCGGCATTCTGCTGGCCAGACCTGCGGCCAGTGTGATCGCCGACCATTTCGGCTGGCGCGCCGTGTTCGGCACTGCCGCGCTGGTGATGCTGTTGATCAGCGTTGTGCTGGCGACCACCATTCCCCGGCATCAACCGGCCCACAGCGCCAGTTATGGGCAGTTGCTCAAATCGCTGTGGACGCTGCTCAGCGAGCAGCCGGTGCTGCGTCGGCGGGCGTTTTATCAGGCGTGCATGTTCGCGACCTTCAGCCTGTTCTGGACGGCCGCGCCGCTGGAGCTGGCGCGCAGTCACGGCCTGTCGCAGAGCCAGATCGCGCTCTTCGCGCTGGTGGGTGCCATCGGCGCCATTGCCGCCCCGTTCGCCGGACGCCTGGCCGACGCAGGTCATACGCGCATCGCCAGCCTGTGCGCCATGCTGTTTGCCGCGCTGAGTTTTCTGCCCGGCCTCGTGGAATCGTCCTACGCTGTGATAGCCATGGCGCTGACAGGCGTTGTTCTGGACTTCAGCGTGCAGATGAACATGGTCCTCGGCCAGCGCTCGATCTACGCCCTGGACGCCAAAAGCCGCAGCCGCCTCAACGCGCTGTACATGACCAGCATCTTCATCGGCGGCGCCATCGGTTCGGTGATCGCCAGCGCCCTGTATGACCATGGCGGCTGGCGCTGGATCGTGATCGCCGGCAGTGTGTTCCCGCTGCTTGCCCTGCTGGCTTTTCTGAAGCATTCCACGTCCGAGTCGCGATCCTCCCGAGCGCCCCGATAAAAACTGGCACAGGCCCGGGCCTTCATTCATTTCAGTCTTCACGGAGCAATTCTCATGTCTTCCCGCACCTTTCTCATCACCGGCGCCAGCAAAGGCATAGGCCGTGCGCTGTCGGAACATCTGGCGGCCGCGGGGCACACCGTGGTGGGCATCGCGCGCAACGCCGACGACCCGACGTTTCCCGGCGTCCTCAAAGAGCTGGATCTGAGCGACAAGGACCAGACTCGATGCGGGCTGACTGAACTGGCTCAGCATTACCGCTTCGACGGCCTGGTGAACAACGTGGGGCTGGTCCGCCCGCAGGCGCTTGGACAGATCGAGCTGGACGATTTCGACGCGGTAATGAGCGTCAACCTGCATTCGGCGTTGCTGGCCACCCAGGCGCTGCTGCCCAACATGCGCGAGCAAGGCTGGGGCCGGATCGTC
Organism: Pseudomonas sp. efr-133-TYG-103a; assembly: GCF_030209235.1. Taxonomy (NCBI): domain Bacteria; kingdom Pseudomonadati; phylum Pseudomonadota; class Gammaproteobacteria; order Pseudomonadales; family Pseudomonadaceae; genus Pseudomonas; species Pseudomonas sp. efr-133-TYG-103a. The sequence goes on from NZ_JARVSK010000025.1 coordinate 185,176, forward strand.
AACATTTCCAGCCTGACCGTTCTCGGCATCACGCAACGCACGGCGTATGCCGCCGCCAAGGCCGCGCTGATCAGCTTCACGCGTTCCTGGGCGCTGGAACTGGCGCAGACCGGCATCACCGTCAACGCGATTGCCCCCGGCCCGACCGAGACCGAGCTGTTCCGGCAGAACAATCCGGTCGGCAGCGAAGGCGAAAAACGTTACCTGGCAGGCGTGCCCATGGGCCGCTTCGGCCAACCGGAAGAAATCGCTTCGGCGATCGCGTTTCTGCTGTCCGAACAGAGTGGCTTCATCACCGGGCAGACGTTGTTCGTCGATGGCGGGGCTTCGGTGGGCAAGGCAGGGTTCTGAAACCCGCACCCTGTGATTGATTCAGGCCCGGCTGGGAGCGGATGCATTCAGGCATGCATCCGCGCCCGACGGCGGGCAACCTGCGAATCAACGAATCGCCGCAAACCCTCTCTGCAGGTCCTCGATCAGTGCGCTGACGTCCTCAAGACCAATGTGCAGGCGCAGCAACGGATTGAGCGACTGGTCTGCAGCGTTTTCGCGATCGCGTACATTGGCGGCGATGATCAGGCTTTCGAAGCCGCCCCACGATGCGCCGAGGCCGAACAGGTGCAGGGCGTCGATGAAGCGCTCCAGATGCCTGGGGTCTTTGTCGGCCAGCTCGAAGGTCAACAGGCCATTGCTGCCAGTGAAATCACGCTGCCATAACGCGTGGCCGGGATGCTCGGGCAACGCGGGATGAAACACGCGCCGAACCTGCGGATGCTGTTGCAACCAGCGTGCGACCTGCAAGGCCTGGCGCTGATGGACGTCCAGCCGCGTTGCCAGGGTGCGGGCGCCGCGCAGCACCAGCCAGGCATCGTCCGGGCTGACGGTGCTGCCGAACGTGTCCGTCATGACGGCGAGGGGCTGCCACACGGCCTGAGTCGTACAGACGCTGCCCATGACCACATCGCTATGCCCGGCCAGGTATTTGGTCAGGGCCATGATCGAGATATCGGCGCCCAGCGCCAGTGGCCGGTACTGATAGCCGGAGCCGTAAGTGTTGTCGACCGCCAGCAAGATGCCTCGGGATTTGCACAGCGCCGCCATCGCCGGCAGGTCGGCCAGCTCGTAGAGCAGCGACCCCGGCACTTCGGCGTAGACCATGCGCGTATTGGCCTGCAGCCGTTCCTGCAGGCCACTGCCGTCAGCCGGAAAATAGCTGTACTGAATGCCGAAGGGCTTGAGAAATGCTTCGGCGACCTGACGCACCGGCGAATACACCGCATCGGTGATCAACACGTGATCGCCGGGACGCAGGTACGCCAGAAACGTCTGCGCAACGGCCGCCAGCCCGGTGCCGAACAGCCGCGTGCGATAGCCGCCTTCCAGTTCGGTGACCAGATCTTCCAGGGCGAATGCCGTGGGATTGCCGCGTGCGCCATAGCTCAACACGCGTTCGGTGTCGCGACGTTTGCGCGCGTCGCGCATGTCGCCCAGGCTGTCGAACAGCACGGTGCTCATGCGCGAGACAGGCGGATTGACCCCGCGCACGCCACTGCCCTTCTGGCCGCGAGCGGCATGCACCAGGCGCGTGCGGACGCGATCGTCCCCTGGACTGGCCAGCGGCTTGAGGCTGGCGATTTCCTGCGCGGTCATTTGTCCGAGCAGGCCGATTTCCCACGCCAGGTACTGACGCGCGGCGTCCTTGTTGCCCGAATGCCGGTCGTGGGTGAAAAACAGGAAATCGATGCAGCGCTCGTCGGGTGGCGTGCTCGCGTCCTCGCTGAGGGGCAGCCCGGCGGCCTGCCAGGCTGCGAAATCCAGCCAGCGCAGCTGACGGCGTTGCGCCTCGGGCAGCTCCAGCGCAGCGATGGCTGCCACATCGGGATGATCGGCGACCAGCACGACCGGGCGGGTTTCGTCGGCCAGATCATCGGCCAGGCGCGGGCGAATGGACCAGCGCGCACCCTCGATGCGGGCTTTGCGAAACGCCATGCTCGCACGCAGATCGATCAGCGCAACGGCGTCGTCCCGCAGCGCATCCGCCAGCTGCGCGGGGCTCAAGGATGGCAAGGGATCGGCGAGCGTCTGATGCGGCTGCGGCAGGGACAGTTCGCTCCGCAGGCCGTCCTCCAGCACGTACGCTTCGTGGCCCAACTGGCGTAGCCAGCTGGCGACGATCGGCGCGCGGACGCCGTCGTTGTCGATCAACACCAGACGCGCCTGGCGCACGCCGACGTACAGGTCGGTGGATTGAATCAGTTGCCCGCCCGGTGTGTGCTGCGCGCCGGGCAGGCTGCCCAGCGCAAATTCCTCCGGCGTTCGGACGTCGCACAAAAACAGGCTGCGACTGGCGTCTTGCGACCAGGCCGTGACCTGCGCGGCGTTCACACTCGCCACTCCCGCCTTCCGGGCCAGACGCTGTGCGGCCTCACGCTCATGGCTCAGGGATGCGGCCGCAGACACTTCGGGATAACGCCGGCTGCTGCCATGTTCGAGCGGCAGGTCAGCGAGGTACCAGCCCTGCGTACCGTTTTCCAGCGCATAGACCGGGTTCTTCACCCCCAGATCGATCAACGTCTGCGCGCCGATGATGCTGCGGGTACGACCGGCGCAATTGACCACGATGGGCGTGGTGTCGTCCGGCACCAGATCGGCCAGACGATACCCCAGCTCGCCATTGGGGCAGCACACGGAGCCCGGAATGGTCATCTTGCGGTATTCCTCGAAGGGTCGACCATCGAGCAGCACCAGCGCTTCGCCTCGGGCCTGCCGCGCAGCCAGCTCGGTGGCGCTGATGTGCGGCGTGTGGCTGACCTCTTCAACCCGTTCGCCGAATGCCTTGGACGGTACGTGAACCCCAGCGAACAGCTGCAGCCCCGCTGCCTGCCAACCTTCGGCGCCGCCCTCGAGGATGTGCACGCGGGAGTAGCCCAGGGCGTGCAGGCGCCTGGCAGCGGCAATGGAAACGTCGCCGCCGGTCTGGTCATAGATAACCAGACGCACCGCGGGGTTGGGCGCGAGGCGACGCACTTCCAGTTCCAGACGGCTGTAGGGCAGGTTCACCCCGTGGAACAGATGGGCTTCGCCGTACTGACCGTGTTCGCGCACGTCGAACAGAGCGATCTCCTGCCCATCGAACAACCAGGCTTGCAGGTCTTGCGGGGTGACTTTTTGGCTCATGGAATTCTCGTGAATCAACGTAAACAATCGAACGGCGTTTCGTAGGCGCTCATCAAGGATGGGCGGACGATTGCGGTCTTCACTGCAACACCAAAGACCTCTCGCCCGCCGCCACTTCCCTGCCCTTCTCGTACGCACGCTGCACCGCGGGACGGGCCTTGATGCGCTCGCGCCAGGCGTGAATAGCGGGGTAATCTTCCAGGTCCTGACCCTGACGCAAGGGCTGGATCCACGGGAATATCGCCATGTCGGCGATGGAGTACTCACCCGCGACGTAATCCGCCGCTTGCAGCCGCTTTTCCAGCACGCCGTACAGCCGCGAAGCCTCGGCACCCAGCAGGTCAAGGGCGAAGGGAATCGGTTCCGGCGCCTTCTCTTTGAACACCTGCAACTGGCTCAGATATGGCGTGACATGCCCGACCTGCCAGAACAGCCATTCCTGCACGCGCTGGCGCTCGACGCTGCCTTCAGGCGGCAGAAAACGCCCCGCCTTGCTCGCCAGATAATTGAGAATAGCCCCGGATTCGAACAGGCTCAGCGGCTCCAGACCTGCGCCGGGCGCATGGTCGACGATGGCCGGAATGCGTCCGTTGGCGCTGATCGCCTGGAACCAGCTCTGCTTCTGTTCGCCGGTGCGAATGTTGATCGGCAAGATCCGATAGTCCTGCCCCAGCTCTTCGAGCAGGATAGCGACCTTCAGGCCGTTGCCGGTTGGCCAGAAATACAGGTCGATCATGCGTAAGCCTTGATCGATGGGGCCATCTGCGAGGCGTTGTAGTTGAGGACCTTGCCTTCGGTGTTGACGCCATAGCGGCCGTTCAGGGATTCCAGCGGACGGCCGTAGAGGTGGAAATGCAGGGTCGGCGTTTCACCATCGACCTTGATGCCATGCAGATCCTCGCCCAGGAAACTGATTGAGGTGCCCGGTTGCACCACCACTTCTTTTTCCAGCTCCAGCCTGGCGAAGGTCGGGTCACTGCCGTCGTCGGTCCGGGCCCAGACGTAGTTGATCTCCTGCCCCTGCACCGCCACGATCACTGCCCAGGTTTCATGGTTGTGCGGCAGCGTGCTTTTGCCCGGCAACAGCGAGTTCATGTACAGCGTCGGGGTCTCGCCGTCGTCGTTCAGGCGATAGCGGAACGCAGTGTCGCCTTCACCAGGAATAGGGGCCGGAAACGTGTCGAAGTTGAACAGGTCGCGCCGCTCGGCCAGGCCTTCCAGCAGGCCGACGATCTCTTTCAGCGCGTCGCGGTCCACGCCGCGTTGGTGAATGACGCGGATTTTCTGAAGGAAGTCTTCGATCACGGGGCTACGGGTTTCGATGCTCATCAGGTACTCCTTTTTATGAGTCTCACTAAGTGAAATGCGTACCGCTTTCTATAGGACCGCGCTTGCCCGCGATGGGGGATACCTGTCGCCGACGATGTTGGATGGTTTGTCGCCATCGCGGGCAAGCGCGCTTCTACACGGTCTGCGGTGACCGAGGGTGGCCATTCCAGCCCGTCGCTACACCGACAGGCTGTACCGACTGATATTGCTCAACAGATAAGGGTCGCCGCTGGCTGCGGGACGCCGACCCGCGTCGCCGAGCGCGTGCCGCAAAAAGGCCTGGGTGCGTTCGCTCTGCGGGCGCTGAAAAATCTGTTCGGCGCTGCCGTGTTCGACGATCAGGCCATGCTCGGTGAAATACACCACGTCGCTGATGTCCTCGGCGAAGCGCATTTCGTGGGTGACCAGCACGCACGTCATGCCCTCCTCCGTGAGTTCGCGGATCACCGTCAGCACCTCGCCCACGGTTTCCGGGTCCAGCGCCGAGGTCACTTCGTCGAACAGGATCAGCTCGGGCCGCATTGCCAGGGCCCGCGCAATCGCCACGCGCTGCTGCTGACCACCGGACAACTGCCCCGGGTACGCATCGGCCTTGTGCTCCATGCGCACCTTGGCGAGCAGCGCCCGAGCCTCTTTTTCCGCATCGACCGAATTGCGCCCCAGCACCTTGCGCGGGGCGATCACCAGGTTCTCCAGCACCGACAGATGCGGAAACAGGTTGTACTGCTGGAAAACGAATCCGACGCGCTTGCGCAGCTCGATGCGCTGCGCTTCGTTATTGAGCGTGTGGACCTCGGTGGTGCCGACGCGGATCGACCCGCGCTCAGGCTGCAACAAGCCGGTGATGCAACGCAGGATCGTCGATTTGCCCGAGCCCGACGGGCCGATGATCGACACTGCCTGGCCGCGCTGCACGTCGAGATCGATGCCCTTGAGCACGCGGTTGCTGCCAAACGACAGATGGATGTCGCGCAGGCTGATCAGGGGTTGCTCGGCGCGCGTTTCAGGAGAAGGCATAACGTCGCTCCAGGTACTGAGTGAGTCGGGAAATCGGGTAGCAATAGGCGAAGAACAGCGCCAGCACGCTGAAATAGATCAGCACCGTAAAGCCGGTCCGGTTGACGGTATTGCTGGCGATCTGCGCGGTGTCGATCAGGTCATGCACCCCCACCAGCGAGGCCAGCGCGGTGCCCATGGTGATGACCGCGTAAAGGTTCATCCACGGCGGCAGCATGCGTTTGAAGCACTGCGGCAGGATGATCGAGCGGAAAATCTGCCCCCGTGTGAACGCCAGCGAGCGCGAGGCCTCCCACTGAGTGCTGGGGATCGAGCCGATCGCGCCACGAAAGATCTCCGCGACATTGGCACTGGCAGGCAAGGCCAGACCGATCGTGACTTTCACCCAATCAGGAAAGGCAATCCAGGCGCTGCCGATGTGCAACTCGAACGGGAACACATAGGTGGTGAAGTAGATCAGCACCAGCCACGGCGCGTTGCGAAACACCTGGACCCAGATGCGCGCGGGCAAGCGGGTGATCCACAACGGCGACACGCCCAGTGCGCCGATCAGCAGCCCCAGCAGCGAACCGATCGCAATCGCCAGCAGGCTGATGAGAATGTTCTGGCCGAAGCCTGTGGCCAGCGCAGGCGACCATTCCCACAGCGCCGCCAGCACCGAACTGCCCGGCGCCGCATAGATAACCAGCACGGCAAACACCGCTGCCAGCAGCAGCTTGCCCGGATGCCGGCGCGGCCACGAAAACGGCAGGTTCACAGACGAATCAATGGCCATAGCCGGGCATCCTCAATTTTGCTTCCAGGGCACGGCCGACGCAGTTGACGACGAAGCTGAGCAGACCGAAGAACGCCAGCAGCAGAATCATCAGCTCCAGCACGTTGTCGCTCTGGGTCCAGATCATGATCGAGGCATAAGTGATGTCGCCCACGGCAATGGCCGAGGCCACCGCGGTCATCTTCACCAGGTCGATCAGGTTGTTGATCAGTGAGGGCAACGCGAAGCGCAAGGCCAGCGGCAGCTGCACGTTCCACAGCAGTTGGCGCGTGCTGAACGCCAGCGAACTTGCCGCTTCCAGGGTGACCGCCGGCACCGCTTCGATGCCGGCGCGCAACGCCTCGGCATGAAAGGCGCCCTTGTGCAGGGATATCACGATCACCACCCAGGCAAACGGGGTCAGCGGGTTGGCGGCGCCCACCGCCTGGGTCAGCAGCATGTTCAGGACAAGGAACGCGCAGTACAGCTGCACCAGCGTCGGCGTGTTGCGGGTGACTTCGATGAACACCCGCGCAGGCCTGGCCAGATAAGGTTTGCCGCTGGTCAGCATGGCCGCCAGCGCGACCCCTGCCAGCAGGCTGCCGACAATGGTGCACAGGCACAGCAGCACCGTCGTCAGCGCACCGTTGACCATCGAACCCCGCTGGTAAGCATCCAGCAGAAAGCCGTAGTTCAGGCCGAACTTCGCGGTCCACTGCACGAACGCCCCCAGCCATTGATCAAGGGCAAGCCAATGACTCATGCAAGTGCCTCGCTGCGCAGTTGTCCGCAGGCGTCGGCAATGCGCCGTCCGGCCTCGATCACGCTGTGGGTGGCGGTGGCGATGGACAGACGAAACCAGGGCGACAAGCCGTAGGCACTGCCTGCAACACCGGCCACGCCCTGCTCCAGCAGATAATCGACGACATCGCCGTCGTCGTTCAGGCGCTGACCGTCGGGACGGATGCGTCCCAGCAGACCGGCGCAACGCACGAAGACGAAAAACCCGCCTTCTGGCGTAAGCACGTCCAGGCCTTGCACGTTGCCGAGTGTCGACACCAGCAGATCCCGACGTTGCCGATAGGCTTGCACCTGATCGGGAAGAAACGCCAGGCCGCCCTCGAACGCCGCCAGTGCCGCAGCCTGTCCCACCGAGGACGCGCCGGACGTCGACTGCGACTGCATGACCGCCATGGCGCTGGTCAGCACCTGAGGGCCGGCGCCAAAGCCGATGCGCCAGCCCGTCATGGCGTAGGTTTTCGACACCCCGCCGACCAGCAAAGCCCGGGCCTGAAGGTCGGGCGCGACGTTGAGCAGGCTCACGGCCGGTTGTCCGTCGAAACGAATGTGCTCATACAGTTCGTCGAGCAACACCAGCACGTGGGGATGCCGACGCAACACCTCGGCCAGCGCCAGCAGTTCCGCCTCGCTGTACACCGCGCCGCTCGGGTTGCCCGGGCCGTTGAGAATCAGCCAGCGGGTGCGCCCATTGATGTGCTGTTCGAGCTGCGCCGGGGTCAGCTTGCAGCCCTGCTCCAGGCCGCATTCGATGAACACCGGCTCACCACCATTGACCCGCACGATGTCCGGAAACGACGGCCAGTAAGGCACCGGCACCAGCACTTCATCGCCCTCATCCAGCGTCGCGGCGAAGGCATTGAAAATCACTTGCTTGGCGCCGTTGGCGACGACGATCGACGACAGCGTGTAATCCAGGCGGTTTTCCCGCTGCAGCTTGCGCTGGATCGCTTCACGCAGTTTTTTCACGCCCGGCGTCGGCGTGTACTTGGTGGCGCCACCGTCGATGGCGCGGTAGGCGGCCTGCTTGATGTGCTCCGGTGTGTCGAAATCCGGCTCGCCGGTGGTCAGGTCGAGGATGTCGCGACCGGCCTCACGCAACTCGGTGGCCCGGGATTTGGCGGCGGCATTGGCCGACAGCGAAACGCGCTGGATGCGCGTGGACAGACGAACGCTCATGGGGCGTCACTCCGGCTTTCGGGGCTTGCCAGGACTTTGCCTGGGTTGAGCAGATTGAGAGGGTCCAGCGCCTGTTTCACCCGGCGCATGAGGTCCAGTTCCACGGTGCTCTTGTAGCGCGTCAGCATCGCCCGCTTGCGCTGACCGATGCCGTGCTCGGCGCTGATCGAGCCGCCGAACGCGTGGGCGCTGTCATGCACCCGTTCACTCAGCTCAGCGTAATGAGCCATGTGCGCCTCGACCGTGGAGTCCAGCGGATGCGCGACGTTGTAATGCAGATTGCCGTCGCCCAGATGACCGAAGGTGAAATGGCGCACGCCGGGAAAATGCGCCTGCAGCAAGGCATCGGTGTGCTCGACGAACTCGACGATGCGCGAGACCGGTATCGAAATATCGTGCTTCATGTTGCGACCGGCGCGTTTCTGCGCCTCGCTCATGTTCTCCCGCAGCAGCCACAGCGCTTCGCTCTGCGCCAGGCTCTCGGCAATCAGCGCATCGGCCAGCAGACCTTCTTCGAAGGCGTTGCCCAACACGTCTTCAAACGCCTGACGGGCATGCGCTTCGCTGTGGTTGTCGGACAGTTCGAGCAAGGCGAACCAGGGTTGCGGCGCCCGCAGAAAAGGCTGCGGCCCCTCGGGAAACTGCTCGCGCAGCAGCGCCAGACAATCGGCCGTCAGCAGCTCGAACGCAGTCAGGCTGGCGCCGAAACCGGCCCGGGCGTGAGACAGGAAACTGACCGCCTGCGCCAGCGAATCAAACGCCAGAAAGGCCGTACTCTGCGCCTTGGGCAACGGGAACAGCTTCAGCGTCGCGGCGGTGATGATGCCGAGCGTGCCTTCGCTGCCGATGTACAGGTCGCGCAGGTCGTAGCCGGTGTTGTCCTTGCGCAGGCCGCGCAGCCCATTCCAGATTTCACCTTCGGCGGTAACCACTTCCAGCCCCAGCGTCAGCTCGCGGGTGTTGCCGTAGCGCAGCACCGCAGTGCCTCCTGCGTTGGTGCCCAGATTACCGCCAATGGTGCAGCTGCCCTCCGCGCCCAGGCTCAGTGGAAACAACCGCCCCGCACGACGGGCAACCTCCTGAACGTTCTGCAGGATGCAACCGGCCTCGACGGTCAGGGTGTCGTTATCGGTATCAACCTCGCGCACCCGGTTCAGCCGGTCAAGCAGCAACAGCACCGCCCGCCCGCTGCTGTCCGGGGTTGCCGCGCCCATCAGGCCGGTGTTTCCGCCCTGCACGACGATCGGCGCCCGGTGCGCGACGCAGGCACGCACCACTGCGGCGACCTCCTCCGTATTGGCCGGACGCACCACCGCCAGCGCTTTGCCGACATAGGTGCCCTGCTTGTCGGTGAGTTGCGCGGGTGACGCCTCACCCGGCAGGACGTAAGGCGTGCCGAGCAATTGCTGCAAGGTCTGGAACAGTTCGCCGCTCATGGCTGGTCTCCCGGGAATCACTGCGCCGCCAGCGGCGCGGCATTGCGGAACTGCTCGTGCAGGTCGCGCAGGGCCTGGGAGGGCGCCATGCCAGTGCGCTGGCCGACGTCGATCAGCCAGCCACTGCGATGCCAGTCACGAATGATCGCGTCCAGTTTCGCTTGCGTGTCGTGTTCGCCCTTGCGCACCCAGATCACCGATTTGGACGGGATCAGGTCGGTGGCCAGCGGAATGTCGTAGTCGGCCCATTCCGGGTCATCGAGCAGCGCGTGCATGGTCGGGCTGACGTGCACCGCCGCCACGCAGCCGTTACCGCGCAACGACAACAGCGACTCGGACTGGCTGCGGAACGCCTTGATCTGCGCGCCGTAGGTTTCCTGCAACGGCTTGATGAAGTTGCTGCCCTGCGACACGCACACCGGCTTGCCCTTGAGGTCTTCCCACGTGCTGATGCCTGCGCCTTTGCGGATCAGCGCCGCGCCGCCCACTTCTTCGTAAGGCGTGGGCACATAGTCGAGGATCTCCGCCCGCTCATCGGTGTACTGCATGTTGGCGATCAGGATGTCGACCTTGCCCTGCTGCAGAAACTGCACGCGATTGGGTGCCAATACCGACACGGTCTCGACCTCCACACCCAGCTTTTGCGCGATGCCTTTGGCCAGCTCGACGTTGTAGCCCAGGTGCTCGCCGGTCTTGGGATCGATGGTGCCGAACGGCGGACCGCTGAGGATCACACCGATGCTGATCTTGTGCCGCTGCTGGATCTTGTACAGCGTTGCGTCGGCGTGTGCGGACGCCGCGCTCAGCGCCAGACTCAGCGCCAGGCCGCAAGTGGACAGCGTCTTGCCAAAGGAAAAACTGCTCATGAACGATTGCCTTGTGGTGGAAGCCCGAATGAATGCAACGCCTCAGGCGCCGGCGGCCTGATACTTGTCATGCAGCTCGACCAGCGCAGGCGACGCAGGCGTGATGTGATGGCGCTTTTCGGCCTCGATCAGCCAGCCGCTGCGATGCAGTTCCTTGACGATGGAGTCGAGCCTGGCTTGGGTGTCGGTCTCGCCGGGGCGTGTCCAGATCACCGAAGGCGCAGGGTTGAGCTCGGGGCTGATCGCGCGATAGTTCTGCCACTCCGGACTGTCGGCGATCAGTGGGTTGATCAGCGTAGCGTCATGTACGGCTGCGACGCAGTTGTTGCCGCGCAGGGCGAGCAGCGATTCCGAGGAGCTCTTGAACGCTTTCAGCTGCGCCCCGAACTCGGTCAGCGGCTTGACGTAACTGCTGCCTTGGGAGGTGCAGACGGGTTGGCCTTTGAGGTCTTCCCAGCGGGTGATCTTGCTGTCTTTGAGCACCGCCGCGGTACCGCCGACGCGATAGAACGGCGTCGGCACGAAGCCCAGCTGCTGGCCGCGCTCGGCGGTCCACTCCATGTTGGCGATCAACAGATCGACCTTGCCCTGCTGGAGGAACTGCACCCGGTTGGCCGGAAGCACCGGCACCAGTTCAGCCTCAGCGCCCAACTGACTGGCGATGTTCTGCGCCAGATCGACATTCAGGCCTTTGGGTTGCTGGGTAAGCGGATCAATGGAGCCGAACGGCCCGCCGGACAACAGCACGCCGACCACCACACGATGACGCTGCTCGATCTTGTCCAGCGTGGCGTCGGCCTGCGCGGCGAAGCTGGCGCCCAGCGCAACAAGAGCGCCGGCGAACAAGGGCAACAGACGGGTAATGGGCGAGCGCGTGTACGGCATGGATTTCCCCTCGAAAGATCATCGGCTCGGCGCCTGAGACTCGTGGGTCGGCGCCTTGTAATGAACGCATCCTAGGGGAGCAATCAACAGCAACGGAAATGCAAATATCAAATATGGTTATAACTTTCTGGTCTCACGGCTTAGCGCAAAACGGAATAAGTCCGTGTTTATTGGGCTTCGTGAATATCCTGAAGGAAAAGGTGTTTCATATTCATAAAAATCCGTAATGTATTGGCCTTCGCAGCTGATGTAATTCGCGGCGCGTGGCTTGTCCCGCCATCCGTTGTCGACACAGCGCGCAGCACGCCAGGCTGCGCTGTCGACCGATTCGTTGCCGATAACCGGCAGATCGGCGGCACAAGCCTCGTGCCTACACATACTGACGTTACAGGATAGAAAACATGTCCTCGACACTCGATCTCGAACTGCTGCGCACCTTCGTCGCCGTTGTCGATCATCACAGTTTCGCCGGCGCCGGCGCGCAGCTGTCGCGCACGCAATCATCGGTGACGCAGCACATGCAGCGCCTCGAACAGCAGATCGGTGTCAGTCTGTTTCAGAAACAGGGTCGTCAGAAGCAGCTCACCGAGTCCGGGCGACAGCTGCTGCGCCACGCCCGGCAGATGCTGTCGCTCAACGACGATGCACTCAATTCCCTGCGCGAAAGCAGCCTCAGCGGCGTGCTGCGCATCGGCTCGCCCCATGACATCGCCGATACCATCCTGCCGCCCATCCTCAGCCACATCGCCCGGTCGGCGCCCAGGCTGCGCCTGGAAATCGACGTGGGCCGCAGCCCGTTTCTGATGGAGGACCTGCACCGCGGCAAGGTCGACATGGTGATTTCGACCCGCGAGGATCCGGCGCTCGAAGGGTTCGCCCTGCGCACCTCGCCGGTCTGGTGGATCTGCTCGGCGCAATACATCCACGTACCGGGCGAGCCGATTCCATTGATTCTGGTGGACGAACCGAGCATCTACCGTCGCTACGCGCTGCAGGCGCTGGAAAGCGCCAATATCGCCTGGCGCCAGGCCTACCTGGCGTCAAACCTGATCGGCATCAAAGCCGCCACCCGCGCAGGGCTGGGCGTGACGGCGCGCAGCATGGAAATGCTCGGCCCGGACATGCGCGTACTCGGTGAAGCCGACGGACTGCCGCGATTGCCGGATGTCACCTATCACCTGTGGATACGGCCCAACACCGTCAACCCACTGGCCCGCAGGGCGTACGAACTGATTCGCGGCAGTCAGGGGCTGTGACCGGAGGAGCCGTTCGCCGTGCGGGAGCGAACTCGTTCGCGGGATCAAGGCTTCAGCACGGTCTCGATCCAGCGCTTCAGATCGGTCACCTCGGTTCCCGTGATCGTGTGCCCTGCTCCGGCATACGCGTGAAACTGCGGACTGATCAGCAGGTTTTCCAGAACGGTCTGCGCATCGGTCGCGCCCGTGTATGCCACGCGGGTGTCGGCCGTGCCGTGGCCGATGAAGACTTTCAACGGTTTGAGGCGATCGTCAGGTTTCAGGCGGGCATTCAGGTCGGCCAGGATCTTGCCGCTCAGTGGCGCAATGGCGTGGACGAGTTCCGGGTATTGCAGGCCGATCTGGTAGCTCATCATCGCGCCCTGGCTGAAGCCGATCAGCACCACCTTGTCGGGCTGGGTGGCGTATTTTTCCGTGGCTTGCTGAATGAACGTCCTGAGCTGGTCGGTGCTTTGGTCAACGTCTCGGGTAACGCCTTCGTACTCGGCCTGATCGGTGTCCTGGCTGAACCACTTGTAACCGCCACCATCGACCTCCAGCGGCGCGCGCACTGACAGGTAGGTGTAATCCTGGGGCAACTCATCCTTGATGCCGAACAGATCGCGCTCGTCGCTGCCGTAGCCGTGCAGAAAGATGATCAGGGGTTTGTTCCGGGTGTCCGCCGGGGCAGCGGCCAGATAGGGCAAGGCAAGGTCGCCCAGCAGAGCGGGTTCGGCATGGGCAAAACCCGTGAATACGCACAGCAGCGCGGCGAAAAACTTCATCATCGACATGGGCCCTTTGCAAAAAAAACGTCGGGCCCATCATACGCAGCATGCTCCGGATGTCAGCCCGTCATTGAGCAAGGGAGGCTGTCAGAAGGCTGTACAGGATGCAGATTGTCCGGACACCCCCTGAAGCCGGGACGAATGCCACTCACTGTGGGAGCGGGCGGGCTCGCGATGATTCACGTTCAGCCACTGAAGCAGCGTCGGCTGGACCGGCTTCTTCGCGAGCAGACGCCCTCTCACAGGGATCGATTCAGATAAAGCCAGCGTTAGCGGCCTCAATCCTCCAGCGCGGCAAGCCCCAGATGCTCGCGCAATGTCGAGCCTTCGTAAGCCGTGCGAAACAAGCCTTTGCGCTGCAAGTGCGGGATCACGCTTTCGACGAACTCGCTGAACGAGCCGGGCAGATACGCCGGAGAAATCACGAAGCCATCACAGCCACCCTGGGTGAACAATTCCGCCAATTGATCGGCGATCTGCGCGCCTGTTCCCACCAGTTGCGGGACCCGAACGCTGCTGGCGAAGATCCGCCCCAGTTCCTCCAGCGTGGTCTGCGCGCCCTGCATCAGCAGCTTCTCGGCGGCAGCCGGATGGATCGACGGATCACGGGCAATTTCAGCCAGCGTGGCCGACAGCGGAAACGGCGACAGGTCCACGTTCAATTGCGAGGCCAGCGTCACCAGCCCCAACTCCGGGCGCGCCAGCGCGTTGTGCCGGTCGCGCTTGGCCCGCGCTTCGGCCTCGCTGCCACCAATGAACGGCATCACGGCGGTCAACACCTTGCAACTGTCGGCGCTGCGCCCTTGCTGCACGACCTGCCCACGCACGTCTTCGCGAAACGCCTGCATCGCTTTCAGGTGAGGGTGAATGGTGAAGATCGCCTCGGCCCAGCGCGCACCGAACCGCCGCCCTCGCCCCGACGAACCGGCCTGGATCAGCACCGGACGGCCCTGCGGTGTGCGCGGTATGTTCAGCGGCCCTTCGACCTTGAACCACTCGCCCTGATGCTGCACAGAGGTAATCTTCGAAGGGTCGGCCAGCACACCGCTTTCGCGATCCAGCTTCAAAGCATCCGGCGCCCAACTGCGCCATAGCTTGAGCGCCACTTCGACGAACTCATCGGCGCGGTCATACCGCAGATCGTGCTCAAGGTGCTTGTCCTTGCCGAACAGCCGCCCTTCGCTGTCGTTCATGGACGTGACGATGTTCCACGCCGCCCGGCCTTTGGACAGATGATCCAGCGTGGCGAATTCTCGGGCGATTTGCGCGGGCTCGTAGTAAGTGGTCGAACGCGTGGCGCCCAGCCCCAGCTTGCGGGTCTGCCCCACCAGATAGGACAGAATCGGCAGCGGATCCAGACGCGTCGCATCCTGGGCGCCGTAACGCAACGCCACATCGCGGGAGCCGCCCATCTGGTCACCGACGGCCAGACGATCGGCGAAAAACAGAAAATCGAACAACCCTTCTTCCACCACCCGCGCCGTGCGCGCGTAATACTCAGGGTCCAGATAATTGCCGATCGTTTCGGGGTGGCGCCAGGCCGCATGACTGTGGATGACCGGGCCGGTCAGCAGAAAGGCAGACAGGTGAATTTGACGACTCATGGACAGTCTCCTGCTTAGTTGGCCTTGGGCACCCAGACGGCGATGTCGGAAATTTTCAGTGGCTTGGGAATCAGCCTGGCTTCGAAGTAGTAATCGGCGATGCGCTGCTGCTCGGCCAGTTGGTCGATCTTGACCGGCACGATGTCGTAGCTGCGACGGCTGTTGGCCAGCTCGACGGTTGCCGTCGGAAGGTTGCCCCACAGCGGCGCCAGGTTTTTCGCCGCTTCCTGCGGATGGCCTTTGACCCACTGCCCGGCGTCATGAAGGGTATCGAAGACCACTTGCAGCACGTCCGGGTGGGCCTTGGCGAAGCTTGTATTGGCGACATAGAAACGGTTGTAGTTGGCAACGCCATCACTGCCATCGGCCAATACACGCACATGGTGCTCTCGCTGTTGCGTCGCCAGGAACGGGTCCCAGATCGCCCACGCGTCGACATTGCCGCTGGAGAACGCCGCCACGCCGTCCGGCGCTTCCAGGTAAACGGGCTGGATATCAGCGAGGGTCAGCCCGGCTTTTTTCAGCGCCGAGATCAACAGAAAGTTGCTGCCCGAGCCCTTGGACACCGCGACGCGCTTGCCCTTCAGATCGGCCAGGCTGTGAATCGGCGAGTTGTCCTGAACGATGATCGCCTGCGCAGTCGGCGACGGGTTTTCACGGGCGTAATAGGTCAGCGGCGTGTTGGCGGCCTGTGTAAACAGGGCAAAGGCATCCGCCACGTCAGCGTGCAGATCGACGCTGCCGGCATTCATGGCGCTCAACAGGCCACTGCTGAACTCATGCCAGTTGACGGTGAAGCCCAGCGGTTTGAGGCGCTGCTCCAGCTGACCGTCGTTCTTGAGCAGAATCCACAGCGTAGAAGACCGCTGATAGCCGATATTGATGACCTGCTCGGCGTGGGCAGTGACCGTCGCCAGCAGCAGAGTGGCGGCGACGATGAGCGTGCGAAGGGACATGGCGATCCTTGGGTTGAAGGCGACTGAAGCGGACGCTCAGCATGGAAATGCATGAGCGTTCGGGTTGAAATTCTTTTTTATTATAAAAATAGCCCATGAATATGAAAGAAACGTATGGATCTAAGCTTATGCCCCTGCCCTCAGGGAACGTCCGATCATCGCCGACGGTCTAGCAATAGGCATACCTGCCGTTGACCGAGGAACCACACCGTGAACATTTTCGAAGCCCTGAGAGAAAGCCATGACCGGCAGCGCGGTTACGCCGATGCACTGATCCAGACCCACGGCGACAGCAAGGAACGCGTTGAGGCGTACAAGCAGCTCAAGGCCGAACTCCAGGCTCATGAAACCGCCGAAGAGCGCTTCTTCTATATCCCGCTGATGCAGTTCGACAATGGCGTCGATCTGAGCCGCCATGCCATTTCCGAGCACCATGAGATGGACGAGATGATGGAAGAACTGGATGAGACCGAGATGTCCAGCCCGGCCTGGCTGGCGACCGCCAAGAAGCTCTCGGAGAAGGTCCACCATCATTTGAAGGAAGAGGAGCAGAAGTTCTTCCAGATGGCCGGAAAACTGCTCGACGACAAGCAGAAAGAGAAACTAGCGGGCGAGTACGTCAAGGAATACGAGGAACAACTGGCCGAAGCCTGATCGCAATCAACGCTTGCGGACACAAAAAGCCCCGAATCATCGGGGCTTTTTCATATCAGCGGCGTCACACCAAGACGATTACGGATCGACCTGCGCCATCAGTTCCGCAACCGGTTCAGTGCGCTTGGCGTAACGCTGGGCGAGCACCGCGCAAACCATCAACTGAATCTGATGAAACAGCATCAGCGGCAGGATCAACACACCTATGGTGCTGCCGGCGAACAGCACTTGCGCCATCGGGACGCCGGTCGCCAGGCTTTTCTTTGAGCCACAGAACAGAATCGTGATGCGGTCTTCCTGATTGAAGCCGAAGGCCTTGGACAGCAGGGTCGAGGCCGTCAGCACCAGCGCCAGCACCACACAGCAGACGACCACAAGACCGCCCAGCTGCCAGAGCGGAATCTTGTGCCAGATGCCTTCGTTGACCGCCTCGCTGAATGCGCCGTAGACCACCAGCAGAATCGAGCCCTGATCGACGAACTTCAGCCAGCTCTTATTGCGCCCTACCCAGGCACCGATCCAGCGACGGGCGATCTGGCCGACAATGAACGGCAGCAGCAGCTGCACGCTGATCTTGATGATTGCATCGAGCGTCGAGCCGCCCTCGCCGTGGACATTCAGCAGGAGCGTCACCAACAGCGGCGTCAGGAAAATCCCGAACAGACTCGACGCCGCCGCGCTGCAGATCGCCGCCGGAATATTGCCGCGCGCCAGCGACGTGAAGGCAATTGCAGACTGCACCGTCGCCGGCAGTGCGCAGAGGTAAAGGATGCCCATGTAAAGATCGTTGCCGATCAGCGGTGACAGCACCGGTTTGAGCGCCAGGCCCAGCAGCGGGAACAGCACGAAGGTCAGGCCGAACACCAGCAAATGCAGGCGCCAGTGGCCCGCACCGGCGATGATCGACTCACGCGAAAGTTTCGCCCCATGAAGGAAAAACAGCAGGGCAATGGCGATGTTGGTCAACCAGCCAAAGCCGACGGCGACCTGCCCACTGGCGGGCAAAAAGCTTGCGATGATCACCACGGCGACCAGCGTCAGGGTGAAGTTGTCAGGTAAAAACCGAGGGCGCGTCATCTCTTTCATCCGGATGTGCAGGAACATGGTGGCGACTTTAACGCGCCCTGAACGTGCAGGCTAACGCCAATATGTCGACCAATGCCGCGTAACGGACATACTTCAAGCGTGGGACGAAGTTCGATGCAGCGGCCTGAGCGAGCCACAGCGCGGTGTTGCTTCAAGCCGCGCTGCGTCTGCTACCCGGGCGAGTCATCCAGGTTTTACGACAGCCCGCCCTGGATCACGCGCATGACCGTCACCCGACGCTGACCTTGCGTCCGGCTGATCAGGTCGCTGAGCTGCGCCTGCCACTTGAGCACGTCCTTCTCCTGGGAGAGCGTCATCAACTGCTCCCAGCCCATCCCCGCCGGCGCGGCGCCTTGCGCACCAGGCGCCTCGGTCATGTGTTCACGCTTCAAAAGGTTTGCTGCAATTTCCGAGAGGGTGCTCAAGGCTGGCTCCAAGGCAGCTCATCTGGGAGCGTGCCGATTCGTGTCTGCGAGAAGGTGCAGGCGCCTTGCGTCAATTTTCGGTTGGCGAGGCGTCCTGTACAGGGGAAGTAGCAAGGTTCAGACCAACACGGGCGAGACTCTGGAAAGCGCGCGCTGGCAGCGTCGCCGCTTTCTGCGCACGGGCAGTCACGAGGGCAGCGGGTCGGGCCGGCCGGGACGAACGATGCCGTGATGCCGCAGCTTGCGATACAGCGTATTGCGACTGATGCCCAGCCGCGCGGCGACCCGAGCGACATGCCAGTGCTCGGCTTCGATCAGGCTGAGCAGCGTCTGACGCTCGGACTGATGCAAGGGGTTTTGCGCCACCGCCGAGGCGTCCGGCAACAGCTCGGCCACATCGTCGAGCGTCACGCGCCCTTCCCGGGCCAGCGCGATCAATGTGCGCAGGCAGGTGCGCAGTTGTCGGACGTTGCCCGGCCAGGGGTGCGCCAGCAAACGTTCCCTGACGCCCGGCTCCAGCTGAATCCGCAAGCCCTTGGCCTCATTGCGCAGCAGCAGATCGAGCAGCGCGTCTCGGTCGGAGCGCTCGCGCAGCGGCGGCAGCTGCACGGCAAAGCCGCCTAGGCGATAGAACAGGTCTTCGCGAAAACGGCCGTCGGCCACGCAGGCCTGCAAGTCCTGATGGCTTGCACTGATCAGGCGAACATCCAGAGGACGCGCCGACGCACCGCCCAGCGGCACGACCTGACGTTCCTCCAGCACCCGCAACAGACGCGTTTGCAGTGCCAACGGCATGTCGGCAATTTCATCGAGAAAAAGGATTCCGCCATGGGCCTGCTCCAGCTTGCCGACCATGCCGTCCTTGCGCGCGCCGGTGAAGCTGCCGCCACGGTAACCAAACAGCTCGCTCTCGATCAGCGACTCGGGAATGGCCGCGCAGTTGATCGCGACAAAAGGTTGGCCTGCCCTGCTGCTGGCTCGGTGCAGTGCCGCGGCAAAGGCTTCTTTGCCCGTGCCGGTTTCGCCTTGCAGAAACACCGGCACATCCCGCTCCATTACCCGTAGCGCGCGGTCGAAGCCGCGTTGCAGGCGCGGATCTTCCAGGCACACGCGCGCATCCTTGATGCCGGGTTGCGAGGGCGTCGTCCGTGGTGACGTACGCAGCGGTGCGCGAAGCTGAGCGTAAAACAGCCGACCGTCGAGCAAGCGCAGTGGCCAGCACACGCCGGGCTGGACGCTGGCCTGACTCAGCAGGTGTTCGATGGGCGTCTGCACTAACGCTGCAAGCGGCTGGCCCACCAGTTGCGCCCGGGTCATGTCCCACAGATCCAGCGCGGCCTGATTGACTGAGCAGACGCGGGCGTCATCGTCGAAACCGAGCAGGCCTTCTCCCAGCAGCCCCACGAACCCGGCTTCCGGGTGAAAGCGCAACAGATAACGGTGCGGTTCATTGCCCAGGAAAAAGCAGCTTTCGATCAGTCTGGCGGACAACTGGGTCAGCGCCATGGCCTGAAAATGCTGTGCGAGGCTCTGCTCTCTGCGCACCGAGGAAAGATTGAGCACCGCCAGCAATTCGCCGCTGGAATCGAATACCGGGCTGGCCGAACAGGTGAGCCCGACGTGTTGGCCGCGAAAATGCTCATCACGCCGAATCGTCACGTGGCGGCGCTCCACCAGGCAGGTGCCGACGCCATTGGTGCCCTCGTTTTCTTCACTCCACACCGACCCCAGCCACAGCCCGGAGCGCTGGAACTCCGAACGCTCGGCCTCATTGAATACGCTGTCGATCGCAACCCCGCGAGCGTCGGTCAGCAACACCACATGACCGTCACGCCCGACCTGCTGGTGCAGGCTGTTCATCTGCCAGCGCGCGGCGGCGATCATGTGTTCCAGCGGCGCGCGGTGATCCTGCAGGCGCGGCTGCTCGAGGACATCGGGCGCGCGGCGGCTGGCGGGATCGAGTCGATGTTGATCCAGACAGCGGCGCCACGATCGGGTGATGGCAAGGTCGGGGCCTGGGCCAGCACTGGCGTGAGTGCCCTGCACCGCTTGCAGCACCTGCTGCGCGTGGGCGTTGATCAGGGTGGGCGTCATTATTGTTGTTCTCCGTGACGGGAAGCGACGGCTCAGTCCGCAGCTTAGACCAAGAGACCGCCGCCGGCCGCCCGCGCGCCGCGTGACACTGTGTCACCGAGTCATATCGCCAGCGTGACACTCCGCCGATCTCAAAACACTGGCCAATCCCCCGAAAACCGCTCTGCCACGCAGGTTTGGCCAAGGTGGCCCGACGCTTGCTCTGATCCAGTCCGGTACAAAAACAACAAGATCGGGAGAAGCCCCCATGAACATCGCCGTAGAAACACCTCATCAAACGCCGACCACCGAACTGGCTGCCTGGGTCGACAATCTGGGTCAGCGGCTCGCCCAACGGGACCTGGACGGCGCCCTGGAACTCTTTGCCGACGAATGCTACTGGCGCGACCTGCTGCTGTTCAGCTGGAACCTGGTGACCCTGGAAGGCCAGCCCGCGATCCGGGACATGCTCGAAGCGCGCCTGGACCTGACCCGTCCCGAGCAGTGGCAGCTGGACGGAGAGGCGACGCTAAACGACGGTGTGCTCGAAGGCTGGATCAGCCTTGAGACAGACGCCGGTCGCGGCAAAGGCTACGTGCGTCTCAAGGACGGCCTGTGCTGGACCCTGTTGACGACCCTGCGCGAGCTCAAGGGATTCGAAGAGCCCACAGGCCGTCGGCGACCGATGGGCGCCAGTCACGGCCACGGCCACGCCGACGGGCGCAACTGGCTGGAGCGTCGTCGCGATGAAGAAGCGTCGCTGGGCCGCACTGTTCAGCCGTACTGCCTGATCGTTGGCGGAGGCCAGGGCGGCCTGGGCCTGGCGGCGCGGCTCAAACGCATGGGCGTGCCGACCCTGATTGTCGATAAAGCCGAGCGTCCCGGTGATCAATGGCGCGGACGCTACAAATCGCTGTGCCTGCATGACCCGGTCTGGTACGACCACATGCCGTACCTGCCCTTCCCCGATCACTGGCCGGTGTTCACGCCAAAGGACCAGATTGGCGACTGGCTGGAGATGTATGCCAAGGTCATGGAGCTCAACTACTGGCCGCGCACCGAATGCGTAAGTGCGCGCTTCGACGAGCAAGCGGGCACCTGGACGGTTCAGGTGCAGCGTGACGGCGAGCCGCTGACGCTGACGCCGACCCAGCTGATTCTGGCCACCGGGATGTCCGGCGTGCCGAACGTACCGGTCTACCCCGGCGCCGAGCACTTCCAGGGTCAGCAGCATCATTCCAGCCGGCATCCGGGCGGTGATGCCTGGCGCGGCAAGCGCGCGGTGGTGATCGGCGCGAATAACTCGGCCCACGACATCTGCGCCGACCTGGTCGAAAACGGCGCCGACGTCACGATGGTGCAGCGCTCCAGCACGCACATCGTGCGCTCGGACAGCCTGATGGACCTGGTGTTTGGCGGCCTGTACTCGGAGGACGCCGTGGAAAGCGGCCTGACCACCGACAAGGCCGACATGCTCTTCGCCTCCATTCCCTACAAAGTCATGCCTGCCTTCCATCGGCCGGTGTTCGACGTCATCAAGGCGCGTGACAGAGACTTCTACGAGGGTTTGAGCCAGGCAGGATTCATGCTCGATTTTGGCGACGACGAGTCAGGCCTGTTCATGAAATACGTGCGGCGCGGCTCCGGTTATTACATCGACGTGGGCGCCTCGGCGCTGATTGCCGATGGCACCATCAAACTGAAAAGCGCGCCGGGCCTGGGCGTCGAGCGCATTGAAGCGGACACGGTGGTGCTCAACGACGGCAGTCGCCTGCCCGCAGACCTGATCGTCTACGCCACCGGCTACGGATCGATGAACGGCTGGGCAGCGAAGCTGATTTCCCAGGAAGTCGCCGATAACGTCGGGCCCTGCTGGGGTCTGGGCTCGGGCACCACGAAAGATCCTGGTCCATACGAGGGCGAACTGCGCAACATGTGGAAGCCGACGCGGCAGCCGAACCTGTGGTTTCACGGCGGCAACCTGCATCAGTCACGGCATTATTCGCTGTACCTGGCGTTGCAGCTCAAAGCGCGTTTCGAAGGGCTGGCCACTCCTGTCTATGCCCCGCCCCGCGCACCCGGCGACGAAGTGGGCGCCACTGCCTGACGCTGAGCCCCGATGCATGATCGGCGAGTAAAAACCGAGGACGATTGCGCAGGACCTTCCTGTGCAATCGCGCCCCGGTCCGGGCAGGCTTGATGAAGTGTTCAGGGGGCTGTGTCAGTCGAGGGGGTATTCGCGGGGCTGCGACATTGATCAAGGAGCAAGATCTGGGGGACGTGAAAACCCGATACCCGGAAAGGCTTCAGTCAAGCTAGTCATAATCTCATAGCAGCCTTCTCATAAGGCGCGAGACGACAAATCACCGGCTCTCCTGGCAAAGCGGGCGGCGCTGCCACCGTCCGGTGCCTTCACATACCAGCAGCATGGCGTCAGCAACTTCGACCGCCCTTATACCCCCACCACAGATCCATCTACAGCGAATAATTGAGCAAATTTACTCCTGATGCATTCGGTGAATCGCGTCGTTCTGACACCTGCAGATCACGCTCTAAAACTTTTGCATTCACGGCTGCGCTGCGTGGTCAGCCTCACTGGACTACCCCCTCCCCACGCGCTTGGTATACACGGTGATGCCGTTTTTATCCTCTTTGATCTTGCCTACAAATCCTCGATCATGAAGAGCGTTTGCTAGCCGGAGATCCTGCTCAGTATTTGGCAGACGTACTGTTCGTTTGTCTCCCAAAAGCTCAGCGAACCCACCAGCCAGGGAGACCAGGATCAGTGACGTGGTTGCCCAATCGATGTGGAGTTTCAGTGCCTGGTGAAGTAGTTCCTGGCGTTCCCGTTGCGAGATTGCGGCGTCACGTGCCCGCGCTACGATCATGCTTCTGCAATTTTTTGGTAGCGTGACATTTTCGGCATTGGCTTTGGCGCAGACAGAACCAAGTCTTCCGATCACGGAAGCATCTCCGGCCTCCTCCCTCTCAACCAAGCCCTCCCACATTTTGGCAATGTCCCCAATGGGAACATTTTCGGCATCGCAGAGAGCCCCTACAATTTTTGGATCAAGCCTTCGCAGTTCGACGTAGTTCCGCGCTTGAGCCCAGCATCGGATAAGATACTTTGCCTCTGCGGCGGGAGCATTGTTGCCAATTTCTTCCAAGACTTCATCATCGAAGGGCACGAACGAAGCTTGCGCCAGAAACTCCCAACGGTTCTTCGGTAAGCTCAAGCCTTTAAGGGACTTCGCACCGACGGTAGTTTTCGCGAATATTTCTCCCAAAGAATCATCGTCAAGCTCCGACGCCAAGAGATAGGCTTTCAGCTCATCCGCATCAGTCCACTTCTCATCCCAAAGCTGTTGGGCTTCTATGGTGTTGCGAGCAAGGAATGCTGTGAGGACATCCCTGAGGTAATCTTGCTCATCCTTACTAGCCTCTTCTGAAGCGGCCTCAATCGATGTGAGTATCCTGCCGTAGTAGTAATGCCACGCAGATCGAGCCACTGATGCCACTCGGTCTGACGCTAGCGCCTTTTCCCAGATGTTCGGTGTGAAGCCTTCCAGATCCTCAATCATGCACTCGGTGTGCTTGAATAAATCCTCCTGCACATCTTGATCATCTTTTACAAGGTCGAGCAGGTATCGAAGGGATTCCGTGTTTTCCTGGAGCTTGTCTGGTTGCTTCAACAGTTCGAAGACAAATTCCTCGGGATCGATCTCAATCAACGCATCAAGTCCACGCAGATCCAATGCGCGCAGGCGCCTGCACGATACATCTCCGCGCTCGGGAGTAAACGTTGCCAACATCAGGGTCATCATTGGGAGTGTAAGCTGTAAGCACCCCCACTCTACCAACTGTCCTAATGTATCCTTGCCAACCTCTGAGGCTAGACTATTGAATCGGACAGGCTCGCGACGCAGCCACGCCCAGCCACCAGTGTTCGACTCCATACCTGCGATTAAGCCGTCGATTTCGCTCAGGCTTGAGATAGTTTCAAGGAGTTCTTTCCGATGAGCCATCAACTCAAGCTGCTTTTGGGACAAGCTCTCCATAACGCCGCATATCAGCGCCTGTCGAGTAGCTAGATCTTTGAATCCGTCGGAACCAAGTAGCTCAGTGAATAGGCTTGGTGCCAGCACGTACATTGCCTGAACGAATGGTGCCTGATGTTGCCCACCAAGGATGATTTGTGCTGCTTCACTAAGCCGGCCCAAATACCGATAGCCGCTCTGCAAGATCACATCTAGCTTTTGCGTTTTGGTGTCGGAGAGATCGTTGAGCGGCGCCGTCAGTGAGAGCTCGATTATCAGATCAGCGATGATGCCATTGCCGTCACCCAGAGCATCATGCTCCAGCTTGCCAACTACTCGCTCTGGGTTGCGAACTGGCAAAGAAACGTCGGGGCTGATACGACGTCGGAGGGCCAGAATCAGATTCTGATCATCGTGGGTCAGAGAGCCTTCGTAGAAAAACCCAAGGTAGTCCGTGTAATCGGTGTCGAGGTAACCGGCGCGCATCAGGTATACGACTACGTCCATACCTGTCAG
Source organism: Pseudomonas sp. efr-133-TYG-103a (assembly GCF_030209235.1). NCBI lineage: Bacteria > Pseudomonadati > Pseudomonadota > Gammaproteobacteria > Pseudomonadales > Pseudomonadaceae > Pseudomonas > Pseudomonas sp. efr-133-TYG-103a. Next base: position 209,991 of record NZ_JARVSK010000025.1, read on the forward strand.
ACGTTGAGCGATGACTGCTCCGTACTCACCTCTGGCAGCTTCTCGGAAAGAAATGGTTTTGAGCTCCGTGATTTTCCTTTCCGTTGCTCTGATGGAATCGTCTAGTACTTTTACAGACTGCTGAATCCACGCAAGGCGCTTATTATATCCGGCCCGTGTAAGCGCGTCGCTTGGACGAACATGACTCCCTCTTTGCGAACTATGTGACCACTGCTGATGAAGAAGGCTCTCCAGCCTGTCAGCTTCACAGATCCGAGTGAATGCATCCTCTTGGAGAAACTCGTTGAGGCTGACTGTCTCATTACCGTCGATCCGGATGTGGTTTGCACCTTCAATTCCGCTCGCCTTTATCACCTCGTACCAAACTCTTAGCCTCAGATCGATTATGCGCTCTTCGCCGTGCTGTTCACGCAGAGCCTTCTCATCGGTTAGGCGCTTGAGCTCGGTGAGTTCTGCCGACGGTTGGCTAGCCCAAACGGCCAGTCCAGTAAGCGATGCGTATGCCTTGCCTCTTCGCTTGCTCAACTCAGCAAACTCATCTGGGTGAAGGTTCCTGAAGACTACGATGGCGAACAGCTTGTTCTGATCCAGCTTAAGGCCGCTGTGGCAGAGTAAATTCGCGATCATGTCGTATTCATTGACGATGTTCTTGATCAGCCGCATTTCATCGATGTAATAGCAGACCGTCTCCACCAAAATGGGGTCGAGTTCAGCTCCGAGCACCTTGCCGTCCACCTCTCTCCCCTTCATCAACTCGTAGAGCTTCTCCCTCGAGTTTTCCGAGTTGACGACCGGGATCACAGGAATGATGAGATCGAAAAACTTCGTCTTATCGGTGACTGTGAAAAGCTCGTCCCGAATCGCGTAGATGAAGTGGACAGGACGTTTGATCTGAGGCGAGTGTCGGATGGTGAAATTGATCTCGCGCAGGCGGAAAAACACTTCCTGAGTGCCGAACCGATCCAGATCCTCAATGACCACTACACGAATGTCACTCCGTTCAAAGCAGTAGATGATCTCGTCTACGTTCTTGTGGAGTACAGATCCGTGATGCATGGCCTCGAGCTTGCCGCCTTTGAGCGTCAGGCCATCGATACTGAACATTGAAAGGAATTTCAGCCCGGCGTACAGAAGGTACACACCTCCCAATCCCGCCAATACAACCGAAAGCCATCCGGGTATTGTCATCAGGGTTGGCAGCAACCATTCAGGGTCGAGCGCAGGAACGTCTTTCAGCGTAGGGACATAAAGCCGTGCACCCACGACGAGCATTACCCCCCAGAAGCCTGTCCGCCAGGCAATGCTCCGTCCCGAGGTCTGCACAATTCGCTTGAGACGAGTCTTGGGCAGTCGGGCGGCTGGTACCGCGTAGAGGAGCTGCTGGACTATCGTCTCTTCGATTCTGGAGATCAGATCACTGGACGTTTTGCTCTCGTCGGAATTTTGAGGTTGATGAGCTGGCTTGGAGGACGCCTCACTGGGATCAGCCTCTGAATTCGGCAAAGGGGAAGGAGCATCTTTGCTGAACGTCGCCAACGACACGTAAGCCGTTTGAAACTCGGGATGCCGATCAAAAAAGGTTTTCAGGACACTGCTTTTGCCGGCACCGTATCCTCCGGTGAGCGCGATATTCAAAACCTCATCATTACCAAGCGCGCTACGCAACTCGCGCTCATACCGGTCGAACTGAGCGCTCTCAATGAGCACCGGTGTGAGGGGCTCAAAGGTACCATCTGGGGTAGACACAGAGCGAAGAGATCGGAACACACGAATCCCTTCTTTGACCGCCACCGAGAGAGCGGTGCACACATGTTTAATACTGTCCAAAACTACCTGAGACATTCCTAATCCTGTCAGCTCGACATCCATGCCGTCAGGCTTGGGTATCCGGTATGGTAATTGAGCGCCTGAGATGAAGCAGCGCTCTCCAGTAGCGGCTATATGCCATAAACTCCCATTTGGATCCAGTAACGGTGAGTCCTTGCCGTGCTCAGGGAGCCCCCTTGATCGGCAACTGGGACTGAAACGATGGTGGGGTGGGTTCAGGTGGAAAAACCATGTTGGCTTTGACCCAACTTGGGAGATACATGAGGAATACTCCCAGCTTGCCCACGCGGGCCTATTGCCTACGCTCACTTAATTAATGGCCCGTTACTGGCTGGAGCACCCAGACATTAGGACGGCCCTACCAATGCCCTCGGCCGATGCTTAAAATTCAGCTATAAAAAAGCCGCCCAGCGGGCGGCTTCCTCAGCACTGATCATTTGTCACTGGGCAACCCAGGACTCGACTTCATTGCTGCCGAATTCAGCTTTCCAAGCTTTCAAGGTCTTGTGATTGCCGCCCTTGGTTTCCACAATTTCGCCGTTGTGCGGGTTCTTATAGACCTTAACGCTACGTGAACGACGTGTGCCTTTCTCAGGAGTTGCTGGGGCGCCTTTACGGTTCGCACCGTGAGGATCGAGAATATTGACAACATCGCGCAGGCTGCAGCCGTGTTCAGCCAAAAGGTTACGCAGCCTCGTCTCGAACTAAATTTCTTTCTTGAGGCCGTCGTCGTTTTTGATAGTTTCGAGCTCTGCTAGTTATGCAGCCAGCTGCTGTTCAAGCTTACGGAATTCTGTCAAGCGCGACATGTATTGCTCCTACTGAATGGGGGTGGTGACACTATGTTGTTAATGCTAGCCGAACTCAAGGTCATCGCCTATGTAAATCAGGAAAACCCTACGATTTCTAACCAGATTTTCAGACATCCGATCACCTGCTGACAGGCACGGTTACTGATCGTTTTTTTGCATTTCATTCTGCCGATCAGATGCTGTGCCTCCACCCTCATCACTGTAGGATGCTCGGTTGTTTCTCATGGAGAGAGCGAACCTTGACTGAACAAACTTTCACTACCGTGATGCACCTGCTGGACGTCCTCTACAAGCTCTGGCCTATCTTCTGCGGGGTGGTGGCTGTCGCAGTGGTCTGGTGGCGCACACGATCCCTGTTTTTCATCGTCCATCAGATCCTCAAGTGGCTCGGGCTTGAGGGAAAATATACAAATACCGACGACCAGAAGGTCGCTGACGAATATCTGGATCTGAACAAATTCAATTTGAAGACCGGCTTCCATCTGCAGTCTGGGAAGGCCAAATCAAAGCTTCATAATTGGATGCGCACATACGATCTTGAATTCGCCGAGCTACGACGTGCAGGCGGATACTTCAAAGCCAATAAATTGCGCTTCGAGATTCCTGATAGATGGGAGGTTCTCGTTACCCGGACGCTATACGTCATCCTGGCGGTTGCATTCATCGTAGGTGGGCAATTCGTCCAGAAGAGCGATTATGCACTACTCAAAGTCAACGCCACAGGTACGTGGTTCTGGGTCGGAAATCACGAGGCCTACAGTCTACGGTTCGACCTCCCTGTTTGGCTTCGTGGCGAGCCGTGGCACCTTCAGCAAGGTGACTGTCTTTACATCGATGCTCCACATCCGGTGCGCGACATTTGGGATAAAGATGTCATCTGCCGTCTGGTTTTAGGCTTCAATGACGGCTTTATTGCAGAGGCAATCGACTCACAAACGAACTCGGCGTGGATTCTGCGAGTGTTTGGTGCGGGTCTGTTCATCTTCGTAGCCATGTCTTGGTACCGGCTTTTGAGAGCAAAGGAGATGCAGACTTGGGTAGACCGAGCGTCTTCGACGGCGAATTCCACTAACCAAGCATATCCGATGTCTGAGCCCGAACCCCACCCCGATATGACCGTCGGATCAGTCTCCCGCGAGCAGTCCAGCCAAGCGAAATCACTATAGCTGCGAAATCTCATACCACTTGACCAGTATTTTGCACGGGGTCGGACAAGTCATTTCCATTACGCCTGACCGGTCGATTGCATTCGACCTGACCACTCTGCGCATGATTTGCACTGAGCATTTTGTCGGGTCAGAGGGGGGTGGAATGGCTAATGACCCGGAGCGTGGCGAGCGTCAGCTCGGAGAGAGTGTTAGGCAACAGGAGGTCGGCTAGGCGAGACTAGCTTGTAGTTTGCTTCTTAAGTTTTGGGCGGCGCTACTGCGCACAGTCTTCGCTCAGGACAGTCGCGCTGAATGCCATCAACAATGGCGCCTGGTGGCCGACCAACTGCGAGAGAAGTATCCAAAAATCGCCGTACTAATGGACGGCTGCGAAGATGAGGTACTGGCTCACATGGCGTTTCCCAAGGCGCACCGGCAGCAGTTGCACAGCACCAATCCATTGGAGCGGCTCAACGCCGAGATCAAGCGCCACACCGATGTCGTGGGTATCTTTCCCAACGATCCGGCGATCACACGACTGGTAGGCGCGATGTTGTTGGAGCAGAACGACGAGTGGTGTCTGCAACGGCGTTACATGCAGTTGGAAGCCTTTGAGGCAGTCAGCGATAATCCACAGGCCAAGCTTTCGGCCGTTATCAACTAAACGGCAAACTCAGTGGTCAAGGCCGTGATGAGTTACACCACTTCCTGGGGCACGATCGACAATACCGTCGCGCCTTATGAGAAGGAAAAAAATGGCCACCCCCTGATCCCATCTGAGCTAGTAAACAGACGAAAAAAAGGGCATAGCCGAAGCGTATGCCCTTGATTTCATTGATATTTGGCGGGAAACCAGGGATTCGAACCCTGGGTACGCTATTAACGTACGCCGGTTTTCAAGACCGGTGCATTCAACCACTCTGCCAATTTCCCGGATGCTGCTGGAGGTTGCTACGTAAGGTGCGACGACTAGGTACCTTAGATAAGAACTCAGGGACCTGTTACAGTCGGCAGTTTTCAAGACTGCTGCCTTAAACCACTCGGCCACACCTCCAATTGCGTTGCGGGCGCCATAATACCGGAATGAAACAAGCTGTCAAACTCTCTGCCTGGCGCAGGGCTTCGGCTCTGTTATGATCTTTGCAACTTGAGATTTCAAACCGCTCATTTCACATCAGGAGTAGCGCCATGCGCGAACAGGATTACGCAGTCAACAACCGCGTGCAGGTCGAGCAGCTAGAGGTTAGCCGCGTCCTGCGCAACACTTACGGCCTTCTGGCCCTCACTCTCGCATTCAGCGGCATCATGGCGTTCGTCGCGCAGCAGATGAACGTCCGCTACCCGAATGTTTTCGTCGTGCTGATCGGTTTCTACGGTCTGTTCTTCCTGACCAACAAACTGCGCGACTCGGCGTGGGGCCTGGTATCGGCGTTCGCGCTGACCGGCTTCATGGGTTTCATCCTCGGCCCGATCCTCAACCGCTACCTGGGCATGCAGGGCGGCGCTGAGATCGTATCCTCGGCGTTCGCCATGACCGCGCTGGTGTTCGGTGGTCTGTCGGCCTACGTGCTGATCACCCGCAAGGACATGAGCTTCCTCGGTGGTTTCATCACCGCTGGCTTCTTTGTCTTGCTGGCCGCTGTGCTGGCGAGCATGTTCTTCCAGATCAGCGGGCTGCAACTGGCGATCAGCGCAGGCTTCGTCCTGTTCTCGTCGGTCTGCATCCTGTTCCAGACCAGCGCCATCATCCACGGTGGCGAGCGCAACTACATCATGGCAACGATCAGCCTGTATGTTTCGATCTACAACCTGTTCATCAGCCTGTTGCAGATCTTCGGCATCATGGGCCGCGACGACTGATTCGACGCGCCATTCAACAAAAAGCCCGCTTCGGCGGGCTTTTTGCTGTCTCGCGTTCATGAATTCTTTATCATTGCCTGCATTGACCACACCGTTTTGCTGCCGAGCCGCCCATGAAGTTCGCGATTGCCCTCTACTCCCCTGCTCACGCGCCCTCGTCGCGCCGGGCCTTGCTGTTCGCGCAGGCGGTCCTGGCAGGCGGCCATGAAATCGTGCGGCTGTTTTTCTACCAGGATGGCGTGCACAGCGCGTCCTCCAGCGTTGTGACGCCGCAGGATGAACAGGACGTCGCGGCGCAGTGGCGGGACTTTGTGACAGACAATCAACTGGACGGCGTCGTCTGCATCGCCGCTGCCCTGCGCCGTGGCGTTCTCGACGCGGACGAAGCCCGGCGTTACTCGCGCCCGGCCGTCAATCTCGCAGCGCCTTGGGAGTTGTCCGGTCTGGGCCAGTTGCACGATGCGGTGCAATCGGCCGATCGTCTGATCTGCTTTGGAGGGCCATGACATGGCGAAGTCATTGTTGATCATCAGTCGGCAGGCGCCATGGACCGGGCCAAGTGCTCGCGAAGCGCTGGACATCGCCCTTGCAGGCGGCGCGTTCGATCTCCCGCTGGCGATGCTATTTCTGGACGACGGCGTGTTGCAGCTGCTGCCCGCCCAGGCCGCCGGCGAGCTGCAGCAGAAAGACATCACCGCCAACCTGCAGGCGCTTTCGATGTTTGGCGTCGATGATCTGTTTGCCTGCCACACCAGCCTGGCCGAGCGTGGGATGGGCCCAACTGAACTGAACGTCGAGCCGCTGCAGGTCCTGCGCGATCAGGAGATCGCCGCGCTCATTGACCGTTACGACCAGGTGATTACGCTCTGATGTCGACTTTGCATGTGTTATCTCACTCGCCTTTTACAGACACGCGCCTGAACAGCTGCCTGCGCCTGCTTGGCAGCGCCGATGCGATTCTGCTCTGCGGCGACGCCACGTACGCGCTCAGTGCTTCGACGGCACCGCGTCAGGCGCTGGAAGCGCGGGCCGACAATCTGTTGTTGTTTGTGCTGGACGAGGACGCCAAAGCGCGAAATCTCCCACTGCCGGAATGGGCAACGGCTGTCGACTATCCCCGATTCGTCGCATTGTCAGTGCAATACGACAAGGTCAACACCTGGCTATGAAACAACTCATCGTCGAAGGACGTACCCTGGCACTGGACAAGGACGGCTACCTCGAAGACCTGCACGCCTGGTCTGACGAGGTTGCCCAGGCCCTGGCGCTGGAGGAAGACATTGTTCTGACCGCCGAGCACTGGGAAATCCTGCGGCTGTTGCGTGACTTCTACGCCGAGTTCCAGCTGTCGCCCGCCACACGGCCGCTGGTCAAGTACACCGCGCTCAAGCTCGGGGCCGAAAAAGGCAACAGCCTGCACCTCAACCGTCTGTTCAACGGCACTCCTGCCAAACTTGCCGCCAAGCTGGCGGGCCTGCCCAGACCGACCAATTGCTTATGACTGATTTCGCCCCACTCGTGACCGAAACGCCCGCCGAACACCCGTTCGCACAGTTCGTGCGCATCCTGGGCAAAGGCAAACGCGGCGCGCGCAACATGACGCGCGAGGAGGCCCGCGAAGCGATGGGCATGGTGCTCGATCAGAAGGTCGAGGACACCCAGCTTGGCGCCTTCCTCATGCTGCTGCGCCACAAGGAAGAAAGCGCGGAGGAACTCGCGGGTTTCACCGCAGCGGTGCGCGAACGACTGAACGCGCCGCCGCTGGCGGTCGACATCGACTGGCCGACCTACGCCGGCAAGAAGCGCCATCTGCCTTGGTACCTGCTGGCCGCCAAATGCCTCGCGCAGAACGGCGTGCGGGTGCTGATGCATGGTGGCGGCGCTCATACTGCGGGCCGTCTCTACAGCGAGCAACTGCTTGATCTGCTAAGTATCCCGCTGTGCCGCAACTGGCAAGCGGTCGGTCAGGCGCTCGAACAACAGAACATCGCATTCATCCCGCTAGGCGACTGGGCGCCGCAGTTGCAGCGCATGATCGACCTGCGCAACACGCTGGGGCTGCGCTCGCCGATCCACTCTCTGGCGCGCATCCTAAATCCGCTCGGGGCCCGCTGTGGCTTGCAAAGCATTTTCCATCCGGGCTATCAGGCTGTGCACCGCGACGCGAGCAGCCTGCTGGGCGATCACGCCATCGTCATCAAGGGCGACGGCGGTGAAATCGAAATCAACCCGGACACCATCAGTCACCTCTACGGCACGACAGCGGGTCAGACCTGGGACGAAGAGTGGCCGGCGCTGTCCGATCGTCGTCATGTCAAACCCGCGACCCTCGATCCGCAGCAACTGATTGCCATCTGGAAGGGCGAAGCGCAGGACAGCTATCCGCAGCTGGCACTGATCGCCACGATCGCGCTGGCATTGCGGGGCCTGGGCATGCCAAGGCCCGAAGCGTTCGAACGCGCCGAGCAATTCTGGGCAAACCGGAATAAATCGATTTAATCGATTATTACCGCCCATTCTTTGCGCTATTTGTTCGAACGATTCTCTTTAGACTGATCTCCAACGTACATCTGTACACATCTATTTGGAGTCAGACATGGGCCTTCTCGTTGAAGGACGCTGGCAAGACCAGTGGTATGAAAGCAGCAAAGACGGCGCGTTTCAGCGTGAACAGGCTAAGCGCCGTAACTGGGTGACCGCAGACGGCCGCCCTGGCCCTTCCGGCGAAGGCGGCTTCAAGGCTGAAGCCGGCCGTTACCACCTGTACGTTTCGCTCGCCTGCCCCTGGGCCCATCGGACGCTGATCGTGCGCAAACTCAAAGGCCTTGAGGAGCTGATCGACGTGTCGGTTGTCAGCTGGCTGATGCGCGAAAACGGCTGGACCTTCGACCAGCAGAAAGGCTCGACGGGCGATCCGCTCGATGGCCACACGTTCATGTACCAGCGCTACCTCGCCGACACGCCCGATTACACGGGCCGTGTGACGGTTCCAGTGCTGTGGGACAAAAAGCTTCAGCGCATCGTCAGTAACGAGTCGTCGGAAATCATCCGCATGTTCAACTCAGCGTTCGACGGTCTGACCGGCAACACGCTGGATCTGTACCCCGAAGCGCTGCGCCCGGAAATCAACCGTTTGAACGACGAGATCTACCCTGCGGTGAACAACGGCGTTTATCGCGCCGGTTTCGCGACGTCTCAGGGTGCGTACGAAGAGGCGTTCGATGACGTGTTCGGCGAACTCGGCAAGCTGGAGACGTTGCTGGACAGCAAGCGTTATCTGGCGGGCGAATACCTGACCGAAGCCGATGTTCGCCTGTTCACCACATTGATTCGCTTCGACGCCGTCTATCACGGCCACTTCAAGTGCAACCTGCGGCGGATCGCGGATTATCCGAACCTGAGCAACTGGGTTCGCGAGATGTATCAATTGCCGGGCGTCGCCGACACCGTCGATTTCCAACACATCAAGCATCACTACTACGCCAGCCACGTCACCATCAACCCGACGGGCGTGGTGCCGAAAGGCCCGGCGCAGGACTTCAGTGGCGAACACGACCGTGCGCGTTTGAGCGGTAAAGGCATCCTGCAACACGCCTGATCCACCTGCTTGTGCTGCAAAGCACAGGGGCGCGGCTGGCCTGATCGAAACAGGTCAGCAGCGCGCCTGGCATCCGCCAGCGGCGCTGATCAGATGCTAGCTTGCGCCCCTTCGAACCACTTCAGCTTGTCACGCAGCGTGACGACTTCCCCCACGATCACCAGCGTCGGTGCATGCACTTCATGCTCCGCCACCAGTTGCGGCAGGTTGGCGAGCGTGCCGGTGAACACGCGCTGATTGGACGTAGTTCCTTGCTGAATGAGCGCGGCCGGTGTGTCTGCGCCGCGACCATGGCGGATCAATTCGCTGCAGATGATCGGCAGGCCGATCAGCCCCATGTAGAACACCAGCGTCTGAGCGGGTGACACGAGATCCTTCCACGGCAGGTCGGTGGTGTTGTTCTTCAGATGACCGGTGACGAAACGCACGGACTGGGCGTAATCGCGATGGGTCAGCGGAATACCGGCGTAGGCGGCGCATCCGCTGGCCGCAGTGATGCCCGGTACCACCTGAAACGGAATGCCGTGGGCCGCCAACTCTTCGATTTCCTCGCCACCACGGCCAAAGATGAACGGATCGCCGCCCTTGAGCCGCACCACGCGCTTGCCCTGCCTGGCCAGCGCAACCAGTTGCTGGTTGATCTGATCCTGAGGCACCGCGTGATCGGCGCGCTGCTTGCCGACATAAATCCGGTCCGCATCGCGACGGCACAGTTCGAGAATCGCCGGTGCAACCAGACGGTCGTAGAGGACGACATCAGCTTGCTGCATCAGGCGCAACGCCTTGAAGGTCAGCAGGTCGGGATCACCCGGCCCGGCGCCGACCAGATACACCTCACCGGTGGCCGCAGGCGCCTCGCCATCGATTTTGGCCTGCAGCAGACGCTCCGCTTCCGCACCCTGCCCTGCGAGCTGCCGATCAGCGATGGGTCCCTGGAACACCTCTTCCCAGAAGGCCCGGCGCTGCTGCACGTTCGGAAACAGGTTTTTCACCTGATGCCGAAAACGCGCGGCCAGTCCAGCGAGGTGTCCGTAGGTGGGCGGAATCCAGCTCTCCATCTTGGCGCGAATCAGCCGTGCCAGGACGGGTGCATCGCCGCCACTGGAGACGGCGATGACCAAGGGCGAACGGTCGACAATCGCCGGGAAGATGACACTGCACAGCGCAGGCGCATCCACCACATTGACCGGCACGCCCCGCTGACGCGCATCGGCGGAAACCTGCGCGTTGAGCGGCTCGTCATCGGTCGCGGCAATGATCAGCACGCAACCGTCCAGGTCGGCTTCGCTGTAGCCGCGCAACAATTCCTCGCCACCGCTGCTGTCGATCAGCTCGTGCAACTCTGCGCCAATCTGGGGTGCAACCACGCGCAGCACCGCTCCGGCGTCAGCCAGCAGCCGAGATTTGCGCAAGGCAATCTCGCCGCCGCCCACGACCAGAACCCGGGCGCCCCGCAGGTTATGGAACAGTGGCAGAAATTCCATTTAGCGGATGACCTCGATGCCACCCATCCAGGGTTTCAGCACATCAGGCACACGGATCGAACCGTCGGCCTGCTGATAGTTTTCCAGCACCGCCACCAGCGTACGACCGACCGCCAGCCCGGAACCGTTCAGGGTGTGAACCAGCTCCGGCTTGCCGGTTTCCGGGTTGCGCCAGCGCGCCTGCATGCGACGGGCCTGGAAATCGCCGCAGTTGGAGCACGACGAGATTTCGCGGTACTTGTCCTGGCTCGGAATCCACACTTCCAGGTCGTAGGTTTTCACTGCACTGAAGCCCATGTCGCCGGTGCACAGCGCCAGCACACGGTAAGGCAATTCCAGCAACTGCAGCACGCGTTCGGCGTTGCCGGTCAGGCTTTCCAGCGCTTCCATGGATTTCTCGGGCTCGACGATCTGCACCATCTCGACCTTGTCGAACTGGTGCTGACGGATCATCCCGCGCGTGTCGCGGCCCGATGCGCCCGCCTCACTGCGGAAGCACGGCGTGTGAGCGACGAACTTCAACGGCAGCTGCCTGGCGTCGAGGATTTCGCCGGAGACGATATTGGTCAGCGAGACTTCGGCGGTCGGGATCAGGTAAAGATCGGCTTCGCCTTCGCGGGCGATCTTGAACAGATCCTCTTCGAACTTCGGCAATTGACCGGTGCCCTGCAGCGCAGGCGCCTGAACCAGATAAGGGGTGTAGGCCTCTTCGTAGCCGTGCTCGTTGATGTGCAGGGTGATCATGAACTGCGCCAGCGCGCGGTGCAGTCGGGCGATCGGACCGCGCAACAGGGCAAAGCGTGCGCCAGAAAGCTTGGCGGCAGTTTCGAAATCCAGCCAGCCGAACTTTTCGCCCAGCGCCACGTGATCCTTGACCTCGAAATCGAACGCAGCAGGCGTGCCCCATTTGCGCACTTCGACGTTTTCTTCTTCATCGGCACCGACCGGCACGGATTCATGAGGCAGGTTCGGCATGTTCAGCAAAATGGCGTCGAGTTCTGACTGAATGCCATCCAGCTCTTTCTTGCCGGTACTCAGCTCTTCGGCCATGCGGTCGATATCGGCCATCAACGGCGCGATGTCTTCGCCACGCTGTTTGGCCTGGCCGATGGATTTGGAACGGGCATTACGCTCGGCCTGAAGCTGCTCAGTGCGGGTCTGCACGGTCTTGCGCTGGTTCTCCAGCGCTTCGATGCGGGCTACGTCCAGTGTGAAGCCCCGGGAAGCCAGGCGATCCGCTACGTCCTGAAGCTGGGTACGTAACAGTTTGGAGTCGAGCATATCGTTGCCTCGTTATTGAATCGGGTTTATTAAATTCGGGTCAGGGACAGGCCGGCCCAGGTGGCAAGCAGCCCGCCGAACACGCTGACTGCCGCATAGCCGATGGCCAGTGGCGCCTGACCGCTTTCCAGCAAGCGCAGCGTATCCAGAGAAAAAGACGAAAACGTCGTCAGGCCGCCGACGAAACCGACGATCAGGCCGGCACGGACCTCGATCGGCACTTCCGGGCGCAGTAAAAACCATCCATACAACAGGCCGATGATCAGGCATCCCACCAGGTTGACGGCCAGCGTCGCGGTGTAGAAGTGCCGAGGCCAGTTGGCAGACACCCAAGTGCCTGCCGCGAAACGCAGTAATGTACCAGCGATGCCGGCAATCGACACCGCAAGAATCGTCTGAATCACTATTTTCTCCGCTGGCGGGGACTGGCGCGATCGAGCGCAGCCAGATGCTTGAGCTTTTCGCCGATTTTGAGCTCCAGACCACGGGGCACCGGCTGATAATACTGACGTGGCTCGAGTTCCTGCGGGAAGTAGTCTTCCCCCGCCGCATAGGCATCAGGCTCGTCATGGGCGTAGCGGTACTCTTCGCCGTAACCGAGCTGCTTCATCAGCTTGGTCGGCGCGTTACGCAGATGCAGCGGCACCTCCAGCGAACCGTGCTCGGTGGCCTCGCGCATGGCCATTTTGAAGCCCATGTACACCGCATTGCTTTTCGGCGCGCACGCCAGATAGACGATGGCCTGCGCGACGGCCAATTCACCTTCAGGACTGCCGAGCCGCTCCTGCACATCCCAGGCCGACATGCACAGCGGCAGCGCGCGAGGATCGGCATTGCCGATGTCTTCGCTGGCCATGCGCACCACGCGGCGCGCCAAGTACAACGGATCGCAACCGCCGTCGATCATCCGCGCGAACCAGTACAGCGCCGCGTCCGGGTTGGAACCGCGAATGGATTTGTGCAGGGCTGAAATCTGATCGTAGAAGGCTTCCCCGCCCTTGTCGAAACGACGACGGCTGTCGCCCAGCAGGCTCGCCAGCAACTCCGGTTCGATTTCGCTGCCGTCTTCGGCGAGGTCGGAGGCGTTCTCCAACAGGTTGAGCATGCGTCGGCCATCACCGTCGGCAGCCGCCAGCAATGTGCTGAAAGCTTCATCGCCCAAGGTCAGATGACGATTGCCCAGCCCACGCTCCTCGGTCAATGCGCGATTGACCAATTGACGCAGCGCCGCTTCGTCGAGGCTTTTGAGCACATACACGCGGGCGCGGGACAGCAACGCGTTGTTGAGCTCGAACGAGGGGTTCTCAGTGGTGGCACCGATGAAGATCAGCGTGCCGTCTTCCACGTATGGCAGAAAAGCGTCCTGCTGCGACTTGTTGAACCGGTGCACTTCGTCGACGAACAGAATGGTGCGGCGACCGTACTGGCCTGCCTGCTGCTTGGCGACTTCGACGGCCTGGCGGATTTCTTTGACGCCCGCCAGCACGGCCGACACCGTTTCGAAATGCGCATCCGATACCTTGGCCAGCAGGCGCGCCAGCGTGGTTTTCCCCACGCCCGGCGGCCCCCAGAAAATCATGGAGTGCAGCGCGCCCTGCTCCAGCGCTTCGCGCAAGGGCTTGCCGTGGGCGAGCAAATGTTGCTGACCGACATACTCATCCAGATTGGTCGCACGCAAACGCGCGGCCAGAGGCTGGGCTATCGGCTCACTGCTGAACAGATCCATGAACGACCGTTGAAACCTCTTATTCCTGAATGACGTCAGCGCCTTTCGGGATCTGGAACTGGAATTTGCTCGCCGCCACAGACTCGTTCGCCTTGACACCGGTGAACAGGATATTGGTGCGCTGGCCCACGCTGTCGATCAGTTGCATGTCATTGATCATGCCGTTGCGAAACGACAGGCGCAGGTTGTCGAACAGCGTGTCCTTGGATTTGGGCTTGAGCACGAAGTCGATCACGCCGCCCGCTTCCTTGGCCGTGATATCGAAGCTATCGCTGATTTTCGAGACGTCGCCGGACAGCAGCAGGGCCGGGGTCTGGGTCAGGCGCTGATCGAGGGTCTTGATGGTGGCCTGCACAAGATCCGGGTCCCACAGCGTGACCTTCTTGCCGTCGGACACCATGGTCTGTTCCTGCGGCGCATTGGTGTGCCAGTAGAACAGGCCCGGACGCTGCAAGACCATATCGCCGGTGGTTTCCTGCAACTGTGTACCGCCGCCGTCGAGGGTCAACTGAGAAAAGTTGCCGGAGAGGGTTTTAGAGTTTTCCAGCAACTGGGTCAGGCGCGCCACGTCCTTGGCGTCGGCGTGGGCCGGAATAGCGGAAAAAGCCAGTGCAGATGCCAACAGCATGCGGATAAGACGCATGGGATTCCTCTTTGAGTTCAGTTAAAGCCGGACGGCGCCATGGTGGCGCCGTCCAGTCACTCGTGACGTAAAGTGTCAGTCACGCATGGGGGCTGGTGCAATCACTTCCCGCGAGCCGTTGGTGTTCATCGCTGTCACGACGCCGGCCATCTCCATGGCTTCGATCATGCGCGCGGCGCGGTTGTAGCCGATTTTCAATTTGCGCTGAACCGCGGAGATCGATGCGCGTCGGCTTTCAAGCACGAACTTGACCGCCTCGTCGTACAGCGCATCGCTTTCGCTGTCATCACCGTCGCCACCGCCGCCGCCACCTTCAAACCCACTGCCCGCCTCTTCGACACCGTTGAGGATGTCGTCGTTGTATTGCGGGGTGCCGCGCAGTTTCCAGGCTTCGACGACGCGATGCACTTCATCGTCGGAAACGAAGGCGCCATGAACCCGGATCGGCAGGCTGGTGCCCGGAGGCATGTAAAGCATGTCACCGTGCCCCAGCAACTGCTCGGCGCCGCCCTGGTCGATGATCGTGCGCGAGTCGATCTTGCTCGACACCTGGAACGCCATGCGCGTTGGAATGTTGGCCTTGATCAGACCCGTGATCACGTCAACGGAAGGACGCTGGGTCGCCAGAATCAGGTGAATACCGGCGGCACGCGCCTTCTGGGCGATCCGGGCGATCAGCTCTTCGACCTTCTTGCCGACGATCATCATCATGTCGGCGAACTCGTCGACCACCACGACGATGGTCGGCAGCTTGGTCAGCAGCGGCGCTTCGTCGTGAATGCTTTCGCGGTGGTACAGCGGATCGGCAATCGGAGTGCCCGCCTCTTCCGCTTCCTTGATCTTGTGGTTGAAGCCCGACAGGTTACGCACGCCCATCTTGGCCATCAGTTTGTAGCGACGTTCCATTTCCGCCACCGACCAGCGCAGGGCGTTGGCGGCGTCTTTCATGTCGGTGACCACCGGACACAGCAGATGCGGAATGCCTTCATAGATCGACAGCTCGAGCATTTTCGGGTCGATCATGATCAGCTTGGCGTCCTCGGGGCCTGACTTGAACAGAATCGACAGAATCATCGCGTTCACGCCCACCGACTTACCGGAACCGGTCGTACCGGCCACCAGCAAGTGCGGCATCTTGGCCAAGTCGGTGATGATCGGCTTGCCGCCGATGTCGTGGCCCAGCGCCAACGTGACCGGCGATTTGAAATTGTCGTACTCCGGCGTCGACAGCACCTCGGAAAACCGCACGATCTGGCGGTCTTCGTTAGGTATTTCGATGCCGACCGTGGTCTTGCCCGGAATCACCTCGACCACCCGCACGCTGGTCACTGCCAGCGAACGCGCCAGATCCTTCGCCAGGTTGGCGATGCGGCTGACCTTGACGCCGGCCGCGGGCTGAATCTCGTAGCGGGTGATCACAGGGCCAGGGTGAATCGAGTCCACCGAGACCTCGACGCCGAATTCCTTGAGCTTGATTTCCAGCAAATGGCCGACGGCTGCCAGCGACTCGGGCGAATAGTTGAGCTGTTTCTTTTCCGCCGGATCGAGGATCGAGATCGGGGGCAAGGTGCCTTCTACGGCGCTGTCGACGAACAACGGCACCTGCTTTTCTTTCTGCACGCGCTTGCTCGGCTCGGGCGGGCGGACCGGCGCGGGAGCAATGACCGCAGGCACGTGCTTTTCACGGGCGGTCATGTGCTCACTCAGTGCCTGTTCGCGTTCGATCAGACGCTCTTTGGCCTTCGCCTGCTCGCGCCGGTCCGGTGCGACGGGCGCCACCACCTCGTCGACACGCATGTCGACTTCGCGCAATTGGGCGACCATCTGCTTGCGTTCATTGCGCGCCGTCCACCAGCGATTGATCGCGCCCTGGAACAACTCGACGAGGTCCAGCGTGATCTTGCCGGTGGTGTCCATCACCTTGAACCAGGACAGATCGGTGAACACGGTCAGGCCGAACAGAAAGAGTGCGATGAACAGCAGCGTGCTGCCCTGAACATTCAGCGCGCGCTTGGCCAGATCGCCCAGCACTTCGCCCAGCACGCCACCCGCAGAACCCGGCAGACCCGAGGCGGAATGGAAATGGATGTGCGCCAGCGCCGCGCCGGCCAGGACCAGGAACACAAGGCCGATGAGGCGCCAGGAAAACAGCCAGCCGCTCCACTGCCACGGGTCATGGCGCTGGCGGAACACCTGATACGCTTTCACACCCAGCAACAACGGAAAGATGTAGGCGAAGTAGCCCAGCACCATGAAGAGGATGTCGGCAGAGAACGCACCGGCGCGACCGGCAGCGTTCTGTACCTGAACGGAGCTGCTGGTATGGCTCCAGCCCGGATCGGCCTGATCGTAGGTCAACAAGGCCATCATCAGATACAGGCACAAGGCGCCGAACGCGATCAGCGCACCTTCCTTGAGTCGGTAGTGCAAATGCTGCCGCCAGAGCGGAACGGGGCTGGGTGCTGCGGTGGATTTCTTCAAAACGCTTCAATTCCTGCGCGCAAGCGCGAACATCTAATGGTTGACTATACGAATAGTGCTGACCGATCCCTGAACGGCGTCGGGAACAACGGTGAGGTTGAACGCGCGCTCGACAGGTGACTTGAAAAGAGGTTAAACAACAACGGGCATTGTACGGATTTGCACGCCCTACGCCACGTTAGTCTGGCGTGGACCTTGCAGATCTTCAAGCCTGGATAACAACAGATGATTTGAGCACGCATTTTCTTTGCCGACAAAGGGTTATGACGTGTTGTTCCCACACCACACTACTGTCCAACGGCCATGCCTGATGCGAAGCGTTCAAATCTCCCCGACATCCATCCAATGCTGCGACGGTCAACCGCCTGTGACCGCGCTGATGGCCTGGAGTTGCACACCCGCGCGCTCTCCCCTCCCCTCTCGTAAAGTCTCGACGCCATGCTGACCTGGTTACAACGCGACAATCTTGATTTCCCTGCGCTGGAGAAAGCCACCCGCGAACCCAACGGCTTGCTCGCCGCGGGTGGAGACCTGTCAGCCGACCGGCTCGTTCAGGCCTATCGGCACGGCTGCTTTCCCTGGTATCAGCAAGGCCAGCCAATCCTCTGGTGGTCGCCGGACCCGCGCACCGTTTTGTTTCCCGAGGAATTGCACGTCTCGCGCAGCTTGAACAAGGTTCTGCGCCAGCAGCGCTATCAAGTGACGTTCGATCAGGATTTCGCTGGGGTGATTCAGGCCTGCGCCGAACCTCGCGACTACGCCGACGGCACGTGGATAACGGGCTCCATGCAGGCTGCTTATATCGAACTGCACGCGCGGGGATTCGCTCACAGCGTTGAAGTCTGGGATGGGCAGCGGCTGGTCGGCGGGCTATACGGGCTGGCGATGGGGCAGCTGTTTTTCGGTGAGTCGATGTTCAGCCGGGCCGACAACGCCTCGAAGGTGGGCTTCGTCACGCTGGTCGACCACTTGCGGCAATGGGGCTTCGTGCTGATCGACTGTCAGATGCCGACCCAGCACCTGCAAAGCCTGGGCGCCCGCTCGATCCCGCGCCAGAGCTTCGCCGAATATCTGCACGGACACCTGGATGCGGAGAATTCCGCCGACTGGCTACCTAGGCGATTTTGATTCGCCTGGCATACACTCTTATCTAAAGTTTTTCTCGAGGGTTGATCATGACCGAGCTGGCGCGGCTTAAGTTCTATGCCACTCAACCCCACTCCTGCAGCTACCTGCCCGAGGAACAAGCCACTACGCTGTTTCTCGATCCCAGCCAGCCGATGGATGTTCAGGTCTACGCCGACCTCTCCGACATGGGGTTTCGCCGCAGTGGCGATCATCTCTACCGCCCGCACTGCCAGAATTGCAGCGCCTGCGTGCCTGCGCGGATTCCCGTAGGACTGTTCGTTCCCGATCGCCAGCAAAAGCGCATTTTCAAGCGCAACGCCGACATCGAAGTCACCAGCACCAAGCCTCATTTCAGTGAGGAATACTTCGACCTCTATCAGCGTTACATCGAGCAACGCCATGCCGATGGCGACATGTACCCGCCCAGTCGTGACCAGTTCTCGACGTTTCTGGTGCGCGACCTGCCGTTCTCACGGTTTTACGAATTCCGCGTGGAAGGTCGGCTCCTCGCCGTCGCGGTCACGGACCTGCTGCCCAACGGACTGTCGGCCGTTTACACCTTTTACGAGCCGTCCGAAGAGCGGCGCAGTCTTGGCCGTTACGCGATTCTCTGGCAGATCGCCGAAGCCGCGCGCCTGCAGTTGCACGCCGTGTATCTGGGTTACTGGATCAAGAACTGCAAAAAGATGAATTACAAGACTCAATATCGACCGATCGAGCTGCTGACCAATCAAAGATGGGTCACTCTTTACTGAAGCCCTTGGCTTGACCCCCACTTTTCGGGCACAATGCAGCCCGCTTTTGCCTGGCTGCCGTTTGCACCGGGCCATTCATTGGATACCGAGGGCTTTACTGCATGTCGAAAGAAGACAGCTTCGAAATGGAAGGCACTGTCGTCGACACCCTGCCCAACACCATGTTCCGTGTGGAGTTGGAAAATGGGCACGTCGTAACCGCGCACATCTCCGGCAAGATGCGCAAGAACTACATTCGTATTCTTACCGGCGATAAGGTCCGCGTTGAGCTGACGCCCTACGACTTGAGCAAAGGGCGCATCACTTACCGCGCCCGCTAACAGGTCTTAACAAAAACGCCCGGCACATGCCGGGCGTTTTTGTTGGCGCGGGATTCGCCCGATCCATCCGTTCAGTGCGCCGGCAGGGGATCACTCGGTCCCTCTGACTACGGCACGATGCAAACGGTGTGGGAGCGAGCTTGCTCGCGAATAGGCCCGAAGGGCTTCAAAGTAACGTTCTCAAGTCAACCACTGCCCAACGCCGTTCACCCCAAAGCAGAAAGGCGCCAATCGGCGCCTTTCTGCTGTATCGCGATCAAACGTCAGGCCATTTCCGCCGTGGTTTCGTAATCGAACGTGATCTCGCCGTCCTTGAAGTCGATGTGTACCACACCGCCATGCTCGGACAACTCGCCGAAGAGAATTTCCTCGGCCAGTGGACGCTTGATCTTGTCCTGGATCAGACGTGCCATCGGACGAGCGCCCATGGCCGCGTCGTAACCGCCTTCCGCCAAATAGCTTCTGGCCGCATCCGTCACCTCGAGCAGCACACGCTTGTCTTCCAGTTGCGCCTGAAGTTCGGTAAGGAACTTGTCCACCACGCTTTTGATGACCTCGTGACTGAGGCGACCGAATTGAATGATGGTGTCCAGGCGGTTCCGGAATTCCGGCGTGAAGCTCTTCTTGATGACTTCCATCGCATCGGACGAGTGGTCCTGATGGGTGAAACCAATCGAAGCCCGCGCAGCGGTTTCGGCACCGGCGTTGGTGGTCATGATCACGATCACATTGCGGAAGTCCGCCTTGCGGCCGTTGTTATCGGTGAGCGTACCGTGGTCCATCACCTGCAACAGCAGGTTGAAGACTTCCGGATGCGCCTTTTCGATCTCATCGAGCAGCAGCACGCAATGCGGTTGCTTGGTGATCGCCTCGGTCAACAGACCGCCCTGGTCGAAACCGACATAGCCTGGCGGCGCACCGATCAGACGCGACACGGTGTGGCGCTCCATGTACTCGGACATGTCGAAACGAACCAGTTCGATGCCCAGCGCTTTCGCCAGCTGACGCGCCGCTTCGGTCTTACCGACACCGGTCGGACCTGCGAACAGGAACGAACCGACGGGCTTGTCCGGCGACTTCAGGCCAGCTCGCGACAGCTTGATCGCCGTCGACAGCGAATCGATCGCCGCGTCCTGACCGAAAACCGTGAGCTTCAAGTCGCGCTCAAGGTTGCGCAGCAGCTCTTTGTCGGAGCTGTTGACGTGTTTCGGCGGAATCCGCGCGATCTTGGCGACGATGTCCTCGACCTGAGCCACTTCGATGCGCTTGACGCGCATTTCCACAGGCTGCAGACGCTGGAAAGCCCCCGCCTCGTCGATCACGTCAATGGCCTTATCGGGCATGTGACGATCATTGATGTAGCGCGACGCGAGTTCGGCCGCTGCACGCAGGGCTTCATCGCTGTACTCGATGTTGTGGTGCTGCTCGAAGCGACCTTTGAGGCCACGCAGAATGCCGATGGTGTCCTCGACCGAAGGCTCGGACACGTCGACTTTCTGGAAGCGACGGGCCAGCGCGCGGTCTTTTTCGAAGATGCCGCGGAATTCCTGGAACGTGGTCGAACCGATGCAACGGATATCACCCGAAGACAGCAGCGGTTTGAGCAGGTTGGACGCGTCCATCACACCGCCCGATGCAGCGCCGGCGCCAATGATGGTGTGGATTTCGTCAATGAACAGGATCGCCTGCGGACGCTTCTTCAATTCGCCCAGCAGGGCCTTGAAGCGCTTCTCGAAATCACCACGGTATTTGGTCCCCGCCAGCAGGGCTCCGAGATCAAGCGAATAGACGACACTGTTGGCCAGCAGATCCGGCACCTGATTGTCGACGATGCGTTTGGCCAGGCCTTCGGCGATGGCAGTCTTGCCGACGCCTGCCTCACCGACCAACAGCGGATTGTTCTTGCGACGGCGCGCGAGAATCTGAGCGACGCGCTCGACTTCAAGCTCACGGCCCACCAACGGATCGATGCGGCCCTGACGAGCCAGTTCATTCAGGTTGCTGGCATAGGCATCCAGAGGATTGCCTGAGGAAGAAGACTCACCGCCCTCATCGTCCTGCATATCTTGCTCACCTTCAGAGTGATCGCCATGCCCAGGCACCTTGGAAATGCCATGAGCGATGTAGTTGACGACATCGATACGGGCAACGCTCTGCTGCTTGAGCAGAAACACCGCCTGACTTTCCTGTTCACTGAAAATTGCCACCAGCACGTTGGCGCCGGTGACTTCACGCTTGCCGGAACTCTGCACATGAAACACGGCACGTTGCAGCACACGCTGGAAGCCCAGAGTGGGTTGGGTCTCGCGATCCTCATCGTGTACGGGGATCAGCGGCGTGGTGGAGTCGATGAACTCCTGGAGGTCGTGTTTGAGTTTGTCGAGGTTTGCGCCGCAGGCACGCAGAACAGTGGCGGCAGCCTCATTGTCCAATAGGGCCAGCAGGAGGTGCTCGACCGTCATGAATTCATGACGTTTGGAGCGGGCCTCTTTGAAAGCCAAATTGAGGGTGACTTCGAGCTCACGGTTTAACATAGCTTCACCTCATACCCAAGTGTCCGGCGTTAACCGTCCTTCTCGATCTCACAGAGTAGCGGATGCTGGCTTTCCCTGGCGTATTGGTTGACCTGCATTGCCTTGGTCTCGGCGATGTCGCGGGTAAACAATCCACAGACTGCCCGTCCCTCTGTATGGACGGCCAGCATGACCTTGGTGGCCAGCTCACGATTCAGGTTGAAAAACACCTCGAGCACTTCGACAACGAAATCCATCGGGGTGTAGTCATCGTTGAACAAAACCACCTTGTACATCGGTGGCACCTGCAATGTCGGCTTGGCTTCCTGTACAGCGATGCCCGCCGCGTCGTCCTCATGGGATTGCGGATCATCCTGATTGAATGTTAGTCGAATCTTGCTGATTGCATGCATGGTAAAGAAGGTTCACAGGGGACGTAATTGAAATAAGTAGTCGCAGTCATACCGGTTTTCAACTGGACCGCTGCGTGACCTTGACTATCGGCTAATCGGTGTTACAAACAATAGAACCCACATTGGGTAAAAAGGGTCCGCGCAGTCAACCAAAATTTTTTAGGTCCGGCGGATGAGAGGTGATGATACTCCCATCGGAGTCCTTTGCAGAGGGATGTGACTATGTCAAGCGGTAAGGTCAAGTGGTTCAACAACGCCAAGGGGTATGGCTTCATCGTTGAGGACGGCAAGTCCGAAGACCTGTTCGCCCATTACTCGGCGATCAAAATGGACGGCTACAAGACCCTGAAGGCCGGGCAACCGGTTCAGTTCAATATCACCCAGGGTCCCAAAGGGCTGCATGCAGTGGACATCACTGCGCACCCATCCGCCACCAAAGAGACGATCGATCAGCACGAAACGCATCACGAACACAGCAAAGATCACGCCTGAGCCGGACCGTTCACGCGCGAGACCTTAAAGCCGGTCGGCTTACGAAAGCCGACCGGCTTTTTTTCGTCTGCACAATTTGGCCTGCCTATAAATAAGGTGACGCGGAAGGCGCGGCCGACAAAGACATCACTCTGGCCTGGCAAACGGCCCAAGTCTGCGGCCAACGCTTTGTGCATGTTCTTTCCATCCGCCGACAGCTTGAAAGCCGCTTGGATCGAATGCTCCTTTAGTCGAAATCCGACTTGCAATCCGAGTGTCCGACACTGCACCATCCGGACTGCGTCAGGTTGACGCAGGGCAAGCAGGCCGTGGCCTGTGGCGATCAGCGAGAATTTTCAAGGCCCGACCGACGGCACTGAACCAATCGCTGCGAGCGCAACGCGTTCACACGGGTATCGTATCAATGGTCGGGACCGGTGATATACTCGCGCCGGTGACCGTAGGGTCATTGGGGGCCGAGCCATCTGGAACGAGACTTTCAGCCCTCGACAAGCCGCGCTGTTACCGCAGCCCGGCTGCTTGATGCTCGACTGATCTACCCCATATCACGCGACGAAATTCTCGACTTTCGGCTCATCGATACTTTGGGCGAAAGTGCCTACCCTGCGCATATCGAAATTTTGTGTACGCTCAGCAAAGAAGAGAGTTATCCCAAAAATGTCCAACCGCTCGAAGATCATCTATACCTTCACCGACGAAGCGCCTGCCCTCGCCACCTACTCACTGCTTCCCATCATCGAAGCCTTCACCTCCTCCGCCGACATCACCGTCGAAACCCGCGACATCTCTCTTGCAGCCCGTATTCTGGCCAGCTTCCCCGAGCAGCTGGGCGACAAGAAGGTTTCCGACGATCTGGCAGAGCTGGGCGAGCTGGCGACGACGCCGGAAGCCAACATCATCAAGTTGCCGAACATCAGCGCATCGGTTCCGCAACTGAAGGCCGCGATCAAGGAACTGCAAGCCAAGGGCTACGACGTGCCGGACTATCCGGATGAAGTCGTGACCGAAGCCGACAAGGCAGCCCGGGCTGGCTATGACAAAGTAAAAGGCAGCGCCGTGAACCCGGTTCTGCGTGAAGGTAACTCTGATCGTCGCGCGCCGCTTTCGGTGAAGAACTACGCCCGCAAGCACCCGCACAAGATGGGCGCCTGGGCTGCCGACTCCAAATCCCATGTTGCCCACATGGACAATGGTGATTTCTACGGCAGCGAGCAGTCTTCCCTGATCGAAACCGCAGGTGCGGTGAAGATCGAACTGATCGGCAAAGACGGCAGCACCACCGTGCTGAAGGACAAGACTTCGGTGCTGGCTGGCGAAGTCATCGACTGCGCAGTCATGAGCAAGAAAGCGCTGCGCGCATTCGTCGCCAAGGAAATCGAAGACGCCAAGAAGCTGGGCGTGCTGTTCTCCGTTCACCTCAAAGCCACCATGATGAAGGTCTCTGACCCGATCATGTTCGGCGAGATCGTCGCCGAGTACTATCAGGACGCGCTGAACAAGCACGCTGAAGTCCTGAAGGAAATCGGCTTCAACCTGAACAACGGCATCGGCGACCTGTACGCCCGCATCAAGAATCTGCCAGCCGACCAGCAGGCGCAGATCGAAGCGGACGTCAAAGCCGTTTACGCCACCCGCCCTCCTCTGGCGATGGTCAACTCCGACAAGGGCATCACCAACCTGCACGTGCCGAGCGACGTCATCGTTGACGCCTCGATGCCTGCGATGATTCGTGATTCCGGCAAGATGTGGAACAACGACGGCGTCCTGCAGGACACCAAGGCCGTGATCCCGGATCGCTGCTACGCCACCATCTATCAGGCAGTGATCGAAGACTGCAAGAAAAACGGCGCCTTCGATCCGACCACCATGGGCAGCGTGCCGAACGTTGGCCTCATGGCGCAGAAAGCCGAAGAGTACGGCTCGCACAACAAGACGTTCCAGATCGAAACCGACGGCGTGGTCCGCGTGACCGACGACAAAGGCCAGGTCCTGATGGAACAGAACGTCGAAGCGGGCGATATCTGGCGCATGTGCCAGACCAAGGACGCGCCGATCCAGGACTGGGTCAAACTGGCCGTCAACCGTTCGCGCCTGAGCAACACCCCTGCCATCTTCTGGCTGGACCCACAGCGCGCGCACGACGCCGTGATGATCAAGAAGGTCGAGAAGTACCTGAAAGACCACGACACCAGCGGCCTGGACATCACCATCAAGTCGCCTGTCGACGCGATGAAAACCTCGCTGGAGCGTATCCGCGCCGGCAAGGACACCATCTCGGTGACCGGTAACGTCCTGCGTGACTACCTGACCGACCTGTTCCCGATCATGGAACTGGGCACGAGCGCGAAAATGCTGTCGATCGTCCCGCTGATGAACGGCGGCGGCCTGTTCGAAACCGGCGCCGGCGGTTCGGCTCCGAAGCACGTTCAGCAGCTGAACGAAGAGAACTTCCTGCGCTGGGACTCGCTGGGCGAATTCCTGGCACTGGCGGCTTCCCTTGAGCACCTGGGCAACGTCTACGACAACCCGAAAGCGCTGGTACTCGCCACTGCCCTGGACAAAGCCACCGGCCAGTTCCTGGACAACAACAAGTCGCCATCGCGCAAGGTTGGCGGTATCGACAACCGTGGCAGCCACTTCTACCTGGCGACCTACTGGGCTCAGGCCCTGGCCGCTCAGACCGAAGATAAAGAGCTGCAAGCCAAGTTCACCCAACTGGCGAAAACCCTGGCCGACAATGAAGCAACCATCGTTGCCGAACTGAACGGCGTTCAGGGCAAGCCACTGGACATCGGCGGTTACTACTTCGCCACGCCAGAACTGGCCAGCAAAGCCATGCGGCCTAGCAAAACCCTCAACGACGCGATCAACGCGTTGAAGTAAGGTTGACAGGTCGGCGGTTCACCCCGCCGAACGCATCATGAAAGCCCCGGCCATGTGTCGGGGCTTTCTTTTTTTGTGACGCACACGATTCCCTGTAGGAGCAATCGGAGGTTGCGAGGGTCGCGATGCGGCGTGTCAGGAACACCGCGATCGCGACCCTCGCAAACTCGGATTGCTCCTACATTAACCGAGGAGATCTCGAATGACTTGGCAACCCCACATCACGGTCGCAACCGTCATCGAAGACAACGGCCGCTTCCTGTTCGTCGAAGAATTGAAAAACGGCAAGCTGGTGCTCAACCAACCCGCCGGTCACCTGGAAGCCAACGAAACCCTGCGCGAAGCCGCCATCCGTGAAACGTTCGAAGAAACGGGTTGGGACGTCGAGCTGACCGGTGTCGTCGGCATCTATCTGTACACCGCGCCCAGCAATGGCGTGACCTATCAGCGCGTGTGTTTTTCGGCCAAGGCGATCAATCATCATCTCGATCAGCCGCTGGACACCGGCATCGTCGGCGCCCCGTGGCTCACCCGCGACGAACTGGTCAGCCAGCCCGAACGCTGGCGCAGCGAACTGGTGCTGCAATGCATCGACGATTACCTGGCCGGCCCGGTTCACAGCATGGATGTCGTGCGCGATTGAACGGCGCCTTCCCTGCTAAAGCCGGTCCTACTGAAACGCATTCTCACCCGGACCGGCTCTAGCCGGGAACCGACAGGCGCACGTCATCGTAGGACCGGCTTTAGCCGGGAACCGACAAGCGCGCGTCATCGTAGGACCGGCTTTAGCCGGGAACCGACAAGCGCACGTCATCGTAGGACCGGCTTTAGCCGGGAACCGACAGGCGCACGTCATCGTAGGACCGGCTTTAGCCGGGAAGGCGTCCGGTTTCACACCACAACATTCAGGGTGCTCACTCAGCCCTGCTCTCGCTGAAGCCGTTCCTCTCTTCCCATGCATTGCGTCAGCGCAACTGAATAGCTTTTAGCCTTGACGCCGACTCCCTGATAGAATCGCGTCCTTTTCCAGACTACCCATCGAATTCCTATGTCTGATTCAGCCTTTTCCAACACAGAAAAGAAGCGCGTCATCGTCGGCATGTCCGGCGGCGTGGATTCTTCGGTCTCCGCCCTTCTGCTCATGGAGCAGGGGTATCAGGTGGAAGGCCTGTTCATGAAGAACTGGGAAGAAGACGACGGAACGGAATACTGCACCGCCATGGACGACCTCGCGGACGCTCAGGCGGTGTGCGACAAGATCGGCATCAAGCTGCACACCGTGAATTTCGCTGCCGAATACTGGGATAACGTCTTCGAGCACTTCCTCGAGGAATACAAGGCCGGCCGCACGCCGAACCCGGACATCCTGTGCAACCGCGAAATCAAGTTCAAAGCCTTTCTCGACTACGCCTTCATGCTCGGCGCCGACCTGATCGCCACCGGTCATTACGTGCGCCGTCGCGACATCGATGGCCGTACCGAACTGCTCAAGGGCCTGGACCCGAACAAGGATCAGAGCTACTTCCTGCACGCCGTCGGCGGCGAACAGATCGCCAAGACCTTGTTCCCGGTCGGCGAACTGGAGAAGCCCGAAGTGCGCACCATCGCCGAGAAGTACCAGCTGGCGACCGCGAAGAAAAAGGACTCTACCGGCATCTGCTTCATCGGCGAACGTCGTTTCACCGACTTCCTCAAGCAGTACCTTCCTGCGCAGCCGGGCGAAATCAAGACCACCGAAGGCGAAGTCATCGGGCGCCACGCGGGCCTGATGTACCACACCATCGGTCAGCGTCAGGGACTGGGCATCGGCGGACTGAAGGATGCCGGGGATGAACCCTGGTATGTGCTGGTCAAAGATCTGGAACACAACGAGCTGATCGTCGGCCAGGGCAACGAGCACCCATGGTTGTTCTCCCGCGCCCTGCTCGCCTCGGAGATCTACTGGGTCAACCCGATCGACCTCAGCACGCCGCGCCAGCTGACTGCCAAAGTGCGTTACCGGCAGAGCGACCAGAGCTGCACGCTGGAACGCACCGCCACCGGCTACCGCGCCACCTTCGACGAGCCACAGCGCGCGGTCACGCCCGGTCAGTCCGTGGTGTTTTACGACGGCGAAGTCTGCCTGGGCGGCGGCGTCATCGAAACCGCCGAACCCTGGCACAGCAAGGACGCTCGTTGATGAGTCCGATCCAAGAGCAACTGACCGCCCTGGGCGGCGTGTTTCAGGCCGCGGTGCTGGTGGACCGCATCGCCAAGACCGGGCAGGCCAGCGAGGCGGCGGTCGGCTGCCTGCTGGGCGGACTGCTGGTGATGGACCCCAAGGACACACTCGATGTGTTCGGCGGCGACGACCTGAACCTGCGCGAAGGCTATCGCGCCCTTGCCAGCGCTCTGGAGCGTGACCCCGGCACCCTGCAGCGCGAGCCACTGCGTTATGCCCTGGCGATGCTGGGGCTGGAGCGTCAACTGTCCAAGCGCGACGACATGCTCGACACCATCGGCAAGCGTCTGCCGCAGATCAAGTCCCAGGTCGAACACTTCGGGATCGTTCACGAGAACGTCATCGCTGCCAGTGGCGCGCTGTATCAGGACACGTTGAGCACACTGCGCCAGCGCATTCAGGTGCATGGCGACATGCGCAACCTGCAACAGCCGAACAACGCCTCGAAAATCCGTGCGCTGCTGCTGGCCGGAATACGCTGTGCGCGACTTTGGCGACAAGTGGGCGGGCATCGCTGGCAACTGGTCATCAGCCGTCGCAAGTTATTGAAAGAACTGTATCCCTTGCTCCACGGCTGATCCGGCGAGCACTGCGCTACACAGGATTTACCCCTCACGGCGCCCTCCATGGCGGTAACCCGGCCTCGGCTGGACCGAATTTTCATGTATGATACGCGCCCCTTTTCGTTGCCCGACTGTCCGAGAACACCCCATGCAGCTTTCTTCGCTCACTGCGGTTTCCCCTGTAGACGGCCGCTACGCCGGCAAAACCCAGGCCCTGCGCCCTATTTTCAGCGAATACGGCCTGATCCGTTTTCGCGCCCTCGTCGAGGTTCGCTGGCTTCAACGCCTGGCGGCTCACCCGCAAATCTCTGAAGTCCCGGCCTTCTCCGCCGAAGCCAACGCCATTCTCGACGCGCTGGCCGATGACTTCGCGCTGGAGCACGCCGAGCGTGTGAAAGAGATCGAGCGCACCACCAACCACGACGTCAAGGCCATCGAGTACCTGCTCAAGGAACAGGCCGCCAAGCTGCCTGAACTGGCCAAGGTGAGCGAATTCATCCACTTCGCCTGCACCAGCGAGGACATCAACAACCTGTCCCACGCCCTGATGCTGCGCGAAGGCCGCGACACCGTGCTGCTGCCACTGATGCGCCAGATCGCTGAGTCGATCCGCGAGCTGGCGATCCGTTTCGCTGCCGTACCGATGCTGTCGCGCACTCATGGTCAGCCGGCTTCGCCGACCACGCTGGGCAAGGAACTGGCGAACGTCGTGTACCGCCTGGAGCGCCAGATCGCGCAGGTCGCCGCAGTTCCGCTGCTCGGGAAGATCAACGGCGCTGTCGGCAACTACAACGCACACTTGTCGGCCTACCCGGACATCGACTGGGAAGCCAACGCACGCGCCTTCATCGAAGACGAGCTGGGCCTGGGCTTCAACCCTTACACCACTCAGATCGAACCGCACGACTACATCGCCGAACTGTTCGACGCGATCGCGCGTTACAACACCATCCTGATCGACTTCGACCGCGACATCTGGGGCTACATTTCCCTGGGTTACTTCAAGCAGAAGACCGTCGCTGGCGAAATCGGCTCCTCGACCATGCCGCACAAGGTCAACCCGATCGACTTCGAAAATTCCGAAGGCAACCTGGGCATCGCCAACGCATTGTTCCAGCACCTGGCGAGCAAGCTGCCGATTTCCCGCTGGCAGCGCGACCTGACCGACTCCACCGTATTGCGCAACCTCGGCGTGGGCTTCGCTCACAGCGTGATTGCCTACGAAGCGAGCCTCAAAGGTATCGGCAAGCTGGAGCTGAACGAGCAGAAGATCGCCGCCGACCTGGACGCGTGCTGGGAAGTACTGGCCGAGCCAATCCAGACCGTCATGCGCCGCTACGACATCGAGAACCCGTACGAGAAGCTCAAAGAGCTGACCCGCGGCAAGGGCATCAGCCCTGAAGCGCTGCAGACGTTCATCGACGGCCTCGACATGCCTGCCGAAGCGAAGGCCGAGCTGAAAAAGCTGACGCCTGCGAATTACATCGGCAACGCCGTGGCTCAAGCCAAGCGCATCTGATCGCACCCTACACGCTCTGAACGCCCGGCTGAGCCGGGCGTTTTTATTCCGGTCTGAAAAATACCTTTTTTCAATAGGTTACACATGAATCCTGATACTCCTCTTCAGTTGCTTGGTGGCATCTCGGCTCGCGAATTCCTGCGCGACTACTGGCAGAAGAAACCGCTGCTGATCCGCCAGGCGATTCCGGACTTTCAAAGCCCAATCGACCCTGACGAACTGGCGGGTCTGGCGCTGGAAGAAGAAGTCGAGTCGCGCCTGATCATCGAGAACGGCGAGCGCCCCTGGGAGCTGCGTCGTGGCCCGTTTGCGGAAGACGAATTCAGCAAGCTGCCGGAAACCGAGTGGACGCTGCTGGTTCAGGCCGTCGACCAGTTCGTCCCTGAAGTCGGCGAGCTGCTGGAGCACTTCCGCTTTCTGCCCAGCTGGCGCATCGACGATGTGATGATCAGCTATGCGGCGCCGGGCGGCAGCGTCGGCCCGCACTTCGATAACTATGATGTGTTCCTGCTGCAGGGCCACGGCAAGCGCCACTGGAAAATCGGCCAGATGTGCGACACCGAAAGCCCTCTGCTGGAGCACGCCGACCTGCGCATTCTCGCTGACTTCCAGGGCGGCGAAGAGTGGACGCTGGAGCCGGGCGACATGCTGTACCTGCCGCCGCGCTTGGCGCACTGGGGTGTTGCAGTGGACGACTGCCTGACGTACTCGGTGGGTTTCCGCGCCCCGAGCGCGGCCGAAGTGCTGACGCACTTCACCGATTTCCTGAGCCAGTTCATGTCGGACGAAGAGCGCTATACCGACGCCGACGCCCAGCCGGTCAGCGATCCGCATCAGATTCAGCACGACGCGCTGGACCGGCTGAAAGCGTTGCTGGCCGAACACATGGGCGACGAACGCCTGCTGCTGACCTGGTTTGGCCAGTTCATGACCGAGCCGCGTTACCCTGAACTGGTCGTCGGCCCTGAACTGGACGACACCGAACTGCTCGACAGCCTGGAACAGGGCGCCGTACTGATCCGCAACCCAAGCGCGCGCCTGGCGTGGTCGGAAGTCGACGACGACCTGTTACTGTTCGCCAGCGGCCAGAGCCGCCTGCTGCCAGGCCATTTGCGCGAGCTGCTGAAAATGATCTGCGCCGCCGATGCACTGCATTTCGATAATCTGGGCCAGTGGCTGGCAGATGACGACGGTCGCAACCTGCTCTGCGAGCTGGTCAAACAAGGAAGTCTGGGGTTTGCCGATGAATAAGATCCGCGTACGGGTAGCCGACTGGCAGAAAGATAACGCCGACATCCGGCGCATTCGCGAAGCCGTGTTCATTGCCGAGCAATCGGTTCCGCCGGAGCTTGAGTGGGACGCCGAGGATGCAGGTGCCCTGCACTTTCTCGCCCACGAAGGCGATTACCCGGTCGGGACGGCGCGGCTGTTACCCGATGGCGAGATCGGCAGGCTGTCCGTTCTCAAGGACTGGCGCGGCCTGAAGGTAGGCGACGCCTTGCTGACCGCGGTGATCAGCGAAGCGGAGAATCGTGATCTGAAAGAGCAGAAGCTTAGCGCTCAGGTTCATGCAACGGCGTTCTATGAGCGCTTTGGCTTCACGGTGATCAGCGAAGAGTTCCTCGAAGCCGGCCTGCCGCACGTGGACATGGTCCGGCATTCGGCATAAGCAAGGGCGCTGCCGCCTTTGAACGCCCCGTCGTTCTTGCCTCAGCTGGCTATGCTGATACAAGAACGCCGGGGCGTTCTGCTGTCTGCGATTCAATTTGGTCATGTCCAGGCCGACAAACTGGCAAACTCACTGCTTTGATGTGCCCTCGCGGAGAATCCACCGATGTCGTTACGCACCCTGCTCGCTTCAATGCTGTTGGCTTGCAGCTTCGCGGCAGTTGCCGCCACTGAAGTCATCCCCCTGAACAATCGCACCAGCGATGATCTGATGCCGACGGTGAAATCCTTTCTGGGCAACGAAGGCACCGCCAATGCTTACGGCAACAAGCTGATCGTCAACGCCGAGCCGGGCAAGATCAGTGAGTTGCGCGACCTGCTGTCTCAACTGGACACCGCGCCGCGGCGCCTGCTGATCACGGTGGACACCAGCGACAGCACTGTGCAGAACGATCAGGGTTATTCGGTCAACGGCACCATTCGGTCGCAAAACGGCCGCACCGGCGTCAACGGTCAGACGCGCATCATCAACTACGGCACGGCCAGCCGTGATGGCGGCCAGCAACAGGTTCAGGCCAACGAGGGCACGCCTGCACTGATTCAGGTGGGCCAGAGCATTCCCATCACCACCGTGCAATCGGACGGCTATGGCTACCCGCAGACGAACACGCAATATCGCAACGTCACGCAAGGTTTCTACGTCACCGCCAACGTCACCGGCGACACCGTTCACCTGAGCATCACCACCAACAACGACCGCATGAGCCAACAGCGGGCCGACGCCATCAAGGTGCAGAGCACCGACACTCAGGTCAGTGGTCGACTGGGCGAATGGATCACCCTGGCCGGGGTGAGCGATCAGTCCCGCGCCAACGAACAGGGCGTGACCCAGCGCTATTCCACTCAAGGCCGTGACGACATGACCCTGCGCGTGAAAGTCGACAGCCTCGATTGAGCCCACACCCACCAGGATGTCGCAGCATCACCCGGCAATTGAGCTGACGCTCTCACCAGAACGCTGCGGCATTACCTGGCATCCGAGCTGACACTCAAACCTGTAGGTGTGAGCTTGCTCGCGATGACTGACGACCTGTCACTGCATCTCCAGCGGATGCACCGACCTCTTCCCGGCTGAAGCCGGTCCTACAACCCTCCAGTCAGACACAAATCCGTGGGAGCGAGCTTGCCCGCGATGACTGACGACCTGTCACCGCATCTGCGGCGGATGTACCGACCTCTTCCCGGCTGAAGCCGGTCCTACAACCCTCCAGTCAGACACAAATC